>JASHQT010000547.1 GCA_030039005.1 Bryobacteraceae bacterium
AGGCAGCTTCGCTGCACACGATCCATCTGAGGGCGAAGGGTGTCGCTAGGGGTCACTGATTGGCTCCTGTTTGTGCGTAACCCGCGGGCACGCCGGTGCTCTCCCCCGCGGTGCGCGGCGGCGGCTCGACGGGCAAATTCTGCTGCTGGGCGGCGGGCACATCGTTCAAGCTGGCCGATTCGCTCAATTGCAAGGCGCGAATATAGGCGACAATGCGCCAGCGGTCGTCCGGCTCGACGCGGGAGGCGTAGCTGGTCATGGCGCCGAATCCATTGGTGATCACGTCAAAGAAATGGCCGACCGGAGCGTGCACCAGGCGGTCGGAATAATACGACGGCGGCTGGCGGAAGCCGCGCATCACCACCATTCCGTTGCCATCGCCCAGACGCCCGTGGCAAGGCGTGCAGTAAATGTTGAAGCGCTGCTGGCCGCGCTCGATGTCGTCCTTGGAAATCGGAATCGGAAACATGTCGACGTCTTCGCCAGCGATTTTGCCGGTGTAGCGGGCTTCGTCGATCTGGAGATGGCCGCGCGCGACGGTCCCGGCCACCATGGGACGAGCCGAGCGGCCATCGGAAAAGAAGTCGGTTTGGGCCTCGGGATTGTAGCGCGGCTCCTCATGCATATCCTGGCGGCAGGCGGCGAGAGCCAGGAACGCCAGCGTCCCGGCGCTGAGCAGAAGTGTGCGGCCGAATTGGTTTGTCACTAATTGGCGTTTGAAGGTCATTTTTGAACTTCGGCCACCTCTTCCGGATTCAAGCCTTCCAGGAACGCGCGCGTGGCCGCGGCGTCAAACTTGGGGTCGGAAGCTTCGATGCACAGATAGAAGCGGTCCACCGAAGCATGCTGGGAAAAACTCTCGACGTTGAAGACGGGATGATAAGGCTGCGGCAGTTTGTTGAGCGCCAGCATTCCGATTACAGAGCTCAGAGCAGCCAGCAGGACGGTGCATTCGAACGTGATGGGGATGTAGGCCGGCCAGCTATCGAAGGGCCTTCCTCCGACGTTGTGCGGGTAAGCCACCACGGTGATCCACCACAGCAACATGAATCCCCCGACGCAGCCGCACAGGCCGAACAGCAAAACGATGGGCGCGACCCAATTGTGGCGGAATCCGACCGCGTCGGCCAGGCCCTCAATGGGCATGGGCGAATAGGCGTCCATATTGCGATATCCCGCGGCATAGGCGCGATTGGCCGCGTCCAGAACCTCTTCCGGCTCGCGGAACTGCGCCATGATTCCGTAAAGTCCATGCCGATCCCAGAATGTTTCGCTCATGATCTATCCACCCCGCTCATGGCTGCATTTATCCACCCCGCTCATGGCTGCTCTAGTCTCCCTGCGCCGGCCGCGGCGACAGTTGATCGTCATCCAGTACATGGGGCGCGAGGTGATGCAAGACCTCGCGGACCTCGAAAATCGAGATGGAAGGCAGGAAGCGAACGAACAGGGCCATCAACACCAGAAAGAAACCGATGGTACCGATCAGAACGGCCCAATCCCACTGCGTTGGATAGTACATGCCCCAAGAGGACGGGACGAAGTCGCGGGACAAACTGATGATGACGATTACGAAACGCTCCAGCCACATCCCGACATTGACGACGAGGGCAACCACGAACAACCGCGGGATATTCTGGCGCACTCTTCTGGACCACAGCGACTGCGGAATGAGGATATTGCAAAGAATCAGAGTCCAGAATTCGTACTTGTAAGGGCCAGTTGTACGGTTTATGTACATGAACATCTCATGCGGATTGCCGCTGTACCAGGACATGAAGGCTTCCATCATGTAGCCGTAGGCGACGATCAACCCGGTGCCGAGCATGAGTTTCGCGCAAGCGTCCAGGTGGCGTGTGGTAATGAGATCTTCCAGGTGAAACCACTTGCGGGTGGGAATAGCCAGCGTCACCACCATCGCGAAACCGGAATAAATGGCGCCGGCGACAAAGTAAGGCGGGAAGATGGTGGTGTGCCAGCCGGGCAGGAGGCTGATGGCAAAGTCGAAGCTGACCACGGTGTGGACCGAGACCACCAGGGGCGTCGCGAGGCCGCCTAACAGCAGGTAGGCCATTTGGTACTTGGCCCAATGCTTGGCCGATCCCCGCCAACCCATACCGAGCATGCCGAAAGTGATTTTCTGCCAATGGTGCTTGGCACGGTCGCGCATGGTAGCAAAATCGGGAATCAAGCCGACGAACCAGAAAATCAGCGAGACGGTTAGATACGTGGAGACCGCAAAAACGTCCCAGATTAGCGGACTGCGCGGCTGAGGCCATAACCACATCGAACTGGGGTAAGGAAGCAGCCAGTAGGCTAGCCACGGCCGGCCCAGGTGCAGGATGGGGAACATGCCCGCTTGGGCGACAGCGAACAGCGTCATGGCTTCCGAGAATCGATTGATGGATGTGCGCCAATCCTGTTTGAGCAGCAGCAAAATGGCCGAAATGAGCGTGCCGGCGTGGCCGATACCGATCCACCATACGAAGTTGACAATGGCGAAGCCCCACGCCACCGGGATCATGATGCCCCAGACTCCGACGCCCTTGTAGAACAGCCAGAACCCTCCCGCGAGCAGGCCTTGCATGGCCACGAAGGCTATGAACAGGCTGATCCACCATTGTTTCGGGGTGGTCTCGATGGGCTTGAAGACGACACCCGCGATCTTGTCGGTGACGGTGGCGTTGTTGAATCCCGGAGCGATGATCTTATCCGGGCCGGGGTCGATGACTTTAGTCTCGAAGGGCTCGAGTTCTTCGGTATTGAGGTTAGGCATTACCGATCTCCGGGTTGGGGTTGCGCAAGCGCCCCAGATAAGTGGTGCGCGGACGGACATCCAGGTCCTCGAGCAGACTGTAGTTGCGGGCTTGCGCCTTGAGCTGAGCCACGCGGCTCTTGGAATCGTTAATGTCGCCGAATACGATCGCCTGCGTGGGACAGGCTTGCGCGCACGCCGGCGTCACTTCGCCGTCGGCGATGCGCCGGTTTTGCTTTTCGGTGTCGATCTTGGCGGCGGCGATGCGCTGGATGCAGTACGTGCATTTTTCCATGACACCGCGGCTGCGGACGGTGACGTTGGGATTGCGCACGCCGTAGAGGCTTTCCGTGTTCCAATCCGAGTACAGCAGGAAATTGAAGCGCCGCACTTTATAGGGGCAGTTGTTGGAACAATAACGCGTGCCGACACAGCGGTTATAGACCATTTGATTCAGGCCGTCGGCGCTGTGGACGGTGGCGGCAACGGGGCAGACCAATTCGCACGGCGCATTCTCACACTGCATGCACGGCACGGGCTGATAGTAAAGCTCGGGATTGTCCCAGTCGCCCTTGAAATAACGGTCCACGCGGATCCAGTTCATGTGACGGCCGCGGTTGACTTCGACCTTGCCGACCACCGCGATGTTGTTCTCCGCCTGACAGGCAGCCATACAGGAAGCGCAGCCGACACAGGCGTTGAGGTCGATGCTCATGCCCCACTTGTAGCCTTGATAGCGATAATCCGGATACAGGGTGAGCTTGTCGGAAAGCGGCTGGTCGTCATGCTTTTGATCCACCCACTGCGGCTGGTTCTTATATTCCTCCAGAGTGGCGATCCGGACCGGCTCGCTCTCTTCCATGGTCTGGGTGTGCTGGGTAGTGGCGAAGATGTGTCCGCTGCCGACTTTTCTAAACTCAAGACCCGAGTCGTTCCAGGGCGCCGACGAAGTGCGAACCAAATAGGCGTTGAAACCGACTTCGTTGCCCACATGGCCGGCGGCGGTTCGGCCGAAGCCCAGATGAATGGTGGCGCTGTTGTTGGCGTGGCCGGGCATGATCCAGATGGGCCCGGTGATCTTGCGGCCTTGATAGGTCAGCTCGACGATGTCGCCGATGTTGACGTTTTTCTCCTGGGACGTTTTGGGGCTGATCCAGACGGCGTTGTCCCAGGTCAACTTGTTTTGGGGCTTGGGCAGTTCCTGGAGCCAGCCGTTATTGGAATACGATCCGTCCCAGATGGTGGGATCGAGACGGAACATGATTTCCATTTCCTGCACTGGCTTGGGTTGCGGCGCGGGAGGCATTTTCGCGGTGACGTTCACCGCGGGCACCAGCGTGTTGGGAACCACACCGTCGTTCAGCGCTTGCTGCCAGAAGATGTCGAAGTTGGGAACCTTAACTTGAGCCTGCCAATATTCCTGGACCAGCTCATGATCGGTTTTGTCCGGATTCCCGGCGAGCGTGGCGACGACTTCGAGAGCCGTTTTGCCGCCGTAAAGCGGAGCGATGAGCGGCTGGATGAAACTGACGGTGCCATCGAACGCGCGAACGTCGCCCCAGGACTCCAGATAATGCGCTTCGGGAACTACCCAGGAGCACTGGCGGGCGGTTTCGTCGGGATACATGCCGAGATAGGCCTTCCACGGGACTTTCCTCAGTGCGCCGGCGAAATCCAGATCCACGGGAGCGCTGTAGACCGGGTTGCCTCCAAAGATGAAGAGCGATTCCACGTGCCCCGCGTTCATGTCGGAGACAAGCTGGCGAAGCGAATCCTCCTGATCGATGGGATTGCCCTCGATGGAATCGGTATAGCTGATGGTTTTGCCGACATTGCCGAGTGCGGCATTCATGGCATGAGCGAGCGCGTGAACGGCAGGCGGTTGATAATCGCCCGCCACCACCAGACACGCGCCTTTGTGGGCTTGCAAGTCGCGCGCGATGACGGCGATCTCTTTGTACTTGCCGCTGGATTGGCCACCGGCGCCCAACGCCGCGGCCAGATCCCAAGCCCAGGTTTCGATTTCGCTCGGCGGCAGTACGAAGAGATGGTCGGCCATACTGGCGGTGGGGCAAGGCGCCGACTCGACCATATACAGACGGTTCAGCGTGGTTTCGGCAGGCGGCTTACCTTCGGCCTGCACCTGCGGAGGCAGAACGACGAGGCCGCGATTATCCGTCATGTACTGTGAGGACTGATTGGTGCGCGCCGGAATGGGGCCGGCCTGATAGCCTTCCTGCCAATCTTCCTTGGGCTGCGGCGTGTGCGTGACGTTGGTCATCACACGGCGCTTGTCGGCGAACTGGCGCGCGTGGCGAAGATTTCCGGGGCCGCAAGCCAGAAAATCGGCGTCGATGGACACGACCACATCGGCCTGGCTGAAGTTGTGAATCGTGTTCACCGGCCGCCCAAAGGCCAGCATCGCGCCCTGGTAAGCGGCATGGCGCCCGCCGACTTCGTATTGATGCCACTTGGCGCCGGGAATATCTTTCAACACGGCGTTGATCTGCGCCGTGAGCGTGGGCGACACAACCGTCTCGGTGAGGATACGCAAACCCGCGCCGTTGATCTTGCCCTGCTCTCTCCGTTCGGCGACCGCGCTCTGGAACGAGACCCAGGAGTCGATGAATCCGTTCTTGGTCACCGTTTGGGTGCGGTCGGGATCGTACATCGTCAGGATGGAGGCCTGGTGGAAGAAGTCGGTAGAGCCCAGGCTGCCGGGATGGTCGGGATTGCCCTCGATCTTCGTCGGCCGGCCGAGATGACTGGTGACGATCAGCCCGGTGCCGACGCCGCCCATCTGCATCGCGGTCGCGTAATACAGGGGAACGCCAGGGATAAACTCCTCGGGTTGGCGGACGTAGGGGACGATGGTTTCCTTGGGCAGCTTGGTGCACGCGGTGACGCCGCCGAAAGCGAGCGAAGCCGCAGCCAGCTTGAGAAAATTGCGGCGGCTGGCGGGGTCCAGCCAATTCGGCGTGCGATCGACGAATTCGTCTTCGACGTACGCTTGAAACTCTTTGGTCTCAGCTACCTCTTCCAGGCTCTTCCAGTAGCGGGGCCCTGTGGCGGATTCCATCCGAGCCCGAATCTTCTCTAGATCAAGCGCGGGTCTATCGTTCATCGGTGTAGATCACCATGGGAGCAAATCATCATCGGTGGCAAGTGTAGCAGTCGGTCAAACTTTGAATGTGGTATTCGGAAACGAGCTTGCGGCCCAGCGCTTCCTGGTCGGCCGGCGGCTCATAGGCCATGTTAAACACCTGATCGCGAGGGCGCACGTACTTCTCGGGATTGCGGTGACAGTTGACGCACCAATTCATGTAGAGCGTGTTTTCCTTGTACATCAGGGGCATCTGGTCCACGCGGCCATGGCAGGTGGCGCATCCGACGCCCTTGTTGATATGGATGCTGTGATTAAAGTATACGAAATCAGGCAGGGCGTTGACGCGGGTCCAAACCAGCGACTCGCCGGTGCGAAAACTGGCGCGAACCGGCTCCAGCATTTCGGCGTTGGTCCAGAGCTGCGAGTGGCAGCTCATGCAGATCTCGGTGGCCGGAAGACCGGCGAACGACGACGTCTCCACCGAGGTATGGCAGTACCGGCAATCGATTCCATCGTCGGAGACATGGTGCTTGTGGCTGAACGGCACGGGCTGCTGTTTGACTACCCGCACGTCCGTGATGTAGTGACCACGGTCCATCGTGTAGGCAAAGGCAATAAGCGCACCAAGGCCGAGAACGACGACCGTGATGCTGATTTTCGAAAGGCTGTTCGCGCTACGGTGGAAGAGCTGGGCCATCCAGTTGGGTCCTGTATGACCCACCATGGTAAATCAAATTGCGCTAGAAGTGCAAAAAATATTTTATGGCGAGTTTTGCTGTAATCTGTATTACTGCTGTAGAAACATCCAGGGTTATCGACTAAGCGGCGAAGCGCTTATTGACGGCACGGCGCGCGCGGAGCAAGCGGATGCGAACGGCGGTCTCGGTCCAGCCATGGGCGCGGGCGATCTCCTGGACCTTGTAGCCCTCCAGGTAATGACGCGTGAGCACCATGCGATCGTTCGTTTTGCAGGTTTTGAGGATTCGACGGACATCGATGGCGGCGAGGTTGACCTTGGGCGGCGTGGGCAGCTCAGGGAGCGTTTGCAGGAAGGGCTCGCGGCGCATGCAACTGCGATGAATATTGAGGGCGATGCTGTTCATCCAGGTCAGCACCATGTTCTGGTCACGCAACTGACCCAGGCGTTCCCAGCCCTTGACCCATGCCGCTTGGGCCGTTTCCTGGGCGGAATCGTAGGACAGACCGCGGGAAACCAAAAACCGTACCGTCAGATTGTAGCCCCTTTTGTAAGCGGCACCGTATTCTTCTCGTGTCATGTTGGAACCTAAACTCCCTTGCTGGAACAATTTGCCGTCGCCGGCGTACGTTCCCTAAGAAAAGCAGTTTCAGTACCATGGGGGACGGCCCTCGGCGCGGCATGCTAATGTACACGTATTCAGGGACTTACGGAGAGACACTGGACAGCCATTGGCGATTGGCTACCGAGCAAGGATTACTGAACGGGCAAAATTTTCCAGAAACCTTTTATGAAGTGCGCACTAGGAAAACCATGTGGTCTTCATCGACGTAGGTGTTGTCGTCGATCTTGAGCGCGCGCGGCTCATGTCCGAACACGGTGAACCCTAGGGCAGCGTACAGGCTCTTGGCGGCCTTCTGCTCGTCGCCCACTGTAAGGATGATCTGTTCGAGTTCGGGCAGCGCCTTCGCGCGTTCCAGCACTTCGCTCATCAAGCGGCGCGCGATGCCCTGGCCGCGATAGGCTTCCTCGACAAAGACGCCCCAGATCCTGGCCTTGTGGCGCTGCTTGCGCCGCGTGCTGCGCCCGAACCCAACCGTGCCGACGAGCTTGGAGCGCGAAAATGCGCCCAAGACGTAGTTGTCGTCGCTCGAAGAAGCCAGGCGCTTGCAGAAGGCTTGCATCGAAGTAGCGCGATGCTCTTCCGCGGACTCGCCAAAAGCGCGCGGCGACTGCTCCAGGGCCTGGAGGCGCAAGCGCCAAAAGGCCTCGGCATCTTGCGTCCCGAGGGGCCGAGTCTTTATAGTCATGGTTTAGGCGTTTCGCGGCCGCAGTAGTGATTCACATGCATCGGAGCTCTACCGCCCTGCTCTTGGCCATTGGTTCTTTGGCCTTCCAGGCACATTCCAGCGCGCAAGCGCCGGATGCGGCCGAGCAAAAGAGGGTTCTGGCCGACGCCACCGATTACGCCTTCCACCACGAGCGCAGCCTGCCCGATTTCCTGTGCACTCAAACCACTCGCCGCTTTGAAGATTTTGGAGCGCGCGGCGGTCCCGGACACGAGGTATGGCAGCCCATAGACATTATCGTCGAGCGACTCGCCTATGTAGAACACCACGAAGACTACAAAGTTATGGAGATTAACGGCGTTCCTTCCAGCATCGAGCACGAGAAGCTGGGCGGTGCGTCGTCGTCGGGCGAGTTCGGCTCGGTGATGAAGGGGATTTTCGCGCCGGAGACTGCGGCGGAGTTCCACTGGCAGACCTGGTTCATGCTGCGCGGGCGCCGGATGCACGTCTACGCCTATCAGGTCGCGGCCGACAAATCGGAGTATCACGTGATGGCGGCGAGCCTGGGGAAGGACCTGGTGACCGCCTATCATGGGCTGATCTTTATCGACGACCGCGCGCATTACGTCCATCGCATCACACTGCACGCCGACGGGATCCCGCCCGCCTATCCGGTGCAGGACGTCAGCCTGATGCTGGATTACGACTATACGCGGATCGGCGAAGCGGATTATCTGCTTCCGTTGAGCTTCGAGCTGCGGTCGCGCGAGGGCAATGTGCTGAGCAAGAACGACGTCGACTACAACGAATACCGCAAGTTCACCGCGGATTCGAGCGTGAGCTTTGGCGCAGCCTCGACCGTCAAATGAACGCGGTAGTTTTGATCCCCGAGACGTCGAAACGTTTGCGGCAGCGCATGTTCTTGCACATCACCTTGTCGTCCAGCAGCACCATGTAGCTGGCTGCCTTCTTGAATTTGGCGCGGTCGCGCTCGTCGGCGTGGCCGGGCAGCCGATCGACTTTGGTGCGCACCAGCCAGCGCAGATCGTAGGATTCCGAGGTGCGGCAGAAGGGGCAATTCA
>JASHQT010000548.1 GCA_030039005.1 Bryobacteraceae bacterium
CATGCCGACCCGCGCGATCCGGCTCAAAACGCCGACGCCGGCGCCCGCTACCTGCGCGATCTATTGGAGAAATACGAGAACGATCCCCACCAGGTCTCGAAAGCCGTAGCGGCGTACAACGCCGGCCCGGCGGCCGTGGACAAATATCACGGCGTGCCGCCCTATCCCGAGACCATTCAGTACGTCGACCGCGTGCTACGAGAATACGAGAAGGAACAGAAGAAGGACAAGGGCGACTAACTGTTACCCTGATAGCGATGCCGTTCGATGGCCTGCGCGTCGTGTCTTTCGAAAGCCGGCGCGCCGCCGAAATCGCGGAGCTGATTCGCCGGCAGGGCGGCGAGGCTTTCGTCGCGCCCTCCATGCGCGAAGCGCCCATTGAGAATAACCCGGAAGCCTTCGCATTCGCCGAGCGCCTGTTTCGCGGCGAATTCGACCTGGTGATTTTTCTCACCGGCGTGGGCGCGCGCGCGCTGAACAAAGTGCTCGCGTCGCGATATCCCGAGGGGCAATTTGCCGAGGCGCTGCGCAAGATCGCGGTGGCGGCGCGTGGCCCCAAGCCGCTGGCCGCGTTACGGGAAATGAGCGTTCCCGTCGCCGTCACCGCGCCCGAGCCCAACACCTGGCGGGAACTCGTGGCCGCTCTTGCCGGCCGAACCGAAAAGCGCATCGCTGTGCAGGAATACGGCAAATCCAACACCGAGCTGCTGGATGCCCTTCGTGAGCGCGGCGCCGAAGTGACGCCGGTGCGTGTCTATCAATGGGACCTACCTGCCGATCTGGCGCCGCTGCGCGAAGCCGTGCGCCGGATTGCCGAAGCGAAGGCCGATGTCGTGATGTTCACCACTTCGATCCAAGTTCCCCACTTGTTCCGCGTTGCCGCCGAACAGCAGCTCGAAGCGGCCCTGCGCAACGGCCTGCGCCGCGTGGCAATCGCTTCCATCGGACCTTCCACCACGGAGACCCTCGAAGACTTCGGCCTGGAGCCCGACCTCACTCCCAGCCATCCCAAGATGGGTTTCCTGGTCAAAGAAACCGCCGACCAGGCCGCGGCCATCTTGGAGCGCAAGCGTAGCGTCCATGCCTGAAAAAGACAACCTCCCCGTCCAACTCGGCAAGTACTACGGCCTGATCTTTGTTGTTCCCGCCGCCGCTCTGGTTGGGTTCGGGATCGGATATCTGCTGGATCGCGTCTTTCACACCGGTTTCTTAAAGATCATTTTTCTGCTGGTGGGCGTGGCGGCAGGAATTATCGACCTGTTGCGCGAGCTAAGCAAGGACGATGCCGGCAAATGACATTGGAATTCTACGAGCAGGCGGTTCGGCGGATCAGCCGGATCATTTTGACTCTCGGAATCTCCGGCGCCATTGCGATCGCCATCTGGAAGGGTGTCGCGACCGGCGTCTCGTTCCTGATCGGCGCGGCAGTTTCCTATGCCAGCTTTTGGAATTGGCGTCAGATCGTTGACGTCCTGGTACCCACCGCCAGGAACCGGCGGCCGGCATTCTTCGTCGTCCGCCTGGTAGCCCTGATCGCAGCCGCCTGGGTTATAATCAAGTTTCTTGGGTTGAATATCGGAGCCGCAGCTTTCGGACTGTTGGTGTCCGGCGCGGCCGTTATCCTCGAACTCATTTTCGAACTCATCTATGCAAGCTGAATCCGAAGTCTGGACTACCGTTCTGTTCAACCGCTTCCTGGCCGGCCCGCTCGATTCGCTGTTGAACGCCATCGGGCATCCGGCAGCCGATCCGGCGCATCCCTGGGAAAACTGGATCACCATGGAAATCCTGGTGGTCGCCATCATCATCGTGTTGTTCGCGATCCTGCGCTCGCGCCTTTCGGTGGAGCGGCCGGGCAAGCTCCAGTTAACCTTCGAAGCGATTTATAAGTTCGTCATCGGCCAGACCGACGAAGCCGTGGAGCATGGCCGCAAGTATGCGCCATTTTTCGGCGCGCTCTTCATATTTATTTTGTTCATGAACGTGATCGGCGTCATCCCCGGGTTCGAGTCACCGACGCAGACCGTCGCCGTCCCGCTGGGTTTGGCCGTGGCGGTTTTTTTCTACTATCACTGGATGGGTTTGCGCGAGCAGGGCGTCGGGCGCTATCTCGCCCACTTCGCCGGCCCCATGATCGTCCTGGCCCCCTTGATGATTCCCATTGAACTGATTAGCCATCTCGCCCGGCCGCTTTCTCTCACGGTTCGTCTTTTCGCGAACATGTTCGCCGGCGAGAAGGTTACGACGACATTCCTGGCGCTCACCTTCATTGTCGCACCCGCGATTTTCATGGGGCTGCACGTTTTCGTCGCATTCTTACAGGCTTATATTTTTATGCTGCTCGCCATGATTTACGTGGGTGGTGCGGTAGCACACGAAGAACACTAAACGGCTTTATCGATTCGCAAGCGTGAGCCCCTCGTCCCCCAGGATAGAGACGGAACCACCCACTGGCGAACAATTCTTGTACAGGGAGAAGTGAAATGAAACGCAAACTGATTTATGCGGCGGGCCTCGCCATGGCGCTGGCCAGCCCGATATTTGCCCAGACCCCGGCTGGCGGTGGCGGTGGTGGTGACTGGAAGGCTCCTGCCGCGTATCTCGCGATGGGCATCGCATCCGGATTGTGCGGGCTGGGACAAGGGAAGCTCGGCGCGTCAGCCTGTGAGGCTTCGGCCAGAAACCCCGGAGCCCAGGGAGGCATTCGGTTCGCACTCATTTTAGGATTGGTGCTGATTGAATCGCTTGCGTTGTATACGTTCGTGATCACGTACGTCGCGAAGGGCTAGTCCGTCTTTTGGGGGCGGCGCGCGCCGCCCCTCCGTTCCATGAAACTCCAAGGCATTTTCAGTCCCATCACCACGCCCTTCAATCACGCGGGCGAGCTCTGGAAAATCAAGGTCCAACACAACGTCGAAAAGTGGAACGCCACGGCGTTGTCCGGCTACGTGGTCTGCGCTTCCACCGGCGAAAGCGTGATGCTGGACGCGCAGGAGAAAATTCAGCTTTGGGAGTGGGTGGCGCAATGGGCCGCGCCCGAGAAACTGCTGATCGCCGGAACCGGCATGGACAGCGTGCACGAAACTGTCGTGCTTACCAATCGCGCCGCCGATCTCGGCTACAAAGCAGCGCTTGTCAAGACGCCCTCTTTCTTCAAAGGCCAGTTTGCCAAGCCCGAAACGCAGATGCTGCACTTCCGCGCTGTCGCAGACCAAGCCAAGATCCCGATCCTGCTGTATAACTTTCCGCAGAACACGGGCGTCGATCTTGCCGCCGAGGCCGTGGCGGAGCTTTCGCACCATCCCAACATCGTGGGGATTAAGGAAAGCTCGGGCAACGTCGAAAAGCTGCTGCAAATGGTGCGCGATTCGAAGAAGGGTTTTCAGGTGCTCACAGGCTCCGCTACCACGCTCGCGCCCTCGCTGGCCATCGGCTGCAGCGGCGGCATTTTGGCGTTCGCCAATCCCGCGCCTTACGCCACCATTTCGATCTGGGAAGCGCATCGGACGCGCGAACCCGAGGCGGCACTCGACTGGCAGAATCGCATCGGCCACGCGGCCAAGCTGGTGACGACGAAATACGGTATCGGCGGCCTTAAATACGCGATGGATCTGTCGGGATACTACGGCGGTCCGCCTCGCCTGCCGCTGACGATTCCCGCTCCCGCGGCCAAGCAAGAGATCGAGGCGGCGTTCGCCGATTTGCGCGGTTAACTGGAGAGCGCTGCGACGCGCGATTTTACCGCGGCGTTGATCTCATCCACCATGCGGCAAGTGTTTTCGCGGACCGATTCAACAAAGCTATCGCGCGAAATCGTGCGGTCGCCGAATGCATAGGTGATCCCACGCGACGAATTCACGATTGCGCCCAGCCCGTCCTCGTTGAAGCATTCCGCCGCCGCCTTCGCGCTGCCGCCTTGCGCGCCATAGCCCGGCACCAGGATCGGCGCCCGTGGCATCAGCTCGCGCAAGCGCCGGGCTTCTTCAGAGAACGTCGCGCCGATCACCGCGCCGATGGAACTGTAACCCGATTCGCCGACCAGCGGCGCACCCAATTCGTTCAACACACCCGCGATCTTTTCATACAGCGGCCGGCCCGTGGCTGCGAGGGCCTGATCTTCGAAATCCTTGGAGCCGGGATTCGATGTTTTCAAAATCACGAACAGACCCTTGCCGTGGTCACGGCATGCCTCAACAAAAGGCTCCAGGCTGTCGCCGCCCAGATAGGGCGTCACAGTGAGCGCGTCGCATTCGAACCCGCCGGGCGCTAAATACGCGTTGGCGTACGCTTGTGCCGTGGTTGAAATATCGTTACGTTTTCCATCGGCAATTACCAGCAACCCCCGGCGTTTCGCCGCGCGTATCGTGTTCTCGAACGCCTGCATTCCCGCGACGCCGTACTGCTCGAAAAACGCCAACTGCGGCTTCACCGCGGGAACCAGATCCATCACGGCGTCGAGCACCAGTTCGTGGAATTCGGTGATCGCCGCGCAGGCCGGTTCGCGCGCAACGAACTCGGGCATCTGATCGATGCGCGGGTCCAATCCTACAACGCAACGGCTGTTTTTCGCTCGGATGCTTGCGAATAAGAGATCCGCGAAAAACGCCATGTCATCGCCATTATGGCATGGCGCCGTTGGTGGCGCACTAGAAATTATAGAGGACCTGGCGCAGCGCGTCGGCGTACTCCTGGCGCGCTGCTTTGGCGATATCTCTCGCTTCCTGCTCGGCGAAATTGGCGCGGTCCCAATCTTCCACCGCGATCATGGAATGGTCCGGCGTCGCGAGGTTTTCCTCTTCGCGAATGGCTTCAATCCAGCGCTCCACCGCGGATTTGTATTTGAACCTGAGTTTGTCGAGCTCTGCGTTTTCCATGAGTCCCCTCCGGTTTAGTGGAAGGCGTTCCGCAGCGCCCAGAACAGAAAGCCCGAGAGGATCATCGCGGCGGGAAGCGTCAGCACCCAGGCCAGCGCCAGGTTGCGGACCGTGCTCCACTGCAGCCCCGTGTGATTCGCGGCCATGGTGCCGGCGATGCCGGAGGAAAGCACATGCGTCGTACTCACGGGAAGCCCCAGGTAATCGGCGGCCCCGATGGTAGCCATCGCGGTGATTTCAGCCGCCGCGCCTTGGCCGTAGGTCAGGTGATCCTTACCGATCTTTTCGCCCACTGTCACGACGATGCGCTTCCAGCCGATCATGGTTCCGAGGCCTAGCGCCATCGCCACCGCGACCTTTACCCAAAGCGGGATGAACTTGGTCGCCAGGTCGACATGCTTTTTGTAATTGGCCAGAATGCTCAAGTCGGCCTCCGTAAACTGCGTCTTGCCGGACTTCTCCACCAATCTGATCGCCTCGCTGACTACGTACATATCGTTACGGAAGTTGCGGGTCATGTCGGGCGGGACATTCTTGAGCTGCTTGTAAATGGCCGTCTCGTCGCCGATATCGCCGATCACCGAACGCAACGCCAGCATGGTGTTGGCGTTGAATTGCTTGGTGCGGATGTAGTCCGTTAAATCGTTGCGCGGGTCGCCCACAACCGCGGAAGGGTCGACATATTTGTTCACCATCTGCACGGTCTCATGCGAAACGGCCAGGAAATCCGCGGTCTGGGCCGGCGTCACAGCTCGGTTCAGAGCATACGTGGTGGGAACGGTGCCGATCAGGATCAGCATGATAAGACCCATCCCCTTCTGCCCGTCATTGGAGCCGTGGAAAAAGCTCACCCCCGTGCACGTCGCAATCAGCGTGGCGCGAATCCCGAGAGGCGGCGGCTGCGTGCCCGAGGGCGCCGTGTAGAGCGCGCGGTCCTTAATTAACGCTCTGCAGAGCATCAGCAGCAATCCCGCGAGCACGAATCCGAAGATCGGAGACACCAACAGGGAACGGCCCACGCCGGCAGCTTGTCCCCAATCCACTCCGCTGGTGCCCTGGCGCGGGTTCATCAACTGATTCGCGATGCCGACTCCGATGATGGATCCCACCATCGTATGGGAGCTGGATGCTGGCAGTCCGAAATACCAGGTACCCAGGTTCCAGATGATGGCTGCGATCAACAGTGCGAACACCATCGCGAAACCCGCGCCGCTTCCCACTTGTAGGATCAACTCCACGGGCAGCAAAGTGATGATGGTGAATGCGACGGCGCCGCTCGAAATCAGCACGCCGGCGAAGTTCCACAGGCCGGACCAAGCTACGGCGAAGTGAGGCTCGAGCGAATGGGTGTAAATGACCGTCGCGACCGCATTGGCCGTATCGTGAAAACCGTTGACGAACTCGAAGCCAAGTGCGATCAGCAGTGCCACGCCGAGCAAGAGGTAAGGAAATATTGATGTTCCCCGCTCGGCTTGCAGATCTTGTGCCAGGCTGACGATTGTGTAAATTAAACCAACGACGAGAAGCACTCCGAAAACGGCCATGCCGATCATTCCGGGGCTCTTGGCGAGCTTCTCGTGCACTGCTGGGGATGGTGCGGGTGCTGCGGCAGCGGACATAGTTCTCCTTTAGCCTGCCCACTATAGCCTTGCAATGTTTCATTTTGCTTAAAGAATGGTTACAAAAGGATACAGACTAGGGTAAATTTCAGTTAGCGAGTCTACGCAGCAGGCGCACGAAACCGGGCGTTTGCAGCACATTTTCCATGTCGCGGCAGCGCTTCTCGTGGCGGAGGTCGAAGCCGCACTTCTCATATGCCGCGATGGCGGCTTCATTTCCAATGTACGTCACAATTTGCGCCAACCGGCAGCCACCTGCGCGGGCCGTGCCGAGGACTTCGCCAATCAGGGCGCGCACCAATCCCCGTTGGCGATATTCGGGTACCGTTGCCACACTCTCAATCGCGAAATCCGCTCCCCCATCAGGCGGCAGGCAATTGGCCCAGATGGGACCGGCGTGCTGATAAGACGCGGCGGTCTGTTCTTCACTCCAGCCCAAGTCGCGCTGCACATTGGACATCGCCTTGCCCGCGATCGCCCAGGCATCCTGAATCGAGAATCCAGACAGCGCCGCCGCGGGTATGCCGTCCGCTTCGGCCACCAGGAAACTTTCGCAATGATAGAGAGACCGCGGCTCGGCAAGCGACAGGCGTTTCAGGTAATCCAGGCACCTTCCTTCGTCGGCGCCAATAATCAGGTCCCAGAGCCCGCGCGTCATATGGGCCCGTGACGCGGCGAGCATCACCCAGGCCAGAAACTCCGCGTCTTCGGCGTGGCCGCGGCGAATGCGAACGTCCATTACGCGGTCATGATGGCGGTGATCGTGGTGCGGTCGATCACCTGCTGATACGCGTCCAGCATTCCTTCGATCGATACCACGGTTGTGGCCAGCGATTTCGCGTCGAACTGGCCCTTATCGAGCAGCTCCACGAAGCGCGGGATGTCGCGCATCGCGTTGGCGCCGCCGTATTGTCCGGCGTGATGCGTGCGTCCGCCGATCGTGAAGACCACCGCCGGCAACGTCAGACCGCCCGCGGGCAGGCTGGTGGTGACGATGTGGCCGCCGGGCGCGCACATCATATAAGCCTGCTGGATCGGGAGAATCCCGGTGGGATCGGGGCCGGCTTCGAGCTTGGGTTTGGCGCGATCCGCTCCCACCGCTTCGACGACGAAATCCGCGCCCGCGCCACCCAGCAATCCGCCGGAATCGCGTCCGCCGGCCCACAGCCGGTTATTCGGACCGTTCGAAAGTTCGCGAACCCTCTCCACCAGCTTGTCGCCTTCGGCGTTGGGATCGAGTACGTGCGTAGCCCCGACCTTGAGCGCGACTTCGCGCCGCACGCGAATCGGCTCGACCGCGATGATTTCCGAAGCGCCCGCGATGCGTGCGCCCTGAATCGCGCTCAATCCTAGAGGGCCACAGCCCACTACCGCGACAATGGACCCGACCGCGACGTCCGCCAGCACCTGCGATGCGGTGCACCCCAGGCCCGCTACAGCCACGCAACTGCACACCATTTCAAGATCCACCGCCGGCGCCTTCGTGAACACCGGCACCACCCACTCTTCGAACGTCACCATCAGTTCGGCCAGCCCGCCGATGTGCGAGTTGGCGTAAACCGGCGTGCCATCACGCATGTCGGCGATCGGAACTAAATCGTTCGGCCCTTGCCGGCCGAGGAACTGGCACATGTCCGCGCGCCCGCGCAGGCACTGATAACAGTTGCCGCACTGTGGTGTGCCGGAGACGCACACGCGATCGCCCACTTCGACACGACGCACGTCCGGGCCCACCGCTTCCACAACCCCCACGCCGCCATGGCCCTGAATGATCGCCATGCGCGACATCGCCGTAAATGCGGGCGAAGCCGGGCGCGGCGGAGCTTTTTCGTTAGACCCCGGCGGCGGGCCAAATCCGGGCTGCGCGAGTCCCAGCACGTCGCTCGAAACCGAGTAACAAAGATTCGTGGCTTCGGTTCGCACCAGGATCTGCCGTCCGCTGATCGGGCGCAGCGTCAGTTCCTGGAGCGTGGTCCGGCCGGGGCCGGTTCCGCGCGAAACCCATCCACGAAATTTACGCCCTGCGACGGCAGGATTCGAGGGAGCCGCATTTTGCGCCGGCTTATTTTGGGCCAACAGCGTCCCGGTTTGCGCCGCCAATGCGACGCCTCCCGCCAATACGCCGCGGCGCGTCAGCGACGGATCTTTGTTTTCCACGCAACCAGTGTATCTCCGTAGGCTTGAGCCTATCGGAGGTTCTGACCTGGTACCACTGGGTACCGGTACAAAGTGCCGATTCCCCCCAGGACCATCCTGCCTCATGATCTGGTCAAGGGAATTGACCATGAGCCCAGCGATTGCACCCGATCCCGGCAAGTTTTATGTTTGGCGCGCAACCGACGATTTTGCGATTCACCTGAACATCAAAGCGGTCGCGCGCCTGAATGCCAGTGTGTTGCGCGCGGTCAACCGCGGCGGAAGCGGCGAGGCGCAGGGGATTCTGCTCGGCCGCGGCATTGATACACCGTTCCACGCCACGGTGGTGGAGGATTTTCAACTGCTGGAGCCCGGCGATGGCTGGACAGGCGGCCTGGCCCTCGGCGATCTCGAGGCTGCTCTTCATAAAGCGCAAGGCACTTCCGAACCACGCGCCGAACAGCGGCCCGAACAAGGCCCTGGACAAAGGGTGGTGGGGTTTTTTCGCTCGCGGCGCGACGGCCGCCTGAACCTGAATCCGGAGGACTTGGGAGCCCTCAGCAAGCTATTTAGCGCAACGGGAAATGTGGCCTTATTGATTCAGACCTCCCGCGGCAACGAAAGCGACGCCGCTCTCTTTTATTCTGACGGCGGCGACGTGCGTCCACGTGATTTCGGATTCGGATTCCCGTTCGATGCGGAACAATTGGCCAGCGGGCACCCTGGCTGGCGCTATCCCGATCCCATCGATCATTCACCGGTAGGGGCGTCCGTAGCGGCGTCCCGGCATTCGAGCCAAGCCCAGGCTTCCGAGGTCCCTCCGCCTACTCCGCTGCCGCGAATTTCCGATTTTACAATGCCGCCTCCGCCGATCCCGCCACCTACCGAGAGCGGAATTCACTGGGGACGCTTGGCGCCGACCGTGATCTTGGCAGGCCTCGCGATTGCGACCATCCAGTATGTGGCCAACCGAGGCAGTGCGGTGACCGCCGCGCCTGCAGAACCCCCAGCCGCCCCTCAGGCAGCAACCGTCGCCAGCACGAGCGCCGACACCGCGGCGAGCGACGATTCCGGCCTCGGGCTCACCGTGAAGGCGCTTCCGCACCAGTTGGAAATTCGCTGGAATCGCCAGTCCGATCGCATCGCCACGTCCGAGAAGGGCGAGATGAAAATCACTGAGGAAGGCATCACCGAGTCCGTGCCGTTCGACCCATCCCAGCTTCATGACGGCTACGTCGCCTACACGCCCAAGACGAACGACGTGAGCATCCGCCTGGAAGTGACCGGCAAGGATGGCGTAACGACTTCGGAATCGGTCCGCACCGTCGCGATCCCGTAGCGGGATGGCGGAGGAAGAGGGATTCG
>JASHQT010000549.1 GCA_030039005.1 Bryobacteraceae bacterium
GATGCTGGGCGAACAGCGCAAGATCGTTGATCAGTCCCTGCGCTATCAGACGGCGCGCGCGCAGTACCTGCAGTCGGCCCGGCTTGAGACGCGCCCGGCTTAACCGTCGAGATCTCGACGCTCCACGTCATACTTCCAACGCCCGCCTGCAACAACTGCCTGATAAGACGCGCTGCTCACATGGCATCGGGATTGCAAACCGGACTGCTTCATGCTGGAGAATGTCGGCGCGAGCATCGAACAGTACATGAACCTGGTGAGCGCCCGCCAAAAAATCGTGGCCTCCAACATCGCCAACGCCGACACCCCGGGCTATCAGACCAAGGACATCGATTTCCGCTCGGAAATGGAAAACCAGATGTCGGGCGGGGACGCCAAGCCCAACGTCGTGGAGGTCTCGGGTCTAAAGACGAAAAACGACGGCAACAATGTGGATATGGACCGGGAAGCGCGCCTGCTCGCCGAGAATGCCCTGCGCTTCAGCGTCGCCTCCAACTTGGCGCATTCCGAGATCAGCACCATTCGCACCGCGATTGACGAGGCAGGTAAGGTCTAGTGAGCCTGTTCTCCAGCATCGACGTCAGTGCGTCGGGAATGGCGGCCCAGCGCGCGCGAACCGAGGTGTTGGTCGAAAATCTGGCGAACTCGGAAACCACCCGGACGCCCGAAGGCGGGCCGTATCGCAGGCGAGACGTCGTCTTCACCGAAGATCCCCAGCTCGGGTCTTTTTCTTCCGAGCTCGATTCGGCCATGAGCCCCGGTGAGGCGGGAGTGGCGGTGAGCGAGATCGCCGTCGATAACAGCGCGCCCGAAATGCGTTACCAGCCCGGCCACCCGGACGCCAACAAGGACGGCTACGTGGCGTATCCGAAAATCAATCCCGCTGAAGACATGGTGGATCTGCTCGGCGCCTCGCGCGGCTATGAAGCCAACGTGGCGGCTATTTCGGCGGTGAAAGACATGATCAACAAATCGCTGGACCTGTTCAAGTCATGACCCAAAAATCGCCAGACCTGTTCAAGTAAGGTTCTCATTCACGATGGCTTCCATTACACCAGTCTCGACGATCGCGGTACCGCAGGCGGCGCCGGCGGCTTCTTCCGGCTCAGCCGGCGCGGGCGGGTTTCAGTCCGTGCTCGAAGGGATGATCGGACGGGTGGAGCAGACCCAGGCGCAAGCCACGCAGGCGGCCCAAAATTTCCTGAGCGGAGGCGACGAGGAATTGCACTCGGTTGCGCTGGCGGCGCAGCGGGCGGATTTGCAGTTCGATCTGTTCCTGCAGGTGAGGAACAAGGCCGTATCGGCTTATCAGGAGATCATGCGGATGCAAGTCTGAGGCGTGATCCCCTCTTCTCCCGGCCTTCGCGAAACCCATGGATCAGGTTAAGAAACTTCTTGCGGCGCTCAACCCCCGCCAGCTTGCCACCATCGTGCTGGTGGCCGCGGCGGTGGTGGCGGGCGTGGTCGGATTTTCGCGCTGGCAGCGTGACGCCAGCATGAAACCGCTGTACACGGGCCTGGCGCCCGAGGACGCCAGCGCGATCGTGCAAAAGCTGCGCGAGGGCGGCATCGATTACAAGATTTCCGACAACGGCGGCGGGGTGCTCGTCCCCGAAGACAAAGTGGCCGAGCTGCGCCTGGAAATGGCCGGACAGGGCCTGCCCAAAACCGGACGCATCGGATTCGAGATTTTCGATAAGAGCAATTTCGGCATCACCGACTTCGCCGAACACGTCAATTACCGGCGCGCTCTCGAAGGCGAACTGGAACGTTCGGTGATGGCGATTTCGGAAGTGCAGCAGGCGCGCGTGCATGTGACGCTGCCCAAGGACTCCGTCTTCACCGACGCGCGTGAACCGGCCAAGGCGAGCGTCCTGGTAGGCCTGCGGCCGGGCACGCGCTTGTCTTCGGCCAACGTGATCGCGATCACTAATTTGGTTTCGAGCGCCGTGGAGGGTTTATCGCCCGATTCGGTTTCCGTGGTGGACACGAACGGAAATCTACTCAGCCGCCCCAGACGCGAAGGCCCGAATGACGACACACAGATGAGCGACGAGATGCTCGAATACCAGCAGGCGGTCGAGCACGATCTGGTGGCCAAGATCAACTCCACGCTCGAACCGCTGCTGGGCGCGGACAAATTCCGTACCGGCGTTTCCGCGGACCTCGACATGACCAGCGGCGAACAAAGCGAGGAAACGTTCGATCCTTCGAAATCCGTGATGACGAGCTCGCAAAAAATGGAGGATTCGAGCGGCACCACGCGCGCCAATCCGGGAATCCCGGGCACGGCGGCCAACCTGCCGCAGCAGCAGACGGTGGCCTCCAACGCCGCCCCGGCTCAGCCCGCCGCGACGCAACCGGCGCAGCAGCCTGGACCGAATGGACAGGCGCCGGCTAAACCCGCAGCCGATCCGGCGCCCGCGGCGCGTAGCGCGGGGAGTTCCACCAGCAACACCCGGCGCTCGGAAAACATTACCTATCAATCCAGCCGCATCGTCAAACATCTGAAGCTGCCGCAGGGCACGATTAAGCGCTTGTCGATTGCGGTGCTGGTGGATCAGGGGTCCCACATGGAAGGGAAGGGGGCGCAAGCGCATCGCGTGGTGACGCCTCCGGACCCCGACAAGTTGAAAGCGATCCAAACCCTGGTGGGGACGCTGGTGGGCCTGGACGCCATGCGCGGCGATCAGCTCACCGTGGAGGCGCTTCCATTCGACACCAGCATGGAGGATATGGGATCGCTCGCGCCGGCCGCACAGAAGAAGCCCGCTCCGCTTTTTTCGATTGATGCGGTAAAAGAAAAGCCGGCTCAGTATGGAGGCACGGCCGTCGGCGTTGCGGTGGTGATCGCTATGATGCTGTTCGTCCTGATGCGGAATCGCAAGACGGCCGCCGTCCAGGTGCGCGAGGCCTTGCCCGCCGTGGATATGTATCAGGGCTTGCCCGCCGCGAGCGCGGTAGCGGCCACGGCGGCGGGGGCCTCCGGAACTCAGGCCGCGACAATCGGCGAACCGGCTCGCCCGGCTTTGCTGCCTTCCCGCACCGAAGTCCTGCTCACGCAGCTCACCGAAAACAGCCGCAACAACGCCGAAGCCTGGGCCAACATTCTGCGGAACTGGCTGGCAGAGGATGAGAACCAGTAGACCACACTATGCCTGCCACGGAATCCAAACCACCCAAAATCACCGGCGCGCAAAAAGTCGCCATCCTGCTGGTGGCCCTCGGAGACAAGGTCAGCGGCGAAGTGATGAAGCAACTCAACGATGACGAGGCCAAGGCGGTCGGCAAGGCCATCGCGCGCCTGGAGCAAGTGACTCCTGCCCAAACCGAGGCCGTTTTGGAAGAATTTTGCGAGTTGGCCGGACAGCATGGCGCACGCGGCGGCTTCGATTACGCCAAGCGCGTGCTCTCGAACGCGTTTGGCACGGAGGGCGCCAAGCGCATTACGGACCATTTGCCGCGCGCCGGCGTCCGGTTCAACAAGAATCTGGAGTCGCTCCAAAAAGCCGATCCCAACCAACTCAGCCGCTTCATCGAAAACGAGCATCCGCAAACGATCGCGCTCATCCTGTCGCATCTTTCGCCCACCCAGGCCGCCTCCCTGCTGAGCACGCTTTCCGCCGCGCTGCGCTCGGACGTGGTGCTGCGCATCGCGCAGTTGGACCGTGTTTCTCCCGACGTGGTGGCGCGCATCTCGATCGTGATCAGCGAAAAACTGAAAACGCTGGGCGACGTGCGCACGGAATTGCACGGCGGCCCGCGTTCAGTGGCCGAAATCCTGAACCGCATGGAAAATTCGCTGAGCGAGGAGATCCTGACCGGCATCCAGGACGACCAGCCGCTGGTGGACGCCATCCGCCACTACATGTTTACCTTCGACGACCTGCTGCTCATCGACAGCATGGCGATGAAGGAGGTGGTGGGCAAAATCGACCGCAAGCTTCTGGTGGTGGCGCTCAAGGGCACCAGCGATCAGATGAAAAATCAGTTTCTGCAATGCATGTCCTCGCGCGGCGCCGAAATGCTGCGCGAAGACATGGAGGCCGCCGGGCCGGTGCGCATCCGCGAGGTGGAGGCGGCGCAGCAGCAGATCCTGGCCGTGGTCCGGCAGCTCGAGTCCGAAGGCACGGTCAACCTGAAAGGTGGCGGCGGCGCCGAGTATGTCGTCTGACCAATGGGATCTAAGATGACGCTGGGCGGCGAAATCCTCACGCCGGAGCACCCGCAGGTTGCCAAACCGATCGCCTGGCGCACCGTCGCGCCGGCCGCCGATTCGCGGCGCAGTACCCGGCACGAAGCCGAGCGGGAAGCGGCGCGCAAGCTGGACCAGATACGGCGCGAAGCCTACGCCGAGGGCCTGGCGGCCGGACGCCAGCAGGCCGAGGAGCACTTCCGGCCCGCGGTGCAGGGTCTCGCGGACACGCTCCACTCGCTGGCGCGGCTCAAGGAAAACATCCGCGAGGAAACGCTCCAGGACCTGGTGCATCTGGCGGTCTCGGTCGCCGCGCGCGTCATCCACCGTGAAGTGGCCGTGGATCCCGATGCGCTGGGCGGGTTGATCCAGGCTGCATTTTCGAAGTTGCAAGCGCGCGAGATTAGTCGCGTGCGCCTGCACCCTGCGCTCGAGGCACTGGTACGCAAGCTGCTCGAACAGAGCGGCGCGCTGAAGAACCTGGTGGTGGTGGCGGATCCTAACCTCAAGCCCGCCGAGGTCTTCTTCGAGACTTCCCAGGGCGTCCTGGATGCGTCGGTGGAGACGCAATTGCGCGAGATCGAGCGCGGCCTCATCGACAAGCTGGAACACTAAATGGCGCCCCCTGGTGTTTCCATCCGCGAGTTGCTCCCTCAGGTGCCCGGCATCGAAGTCCTGCCTTGGATCGGCGAAGTGACGGACATTACCGGGCTGCTGATCGCATCGCGCGGGCCGGTGGTTTCGACCGGCGACTTCGTGGAAGTGCGCACGGCTTCGGGCCGCTCCATTCGCTCGCAAGTGATCGGCTTCCGCAACGATCGGGTGCTGTCGATGCCGCTCGAAGAGACCGACGGCCTGCAACCCGGTGATCGGGTGATCGCCCGGCGCGACGACGCACTGCTGCGCGTGGGGCCCGCGCTGTTGGGGCGCGTGCTGGATGGATTCGGGCGGCCGCTCGACGACGGCCCTCCCCTGCGCGCCGTCACTTCCTATCCGTTGTACGCCGCGCCGCCGCAGCCTCTGGATCGCGAACACATCACCGAACCGCTCGTCACCGGCATTCGCGCCATCGACGGTTTGCTGCCCTGCGGCAAAGGCCAGCGCGTCGGCATTTTCGGCGGAAGCGGCGTGGGGAAAAGTACGCTACTCGGCATGATGTCGCGCCATAACGACGCGGACGTAAGCGTCATCGCGCTAGTGGGCGAGCGTAACCGCGAAGTCCGGGCGTTTCTCGAAAACGAGCTGGGGACGGAAGGACGCAAGCGATCCGTCGTGGTCGTAGCTACTTCGGACCGGCCGGCGCCCTTGCGCATTCGCGCTTGCTTCGTCGCGCTGGCGGTGGCCGAGTATTTTCGTGATCAGGGCAAGAACGTCCTTTTGGTGGTGGATTCCGTCACGCGTCTGGCGATGGCGCAGCGCGAGATCGGGCTCGCCGCCGGCGAGCCGCCCAGCCAGAAAGGCTACACACCCTCGGTGTTTGCCATGCTGCCCAAGATTTTCGAGCGTTCCGGACACTTCAAAAAAGGCTCCATCACCGGCTTCTTCACGGTGCTGGTGGAAGGCGACGATTTCAACGAGCCGATTTGCGACGCGGTGCGCGGCATTTTGGACGGGCACTTCATCCTGTCGCGCGACCTGGGGGTTGCCGGTCACTATCCGGCCATCGACATCCGGCAATCGATCAGCAGGCTCACGTCCAAGATCGCGTTGCCGGAACAGCGCGCGCACTTGCAAAAACTGCGCGAAGCGCTGGCGCTCTATCACGACTCTCAGGACCTGATCCAACTGGGCGCGTATGTCGCGGGGACGAATCCCAAGCTGGATGCGGCCATTCGCTGCCGCCCCGAGATCCTGGAGTTCCTCAAGCAGGACGCGCAGACGTTTTGCCCGCTTAATGAAACGTTAGGCCGGCTGGCCAAATTGGCCGCGGCGCTGGGATAGGCGGCGCGTGGCGAAATTTCACTTTGCGCTCGAAAAAGTTCTGCGCTGGCGCAGCGTGGAGCTGACCACGGAAGAGGCCAAGTTGAAAGCGTTGCTCCAGCAACAGCTCCATCTGCAAGGGCAGTTGGCGCAGGTGAGCACGGAACGGTCGAAACTGATTTCGTCTTTGGGCACGATGCCCGATCTGCGCGGCGACGACCTCAGAACGCTGACCGCTTGCGGCCTGCGCTTGCGGCGCACAGCCGAGAATCTCGCGCAACAGCTCCTGAAGGTCGGCCGCGACCTGGCCAAGCAACGTAAGCGCTACGGCGAGGCCAAACGGCGGGTGCGGCTGCTCGAAGAGCTGAAGGAACGGCGGCTCGCGGAGTGGAAATATGAGGAGGCCGCGCGGCTCGAAGAGCTGGCCTCGGAGTCCTTCCTCGCCAACTGGAACCGCGAACGCGTCTAAAATTGCGAGAGATGAGGACGGAATTCCGGAGCGCGCCGGTGCCCGACGACCTGCGCAGCCTGATTGCTTTCGACCACAAAGCATTCCACAACTATCCTTCCGACTGGTTTGACAGACAGGCATGGGAGGACTGCGACCCTTGGTGGATGCTCATTAACGGGAAGAAGGTCGGATGCTGCGCCTTCCAGCGGCATCGAGACTTCCGCGAAGACATAAACAAAGACGGAACGAACCCGTATCTTCGCGGATCGCTTTATATAGTGACGACCGGCATTCTTCCCGAATGGAGAGGCCTCGGTCTCGGCCGGCTGTTGAAGTGCTGGCAAATCTCGTACGCACGGCATCATCGGTTCTCGAGAATCGTCACCAATACTCGGCAACACAACCACGCGATGATCCGTCTGAACGAAAGCTTTGGATTCGACGTGATTCGGACTACGCCGCATTACTATGAGGCGCCCGACGAACCAACGGTGGTGATGGAGCTTCGGCTGCGCCATTCGCGTTGACGCCGCATTAGCCAGGGCTAGAGCTTATGCGCGCCCTCAACCCGCCCGAGATTACGGTCGAACGTGCCGAGCGGCAAATGGCCCGCTTTTCGGGCCAGGCTGAGCATCAGACAATCGGAGAAGCCCAGCGAAGGCCGTAAGCGGAAGAGGTCCAAGGCCGCTCCAACAACATCGGAATCCTGCAGCACAAAATCGCGATGGTGGAGCAGCATTTCAACCGCGTCCGCAAGTTCCTCCGCGCTGAAGCCGTAGTTAGTATCGAGCACCCAAATCGACTCAGCCAATGCCAGCACGGAGATCCAGGCGCCCTCCTCGCCGAAAAGATCGGCGACAGCCGCCTGATGCGGATTATCACGGGTAATGACGCGCACTACGACGTTAGTATCGACCGCGCGCATGCTGATCGCGAATATATTGCGCGATCCCTTCCTTCATTTCCTCGATGGTATGTTTCTTCGGCTTCCGCCCTTTGAAAATCGCGTCGTGAATGTCTTTGGACGTATATGTTCCAGCGCGCCGGACCACGATTTTCCCGCCTTCTTCGTCCCACTCCAGAATCGACCCCGGGCCGACGCCCAGCTTGCGGCGCACGTCCACCGGCACGGAAATCTGACCTTGGGCCGTAATTTTGGATCGTGCGATGCTCATGCCTTATATTACCAGGGTAATGGAAGGCAAAGGACGATCGCGCAACGTTGCAGTGGCGTGTAAACATCAAGTAGATGTTCTGGACCCACCGCAGCTTCTGGATTCTTCCGGGCATAGTCGCGGCGATTCTGGCGGGCTTAAGTTTCCTGGTCTGGCGCACGCGCCTGCGGCACGTCTATGAACATCGCTTTACGGAATCGAGGCGCGAGCGCCTGTTCCTAGCCTCAGTCGGTTTCTTTACGACGGTGCTCGTGGTGCGCGCGCTTACCATCGCGATCCGGCACGATTTCGGCCCCTTCCACAACATATCCATGGGCGGCCGGCACATTCACCACCTGGTCTGGGGGATTCTGCTGCTTTTGCTCGTCGGATACCTGTGGCTGATCGAAATCGGCGCCGGGATCGCCGCCTCCACACGCTTCGCCGGCCGAGTCACGTCGATGCTTTTCGGAGTGGCCGCGGCCCTCACGCTCGATGAGTTCGCGCTCTGGCTGAATCTGCGTGACGTCTATTGGGAGCGCCAGGGGCGCGAAAGCTTTGAGGCGCTCGCGCTGTTCGGCGGCCTGCTCGCCATCGGCGTCTTCGGCCGCGCGTTTTGGGTGGGCGTCGTGAAGGAATTGGGACGGGCGGTCGGGATACCGCCAAAGGTGGAACGGATCTAGCGCTCTCCGATTTGCTTCTCGAAACAGCGCGAGCGCGGGTCCCCTTGATGCGCGCCGTAGCAAGGAATCGGATGATAACCCGAGCTTTCATACAGCGCGATCGCTTCCGGCTGCTGATCGGCGGTTTCGAGACGAATAATCGCATACCCGCGATGCGCGGCGATCGCTTCGAGAGCGGCTAGCATCGCGCGGCCCAATCCCCGGCCTCGGTAACCGTCGCGAACGTACATCCGCTTCACCTCCACCGCGCCGTCCTCCATGGGCCGCAGCGCGCCGCAGGCCGCTGGGACGCCAGCCAGATGCCCGATCAGGAACACGCCGCCCGCTGCGCGGAAGTTCGCCGCGTCGATGCCGTGAATCGGAAGACCGGGATAACGGGCACTCAAGTCGTGGTCGAGCGCCGCGATCAATTCCGCCGCTTCCGGCGACGCCGAATCCGCTTCGTCGATAGTCAAACCTGCCTGCACGCGTTCAGTCTACACTGATGACTGATCATGCGATGCACGCCGTGGGAATTCAAAAACCGGGCGCTGGCTTTCGGATGAACGCAGCCAACAACAGGAGGCACGCCGCGAGGGCGAACAGCAACCGGGCGATGACGTCGGCGTTGGCGCCGGATTTCACCGCTAGCCAATTCGCCAACGCGGCCGCCGCATTCTGCCGGTCGACTGCAGCACGTGGGCGTCGTCCTACCTTCACGCGAGCGTGGTGTATGCGTCCGATGTGAAAACCGAGTCGCTGGTGGCGGATGGTCCTTACCGCTACGTCCGCAATCCACTCTATTTCGCGAACATATTGTTGGCGATCGGACTGGGCGCCGTAATGAGCCGGGTCGGTTTTTTTGTAGCGGCGTTCGCGATGACGGTCTTTTGTTATTGGCTGATTGTTCGCGAAGAAGCCGATCTCGAAACCAAGGGGAGTCAGAGTTACAAGCGCTACCGGGAGGCGGTGCCGCGTCTGTGGCCATCCTTCTCGCCGCGCGCGCCGTCCGCTGGACGCAACCCGAACTGGGCCGAGGGGTTCCAAGCTGAGTTCTGGTGCTGGGGATGAGCGGTTTCCGTGGCTGCCTTCGCCATTACCCTGAGGGCCCCTGTGCTTTACGTGATTTTGGGCATCAGCCTGGCCGTGTTCTGGCTCTCCTCGTCACTGCTGCGTAAGCGTGGCTAAGCGCGTGCTGCCGCCGGTTCCCGCCTAGCCCGCCGCGCTATCCTAAATAAAGTGGCCCCGAAAATCCTCATTTCGGCCGGTGAAGCCTCGGGCGACCTCTATGCGTCCGCGCTGGTGGAAGCGCTGCGCCGCCATCAGCCCGATCTCGAATTTTTCGGCTGCGCGGGGCCGCGTATGCAAGCGGCCGGGGTCCGTCCGGTGGTGGACGCGCATAGCCTGGCGGTGGTGGGGCTGGTGGAAGTGGCTACTCACATCCCTCGAATCTATGGCGAATTCCGGAAATTGCTGAACGCCGCCCGTGCCGAACGCCCCGATCTCGCCATCCTGACCGACAGCCCGGATTTTCACCTGCGCGTCGCGCGCCGCTTAAAGAAGATGGGGATTCCCGTGTTCTACTTCGTCGCCCCGCAAGTCTGGGCCTGGCGCAGAGGGCGTCTGCCGATGATGCGACGTACGATTGACCGGCTGCTGTGCATTTTTCCCTTCGAACCGGCGTTTTTCGCGCGCTACGGAGTGGAAGCCACCTACATCGGCCATCCGCTCACCCGCCTCGTGAAGCCATCCGCGCCCCGCGCGGAGGTGCGCCGTAGCTTTGGGATACCGCAGGATGCGCGGCTGGTGGTTCTGTTGCCGGGAAGCCGGATGGGCGAAGCCGCTCGGCACCTGCCGGTTTTGTTAGAAACGGTCTCGCGGCTCCGGGCCGCTACCCAACGCGAATTGCACTTTGTCCTGGCGGTTCCCCCGGGTACCATCCCGTTAGCGTCACGTTTCAGGGAACGGATTTCCGCGGCATCCATCCAACTGCTTGAAGGAAAGACCTGGGATGCGCTCCTCTCCGCCGACGTAGCGCTGGCGGCCAGTGGCACGGTCACGATTGAGGCTGCGCTGCTTGGAACTCCCCTGGTCGCTTTTTATCGCGTACATCCGTTGAGTTGGTGGATGGGCAAGGCGATGGTTCGCGTGCCGTTCTATTCGATGGTGAACCTGGTAGCCGGCCGGCAAGTGATCCCTGAACTCATCCAGGACCGGATGACGCCGGAGGCGCTCGCTCGCGAAGCGCTGGCGCTGTTGGAAAATGAAGGGAAGCGGGAAAATCTGCGCGGGGAATTGGCGGAAGTCGCAAAACAACTAGCCGGCTCCGAGCACCCCCTGGAAGTCGCCGCGGCGCTTGTGGAGAAGCACCTTGGCAAGAAGTGTTTAGCAAAAGAGGAAATGGTTCATGTGTAGTAGAAGGGTTCTGCTGGCTACGCTCGCGCTGGCGCCGTTGCTCGCCGCGCAGCAAAGAGGGAATAACGCCGGCCGCATCGACGTAGACAACTACTCGATTGACGCCGACATCAATCCACGCACCCAAACGTTGACCGCCAATGCGAAGGTCCGGTTCATCTGCCAGGACAGCGATGTCTCCAGTGTGTCGTTCGAGCTGAACAATGCCTTCAACGTGTCGAAAGTTGTGGACGGAAACGGTCAGCAGATTTCCGCGGCGCGTTCGGGCCAGGACATGGCCGTTCGCTTGAGCTTTCCGGCGCCGCTTCCGCAGGGCAAGCCGGTCACCCTCACCTTCAGCTACGACGGCCGCTTGACCGGTCAGGAAGAATCGCCGGTAGAGGGCATCAAGTTCGGAGCCATCGAGCCGGATATCGCATATCTGATGTACCCCGCGCGCTGGTTTCCGGTGAACGGCTACAGCGCGGACCGCTTTACGTCGGACCTCCACATCACCGTGCCCAGCGGATATCAGGTAATTGCGAGCGGCGACGGGAAATCGCAGCCGGCCGCTGACGGCAAAACCGTTTTCAACTTCTCCTATACCAAGCCCTCTTTTCCCGGAAGCATCGCCGTGGTCCAGGGCGACCCCGTGAAGGTCAATTCGGAAGGCATCACAACGTCGATCTATTTCCGTCAGAAGCAGAGCATGGCCAACGCCTACGGCGATGAAACCGGCAAGGTGATGAACTTCCTGAGTAGCCTGTACGGCCTCGCGCCGCAGGCCAATCTCACGCTGGTAGAGACCGAGGCCGGCACGCCCAACGGCTACTCGGCGCCCGGCATCATTTTCCTTTCGCCTGGCGGTATCGGCAATCAGGTAGCTTCGCGCCTGTTGGCCAACCAGCTCGCGCTGCAATGGTGGGAGACGATGGTTTCGCCCGTCGATCGTGATCACCTGTGGCTCGAAAACGGCAGCGCGCGCTATGCCGAGCTGCTGTGGGAAGAGCACGA
>JASHQT010000550.1 GCA_030039005.1 Bryobacteraceae bacterium
GACGTGGCGTCGGCGGTGGAGTCCATGTTGACGCTGAATCGTGCGGCCTGCGAAGCGATGCTGGAATGCGAGGCGCACGGCTGCACCGATGTCACCGGCTTCGGGCTGCTCGGCCACGCGCGGGAGATGGCGCTGGCGAGCGAAGTGACGCTGGAGATCGACCCGCGAGCGGTGCGCTTTTTGCCGGGCGCCGTGGAGTACGCGCGCCAAGGCGCCATTGCGGGCGGTTTGAAGAACAACCGCGAGTTCGTGGCATCGTGCGTCGAAGGAAGCTGGGAGTTCGACGATCTGCTGTACGATCCGCAGACCTCCGGCGGACTGCTGATTGCGCTATCGGAACGCGACGCCGCGCTGTATGAGAAGAAAATGCCCGATGCGTATCGCATCGGGCAGGTGACGGAACGAACTGGAAAGCCGATCCGGCTGCTATGACCGGTCGTTGACAGGCGCGGCTACTTGGTGTCTTCTGGTTCCGTGATGCCGCCCTGCTGCGAAGCTTTGGCGGCGGCCAGGGCCTTGGCCTTCTTGGTGTCAAGCGCCTTCTGCACCCACTTGTCGGCGGTGTCGATATCGGTCTTGTACTGCTCGGGCGAATCGTCCAGGTCCGCGCGCTCGCGGATCAGAAGGTTCATGTACGCCATGGCATCATCATAGTTGGGGTCGATGTCCAGGGCCTTTTGCAGATTCTTGATGCCGTCCTCGACGACGGCGCTATACTGCGTCTGCAAATCCGCCTTTGCCTGTTTGTCCTTGATGGGCCCGGGCTCTTCGGACTTCATGCCCAGATCGAGGCGCGCCTTGTTCCAGGCGGCGTACCACTTGATCCAGTCGATCACGGCCAGGCTGTAATAGCCTTCCTTGTTCTGGGGATCGGCGGCGATCAGCTTGAGATACCACGCCTTGGCCTCGTCGAGCTTCTTCAATTTCTGATCGAGATCCGGCATGCTCTGCGCTTGCTGGTAAGCAAGCGAGGCGAGCGATGCCAGCGCCGTGGTGTCATTGGGGTTCTTTTCAAGAACCTTGTTGAACTCCGACTTGGCCTCGTCGGCAAGTTGGAGGTTTTCCGGCGATATAGCGCCCGGGATGTACTGGCTCATGTAGGCCGTGGCCAGGTACAGGCGGGGCATGGTGTTATCGGGATCCAGTTGCACCGCCGTCTTAAAGTATTCCACCGCCTCCGGGTAGTGCGCGCCTTTATAGGCCTGGACGCCGTGGTTGAGCGCGTCGCGGGACCGCAGTTTATCGCAGCCCGTGGCGAAAAGAATCAGACAGCCGAGACCAGCTACGAGTAGCGCGCTCTTCATCAGTTGCCGGCCTCCAGCTTAGGCGTCATCAGGCCGATCTTATCGATCTGGGCCCCCTTGGCGACGTCGATCGCCTGCGCGACGGCCTGGTACTCCAGATCGGGGTCGCCCTTCACGAAGACCACGCGCTCGGCGCGCGTCTTGAAGATCTGCTCCAGGCGCGGTCCGAGGTGATCCATGTCGGTGTCCTCGTTGTTGATGTGCATCTTCTTGTCTTTGTCGATGACGATGACCACCGTGCGGTCCTGATCGGGAGGCGGCTGATTCTTCTTGTCGGGCGGTTCGGGTGCCAAAGCTTCCAGCCCGTGCGGCGTCAGCGGCGTGATGACCATAAAGATGATCAGCAGCACCAGCAGCACGTCGATGAGAGGCGTCATGTTAATTTCGGATCGCGGCCCACTGCCGGTGCCGCCCACTGCCATTGCCATAGTTCGTTTACCTCGCTTCTTGTTTCTACCGCTGGCTCAGACGCGCGGTTCGGTTGGATGCCTCACGCGCGCGGCTCAGCGCATTACTGTCCCGGCTGCGAATGCCTGCTGTCGTGCGGTTCCTCGGTGATGAGGCCGAGTTCATTCGCTCCGCCGGCGCGCAGGTTATCCACCACGTCTTCCACGACCTCGTAGCGCGAACGGGCATCCGCCTTAATATATACCGTCTTGTCCACCCGGTTGGTCAGCAGGTCGCGAATCCTCTCGGGAAGATCCGAGGGTTGAATCTTCAGATTCCCGGGGCTCAAAAAGACGCTGCCATTGCGGGTGATGGAAATCAGGATGGCGTCTTCTTTATCGGCCGCTTGCATGGTGATGGGATTCTTGGTTTTCACCAGGTCGACTGAAACGCCGTGGGTCAACATGGGCGTGATGACCATGAAAATGATGAGGAGCACGAGCATCACGTCCACCATGGGGGTGACGTTGATGTCGGCTACCGGCGGGGGAGCTTTTTTCTTTTCCATCGTTAAGTCCTCTCGGTCCAGGGAGCGGCCACCCACGCGGGCTCACCGCTCCCCTTCCGAATTCAACTCGCAGATCCCAGCTTACTTGCTCACCGCCGCGCCGCGCTGGACGCGCTTCAGGAAATAATCCAGAAGCTCGGAGCTGGAGTTGCCCATCTCCACGTCGAACGCGTCGATGCGGTTGGTGAAGTAGTTGAAGGCCCACACCGCGGGGACGGCCACGAACAAACCGATAGCCGTGGTGACCAGGGCTTCGGAAATGCCACCTGCCACGGCGCCCAGACCAGTGGACTTCTGCGAAGAAATGCCCTGGAACGCGTGGATGATGCCGACGACGGTGCCGAACAGTCCCACGAAGGGAGCGGTGGAGCCGATGGTCGCCAAGCCGCTGACGCCGCGCTTGAGTTCGGCGTGCACGATGGCTTCGGAGCGCTCGAGCGCGCGCTTGGAAGCTTCGATGTCTTCGCCGGGAATTTCCGAGCTGAGCTGATGGGCGCGGAACTCCTGCAATCCGGCCACGACAACCTTCGCCAGGTGGCTCTTGTTGTAGCGGTCGGCGATCTTGATGGCTTCATCGAGTTTGCCTTCGCGCAACGCTCCGGCCACGGCCGGGGCGAAGAGTCGCGACTGCTTACGGGCGCCGTTGTAGGCGATGGCGCGATCGATCATCACACCGATCGACCAGGCCGACATGAAGAACAGCAGGATGACGACGATTTTGGCCGCCCATCCCATCTGGTCCCACATACCGCGCACGTCAAAACTGGCAGCCTGGTCCTGCAAAAGCATGAACGACCAAACTTGTAATTGTAGTAACATCTGATTCTCCTGCGAGTTGAATTTAAACTTCTATTGAAGTTGAAAATTGACTTCAATCGTGGTGACGACTTCCACCGGGTCCCCGTTCAGAAGCGTCGGTTTGTACTGCCATTGGGACACAGCTTCTCGGGCTGCTGCCACAAGGAGCGGATGACCGCTCACCAATTGCAGATTCTGGATAGTGCCGTCCTTGCCGATAATGGCGGTAAATCGCACGACACCTTGAATGCGGGCTTGCTTGGCCAGCGGCGGGTACAACGGAGTGACCTTGCGGATCAGGTTGGCCTGCTGCACGTTGCCGCCTACGCGGATACGCGACGGCCCTTTGGGTTTCTCCTGGACCGGGGGCGGGGGAGGAGCCGCACTCGGGATGCCGCCGAGGACGCTGCCAAGCACGCCGCCGGCCGCTCCACCGGGAACTCCGCCGACCACTCCACCCACCACGCCTGAGCTGGAGGGGGGCGGCAGTTCCTCTTCCTTAATGTTCGCGATCTCTTTGGGGATCTCCTTGGGCGCCGTCAGCTTGCCGGCGTCGAACTGGCGCGGGATTACCTTCACCACCTTGGGCGGAGCCGGCGGGGGTGGCGGGGGCGGAGGAGGAGGCGGCGGCGGAGCCACCAGGAAACTGGTGAGCTGCGCACGAGGCAGCGTATCGGTGTAGATCAGCGGAATCAGTATGGCGATGATCACCGCCAGAATCTGAAGGCTGAAAGTCAGCACCACCGACCAAGTCTTGTTCGTCTTGGCGGTGCTTACAAAGCTTTGCTCAAACATTCCTCACCTCGTACCAAATTGCCTTGCCGCGTTTCCGTGTCGCGACGCGCAGAAATCATCATACATACTCCGGCCACTTATTTCACCTTGGCGGTCCCGCGATTGGAACGGTCCTTGGTGGATCCGCCCTTCGCCGGAGCGCCTTTGGCCGGCACGGTTGCTACCTTGGGTGCGGGCGCGGTGGGTGCCGGAGCCTCAGGCCCTTTGCGTGGCACCACCACAGCCGCTCTCGAATTTCGCTTCCGGCTCTCTACGTAATCATAGAAACCAATCACGATCGGACTGGCCACAAAAACCGAGGAATACGTACCAACGATAATGCCGCAGGTCAGCGCGAAGGCGAAACCGTTGAGTACTTGCCCGCCGAACAACAGCAGAGCCAAAGCCGTCAACAGAGTCAGGCCCGAGGTAAGGACCGTGCGGCTCAGGGTCTGGTTCACGCTCTTGTTGATCAGCGGCTCCAGTTGTTCGCGGCGCATGAGCTTCAAATTTTCCCTCACGCGGTCGAAGGTGACGATGGTATCGTTCATCGAATAACCGACCAGGGTCAACAACGCCGCCACCACGGTCAGCGTGATCTCTTTGTTGAACAACGAAAATAGGCCAATGGTAATGATCGTATCGTGGAATACGGCAATCACGGCCGCCGCGCCGTAGATCCATTCAAACCGGAAGGCGATGTAGATCAGCATCCCGCCCAGGGCATATAAGACAGCGAGAATCGCTTTGCGTTGCAGCTCGGAGCCGATCTTGGGGCCCACGGATTCGACGCCGACGATGGCCACCGGATCCGGGTACGTCTGTGCCTTGAGTACGGAAAGGACCTGGGGGGTAACGCCCGGTACCGAACGCAGATCGTCGAGGTTTTTGACGACGCCGTTGTGGTGCGTCCGGTAGTCGATAATATTTGTGGCGAGCGTTTGTAACTGCTGATCCGATAGCGCGATGCTGGCCGCGGCCAACGGATCCCGTAGACGGTTGGCCAGGGCATCCGATCCGCCCGCGTTGATGTTGTACTTGCCATCGGCGGGCACGCCGAAGGCGGCGTCCAGGGCGGCGGTCACCTTCTGGCGCGAAGCTTGCAAGGCAGCGTCCTGCTGCGCGTCGATGCCAATGATATCTTCGGGGAACCCGGACACTTCCTGCACTTCCACAGCCAGCTTGCCGGCCAGCGCGGCGCGAACTTTATCTACCGGGGGGCGATTGGCGAAACTAACGGTGATCAGCGCGCCACCTCGAAAGTCGATGCCGTAGCGCGGGCCGCCTTTAAGCGCCAAGCTGATGAGGCCGGCCGCCGTGAGAGCAAGAGAGAGGCCGATGAACGGCCACTTCTTGCCCAGAAAATCGAAATCGCTGTTCTTGAAAAATTCCATGTCACCAATCGCAGCGCCAGCATCTGATTCATTTAGACACCGGCTCGCGGGAAACTGTTCCCGCTTCTCTTAAATCCCTTTCCTACCGCTCCCTCACGGTCGCGGCTCGGCCAACCTCGCGGCCTCGGCCGCTCGGTCCCGAGTCTAAATACTTAAAGCTGCCAACTGCCGCTTGCCGGACAACTCCGCGTCGAAGATGGTCCGGGACACGAAGACGGCCGTAAACAGGTTCGCACCCAACCCGATCACCAGGGTGACCGCAAAGCCCTTCACGGGGCCCGTGCCGAAGATAAACAGAAACGCACAAGATACCATGGTGGTGATGTGCGTGTCGATAATGGTGAGGAACGCCTTGGAGAAGCCCGCGTCCACGGCCGCCATCACGGCCTTGCCGGCGCGCAGTTCCTCGCGAATGCGCTCAAAAATGAGAACGTTGCTGTCCACCGCCATACCGATGGTCAGGATGATGCCCGCGATGCCGGGCAGCGTGAGCGTAGCGTCGAAGTAAGCCAGGGCGGCGATCAAAATCACCGCGTTGAGGACCAGGGCCAGGGTTGCATTGATACCCGAGCGCCGGTAATAGAAGAGCATGAAGAACACCACCGCGATGACGCCCGCGATACCGGCGGCGAAACCTTCATGGATAGAGTCGGTTCCGAGCGATGGACCGACCGTGCGCTCTTCTTCGATATTCAGGGCCGCCGGAAGCGATCCGGCGCGCAGGTTCAGCGCCAGGTCCGCGGCTTCTTCCTGGCTGGTGGCGCCGGTAATCACGCCGGTATCGCTGATCTTGCTCTGGATGGTGGGCGCGCTGATGACGATGCCATCCACCACGATGGCGGCGCGTTGTCCGATGTTGGCTTCCGTATAAGTGGCAAATTTCTTGGCGGCCTGCTGGGTGAGGACGAAGCTGGTCTCCCAGCCGCCGGCACTGTTACTCTGACCCGTGGTCGCGTTGGCATCGCGGATGTCGGAGCCGCGCACCACCGGAATGCGCGAGACCAGATACCACTCCTGCGCGCCGGAGCGCAGAGCCGTGGGCACCAGCTTGGTATTCAACGGCATAATGCCGCCGTGCTTGGTGAGCGCCTCATCGCGCGAAGCGAACGGCCCGTCCACCACGGCGTCCCATTCCAGCTGTGCCTGGGTCTGCAGAACCTGCTTGACGTGCGCCGAATCGTCGATGCCGGGGAGCTGGATCAGCAGTTCGGCTTCGGCATCGCTGCGGCCGGTGGGCTGCACCGAGGATTCCGCCAGGCCGAGACCGTTAATCTTGCGCTCGATGGTGGCCGTGGTCTGACTCATGGTGTCCTGCCGCAGCTTCAGAGCCGCGCTGGGCTTGAGCGTGAGCTTAAAGTCAGTGGAGTTGACGGCCGTGGGCGTCCAGTCCTGGAACTGGTCATTGACGATGCTGCGGAACGTGCCGCTTTTATTGCTCGGAATGCCTTTAACGTCGATCTCGATTTTGTCGGCGTCCTGCAAGGTTGCCGGGTCGTTGCGGGTGAGATCGCCGGAGGGAGTGATGTTGTCCTTGGTCAGCTCCTCGCGTAGCGCGGTGATGACGTTATCGGCTTCGGCCTTGAAGGCGTCCTGAATTTGCACCTGCATCACCAGTTGCGTGCCGCCGCTCAAATCGAGGCCCAGGTGGATGTTCTTTTTCCAGTTGGCGATGAGCTCGTCTTTGGACTTGGGGATGCCCATCACGCCGTAGATGCATACCAGGATCACCGCAATGATGATGCCGAATCGAATTTTTGTGTTGTTCGTCATGCTTTTATTCCGCTCCCACACGGTCGCGGGTCAGTTCCTCGCCGCTCAGCTCTTCTCCGCTTTCTGCTCGGTGATCAAACTGGCCACCGCGCTGCGCGCCACCTGCAGCTTCAAGTTGTCGGGCTTGACGCGTAAAGTCAGCGTGTCGTCGGGATTTACGCTGACGATGGTACCGATAATGCCGCCAGTGGTGAGTACCTGCTTGCCGTTTTCGAGCGTCTTCAGCATCTGCTGCTGCTGCTTCTTCTGACGCTGCATGGGCATAAAGACCAACAGATAAAAGATGGCCACCAGCGCGAGCGGGAGAATCAAGGTGCCCAGGGAGCTGCCGCCCCCGGACGGCGTTTGTTGCAGTAAAAGAAGCGCGAATATCATCTTCACGGACGGCTGTTCCGATTCCGAGTATCACACAACCCGATCACCATGGGAAACGGAGTGCAAGGAGTACAGCGGCGGAAAATTCTAATTTGATTCTACCGCTGAAGCGCGGACGCTGTCCAAATAGGCCCGGAATCTCCCAACTCGTATAGCCTGCCTCATTTGCCGCATCATGTCAAGGTAGTACTTCAAATTGTGGATAGTAGCGAGGGTGGAAAATAGCATCTCGCCGGCGTGAAAAAGGTGACGCAGGTAGGCGCGCGAGTAGTTGCGGCAGGTGAGGCACGCGCATTGAGCATCGAGCGGCGCGGGATCCTCGCGATAGCGGGCCTGCTTGATGATCACACGGCCCTGCGATGTAAATAGGCAGCCGTTGCGGGCGTTGCGCGAAGGCAGGACGCAGTCCATCATGTCGACGCCGCGGGCGACGTATTCGGCGAGTTCCTCGGGCATGCCCACGCCCATGACGTAGCGTGGGCGGCCGGCGGGAAGTAACGGTACGGTCACTTCGGTCATCTCCAGGCTGAGCGAGCGCGGTTCGCCGACCGAGAGCCCGCCGATGGCGTAACCGGGGGCATCGAGCTCGACAAGTTCGCTGGCGCAGGCGCGGCGGAGATCGGCGAACATGGAGCCCTGGACGATGGGAAACAAAGCCGGGGGAAAGAGCGCTGACGTCGAGCCGGTCTCGCAGGAGCGCGATCGAAAATGCGTGTAAGCGGCGCGGGCCCAGCGCACGGTGCGCTGCATGGCGGCGTTCGCCGCCTCGTGGCTGGCCGGGTACTCCAGGCACTCATCGAGCGGCATCATAATGTCGCTGGCGAGCGCGAGCTGGATGTCGACAGTGGATTCGGGAGTGAACAGGTGTTGGTCGCCATCTAGATGCGAGCGGAACACGACGCCCTCTTCGGTGATCTTGCGCAGGTCGCTCAGGCTGAAGACCTGGAAGCCGCCCGAATCGGTGAGGATGGCGCGCGGCCAGGACATGAACTGGTGCAGGCCGCCGAGTCTGCGGATCAGCTCGTGGCCGGGGCGCAAGAAAAGATGATAGGTGTTGGCGAGGATAATCTGCGCGTCCAGGCCTTCGGGGAGTGGGGCAGCGAGATCCCGCTGCATGACGCCTTTCACCGTGGCCTGCGTACCCACCGGCATGAAGACGGGCGTTTCGATGACGCCGTGCGCGGTGTGCAGCAGTCCCGCGCGCGCGCCGGTATCGGGACAGGTGGCGAGGAGTTCGAAGCGCACTATTTCAATGTAAGGGAGTCTTCAATCATCGGATCGACACCCTCGACTTTTCGGGGTTCGCGGGGTCGAAGATTACGTCTATGGGCTGGCCGGGGGCCCAGTCATCAGGCGAAACGCGCCGCTTAACCTGCGTTGTTCCGCCGAACCGGGTGCCACTGTACGTGAAGCTGTAGCCGACCAAGGCGCGCGATCCTTCATAGGCAACCGATGTCACGCGGCCCTGAACCATCATCATGGATCGCTGCGAGAAAAGGTTCGTCAAATGGTAGGCAAGATTAGGCCAGCAAAGGAAGGCGAGCCCGATAAGCAGGTTGTTACACGCAATGCCGCGATTGGCATAGTCAGAGCCAGGATGTAGCCGGCGCCTACAAAACCCCATCGCGTAAGCCCAGCCGCACTACTTAGCCTGTAATCCCACTTGGCCTTGTGACGGATCGCCCAGCAAGCGAGCCAGATTCCTAACGACTTCTCCATCAGATAGCCCGCTTCGGAGAACACGCTCTGCAGGCTCATCGCGCGGGCCTAGGAATGAACAGCGGCTTGCACTCGACGGACGCGGATTTCGCGCTCGCGTTTTCTTGTCTGTGCGATGTCATAGGAAGCTTGCATCCGCATCAGCGTGTCCATTTTCACACCGAACGCCTTCTCGATGCGCAGCGCCATCTCGCCGGATAAATCGGATCTGCCGTTGAGGAGACTCGAAAGGGCGGGACGTGAGACGCGCAGGGCGGCGGCGGCGGCGGTCACGGAAAGGCCGCTCGGTTCGATGATCTCTGTGCGGACAAAATCGCCTGGATGAGGCGGGTTCTTCATGGCCATAGCCGCGCTCCTAATGATAATCTTCCAAATCCACGTCGTAAATTTCCCGCTCCACACTGTCGATTCGAAACGTCAAGCGCCGGTTGTGGGTCACGTTGAGACTCCACGTTCCCTTTCGATCGCCGGTCAGGGTGTGGGCCTTCCATGTGGTGAGTGTTTTTAACTCATCGGCATCCTCTATGTCATCGAGATACGCGAACATCTTGCGCAGCTTGTCCACCGTATCGGGTGGAACGCCTTTGGTGCTGTCTTCGTTATAGAACCGTTTGAGTCCCTTGTGGACGAAGTTGCGAATCTTCACTCAGGCGCTTGTAAACTGTAGCTTAACACTTATCAGTTTTAACCACGTGCCGACCGGCATAAACACGGGCGTTTCGACGACGCCGCGGGCGGTGTGCAGCACTCCCGCGCGCGCGCCGGTCGAGGGGTGGGTGGCGAGAAGTTCGAAGCGCATGGGGGTTTACTCTCTGCCCCTGAGGATCGCGGCCATCACGCGTGGACTGCGACGGCCCTGCATTACGGCGATGATCCAGAGCGGATCCTCATCGGGAGCGTAAGCGATTAGGTATTCATAGACGGTAATGAAACGCAGCGGGCGCGAGGTTAGATCCGGGCGACGATGGCCTTGATTTGGAAACGGAAGCAGTCCACGAATGGCATACAGGAGGTCTTCTAACAGGCTGCGAGCAGCTTGGGGACACTTCCGCGACAAATGTCCAGATGTCCTCAATATCTTGTGCCGCGAGCGGATGAAGCTCAAAGCCACGCGTCACAATTGATCGTCGAGTGGGCCGGCGACTTTTTCCCTTTTTCGCCGTAGGTGTTCGAAAAACTCTTCGCCACTGATAGGCTTTACTTTGCCGCTTTTCAGATCATCAAAGCGGCTGTTGAGCATCTCACGAGTCTGCGCAACCTCGGTCATGTAAATGGCCATGGCGTCCTCGACGAGTTCGTCAACGGTACGGCCGGTCTCGCTCACCCACTGATCGATCTTGGCTTGAAGCTCAGGCGCGAAATGCACTTCCATGGCTTTAGCGTAGGGGAAAGCGGGGGCTCAGGCAGGCAGGTTCTCCGAGGTGGAGAAGGAGCTGGAACGCACTATTTCAATGTACGGAGGGAGCTAGAATTTCGGTATGCAGGTCGCGATCATCGTTTTCCTCGCGCT
>JASHQT010000551.1 GCA_030039005.1 Bryobacteraceae bacterium
TCAAGGCTACACTCTTGCCGGACTCATCACCGCTTCCGCCGATGTAAGTGGAAAACAATATCGATCCCAGCGATGCAGGCTCTATTTGAAAAGGGACTTTCGGCTGCATCTGGATAATGGCCAGGAACGCGTCGCTTGGCCCTCGGAGATTCGTCGATCCACCCACAATCGGGAAGTTGGGGGAGTAAGTACGTCCGACGACCGCGACAAGGTCGCCAGTAGGGTCGACCGCGATTGCATTGCCGTAGTCGTTCTGATTGCCCCCGTATGTGCCGGAAAACACGATCGACCCAGTGGGAGCCAGTTCTACGACGAACAACTTGGCCGGAGTCTGGGCCGGAGCGACTACGACCAGCGGTTGGGCCGCGCAAGAGGAGCAGACCAGGGGATAGTCGGCTGATTCGGTATAACCCGTGATGTATGCGTTCCCATATCCATCCAGCGCGATGCCTCTGGCAACGTCATCGTAGCTCCCGCCGATATAGGTGGAGAACAAAATGGTTTTTCCATCCGCGCTTATCTTGCTCACGAATACATCCAAGCCACCTCGGATCTGACTACCGTTCGTGACGGGAAAATTGGGCGAGTTTGTATAGCCCGCAACGTAGATTTCGCCGTTATTCTGATTCACGGCTACGGAGGTTCCATAGTCCTGACCGGAGCCGCCCCACTCGACTGCGAACGTCAGCTTCGGGTCGATTACCAAAGGCTTCGTCGAATCGAAGCTGCCGATTTGGAATCCAACCTGATTTCCCGCGAGAGCGTACTGGCCTTCCACGGTCACGCGTTGGCCATCGACTTCTTGATAAACCACAGGAGCCGGTTGGCGAAGTTCTCCAATTTCGGTCGTCAGCACCAGATCGCCGCTCGATGGTTCAACCTGAATGGCCTGTGCGCCGTCAAAAGCCAGCTTGATGACCGACGGCGCCGTGCCAGGAGCCACTACAAAGTCGTATTCGAGCTGGCGCTGATTCCCGTAGAAGTCCACCGAAACGCCCGGCCAAACATCCGAGTACGATACCTTTTGGAAAAGGGTTGGTTGGACCGGCGCGGAGCCAGAGGCCGAAAGATACGAGATGCGAGCCGGCATGGGTCCGGAGGGAGTGGTGACGGGCTGGGCTTTTGCCCCCTGGAATCTCATCCGCACCGCTGCGGAAAGTGTGTCATAGGAACCGCGCTCCGATCCAAAAGCCTCGTCGAGTTCACTTACGCTGCCTCGATGCACTCTCTTCGTGAGTGCCAGAACGGCCTCGTTCGCCGTTAGGAAGGCCGTATACCCATTGCCGCGAGCGAAATACTTCACCTGCGGGTCGGTTTGGCCCACATTTGCTTCGAAGGCCAAGGGCACCTTCCCAAAAGCCTGGCTGGGTTCAGGGCCACGGGGATTGTCTGCTGCCACAGCATGGCTTGCCAATCCTACGAATGCCGCGCCAAGAAACACGTGATTGAGTCTCATTTTCTTTCCCTCCTTCGAGCTGATTCGCGCCCAACTTGCGGCGCGCTCAATTACACAGGCGGGAAAACCCGACTACAGGGGCCATTAGTTTCCATCCGGAATCTCGTTACGCTGTGTTATACTTCGTCCCTAAAGCGGCGCCCAATGACTCCGGAACGATGGCAGAAGGTGAAGGAACTCTGTCATTTAGCGCTCGACCGGCAAGCGGGTGAGCGCGCGGCGTTTCTGGCCGAAGCGTGTTCGGAGGACGAAAGCTTGCGCCGGGAAGTCGAGTCCATGCTAGCCCGCATGACCACGGAAGGGATTTCCGACGGGCCGATTTGGGAAAAACTGGGAGTAGGAAGTCCGTTGTCTGACGACGCCGGGCGAAGGATTCCGGCCAGCGTCGGCCGTTACCGGATTTTGCGCGTATTGGGCGAGGGCGGGATGGGCGTGGTGTACGAGGCCGAACAGGATCAGCCGCGCCGTGTCGTGGCACTGAAAGTAATCAAGCCGGGACTGGCCGGTTCCGAATTCCTGCGGCGGTTTGAGCGTGAATCCGAGGCTTTGGCGCGCTTACACCACGCCGGAATTGCGCAGATCTATGAGGCGGGCACCGCCGATACAGGCTTTGGCCCGCAGCCCTATTTCGCGATGGAGTTCATCCGGGGCGCGCCACTTCGCGAATATGCCCAGTCGCATCATCTCAATACCCGGCAGCGGCTGGAGTTGGTGGCCAAGGTCTGCGACGCGGTGGAGCACGCGCACCAACGCGGCATTATCCACCGCGATCTGAAGCCGGGCAACATCCTGGTGGAGGAAACGGGGCAACCGAAGATCCTGGATTTCGGCGTAGCGCGGGTTACCGACAGCGACCTGCAAGCCACCCGGCAGACCGACGTGGGCCAGTTGATCGGCACGCTGGCCTATATGAGTCCCGAGCAAGTGATGGCCGATCCGCTGGAATTGGACACGCGCAGCGATGTGTACGCGCTGGGGGTGATTCTCTATGAGCTACTAGCGGACCGTCTGCCGTATCAACTGAGCCACCAATTACATGAAGCCGTTCGCGCCATCCGGGAAGAGGATCCGGCAAAGCTGAGCTCGATCAGCCGGGCCTACCGGGGCGATGTGGAGACGATCGCAGCGAAGGCGCTGGAAAAGGACAAGACTCGACGCTATGCTTCGGCGGCCGCACTGGCGGCGGATATCCGCAGGTATCTGGCGGATGAACCGATCACGGCGCGCCCGGCCAGCACAACTTACCAATTACGAAAGTTCGCGCGACGGCACAAGGCGCTGGTCATGGCGACGGGGGCTGTATTTGCGGTGTTGGTCGCTGGCATCATTGTGAGCACGATAGAAGCGATACGAGCGCGCCGGGCGGAACAGACGGCCCAAGCGGTGAACGACTTTCTCCAAAACGATCTGCTGGCACAGGCCAGCGCCAGCACACAGGCCTCGCCAAGCACTAAGCCTGATCCGGATCTGAAGGTGCGAACCGCGTTGGACCGAGCGGCGGCGAGGATTGGCGGAAAGTTCAAGGGGCAACCGGGGCCGGAGGCAGCGATTCGAGACACAATTGGGCGGACGTATCAAGAACTCGGGTTGTACCCCGAGGCGCAGATGCAGTTGGAGCAGGCGCTGGATCTGCACCGCCGCACGGTCGGGCCAAGGGACGCGAGGACTCTCGAGACGATGCGACGCCTTGGGCAAAATGCCGAGCTTCAAGGCAAATACTCGCAAGCGGAAGCGCTCCTCAGCCAATCTCTTGCGATACAGCGAGGTGTGTTAGGTTCTGAGCATCCAAGCACGCTCGCTTCCATGTACAGTCTGGCCACCGTTTATAAAGGTGAGGGCAAGTACCCACAGGCCGAGGTGCTGCACAGCCAAGTCCTGGAAATTCGGCGCCGCGTGCTGGGTCCCGAGCATCCCGATACGCTGGCGTCCATGAACAGTCTAGCTGTCGTTTACTACAATGAGGGCAAACTCGCGGAGGCCGGGGCACTCTACCATCAGGCTCTGGAGATTAAGCGCCGCGTATTGGGCCCCGACCATCCAGACACTCTGAACTCCATGAACAATCTTGCGATCGTCTACTATGATGAGGGCAATTACCCACAGGCTGAGGCGCTCCACAGCCAAGTCCTGGAACTACGGCGGCGCGCATTAGGCCCCGACCATCCTGACACGTTGGCGTCCATGCAGAATCTGGCCAACGTCTACGACGACGAGGGCAAACATGCGCAGGCCGAGGCGCTCCTTAGTCGGGCCGTGGAGATCGAAAGACGCATACTGGGCGCCGAGCACCCCTCCACACTCAGCTCCATGACCAGTCTGGCTAGCGTTTTCGACGATGAGGGCAAGTACCAGCGGGCCGAGATGCTCTTCAGCCAGACCCTGGAGATCAAAGAACGGGTGCTGGGTCCCGAACATTCGGAGACGTTGGTTTGCCAGGGTGGCTTGGCCGGTTCCTATGCTCACCTGGGCAATTATGTTAAGGCAGAGACGCTCTTCAACCAGGGTCTGGCGACCGCCAAGCGGGTGCTTGGTCCCGAGCACCCCTGGACTCTTTCGTACCTTTCCGGCCTCTCATCTCTGTACCAGGGACAAGGAAAATACGCGCTGGCGCAGACTTATGCAGCACAGGCCCTAACAGGGAGTCGGCGCGCCTTTGGCCCAGCGAGTGCGAACACAATGGCCTCCCAGGCCGATCTGGCCCTGGCTTACGTGTCCGAGGGAAAGTTCGCCGAGGCCGAACCTCTCGCGCGCGAAGCGCTCGAGAACAACAAAAAGGTCCAGCCCGATGATTGGCAGCGATACCGGGCTGCGAGTCTGCTCGGTGCGGCCCTGGGCGGAGAGAAAAAATTCGCCGATGCCGAACCCCTGCTACTCGAAGGCTACCAGGGCATGCTGGCACGGAAAGAACGTATCGCTGTTCCCGACCAGTATCATCTCGATCTCGCCCACCGCTGGATTGTGCAACTTTATCGAGCTTGGGGCAAACCGGGTAAAGCCGCCGAGTGGAGCAAGAAATGAGAACCGGCTCTTTACGGTAGCGCAACTCCCTTCCCCTCTAACTGCCGTTTCAAAAATAGGCGGGCGGACTGTAACTCGCGCTTCACCGTGCGATCGCTAATCGTGAGCAGCTCGGCGATCTCTTCCACCGCGCGACCGGCAAAATAATGCATTTCGACGATTTGCGCCTGGCGGCCATCCAATTCTTCTAGCCGCTCCAGGGCCTCATGGATCGCCAGCACTTCTTCCGATTGCTCCGCGGTGAGCGCGATATTGTCTTCAAGCTCCACGCGAAACTGCATGGCGCCGCCCCGCTTGCCGGCCAGCTTACGCCGGGCATGATCGATCAGAACTTGGCGCATGGCCCGCGCGGCCAAGGCAAAGAACTGCGCCCGATTCTCCAGCGTGGGGTGTGCCCCGCCAATCAAACGCATATAGGCTTCATGGACGACGGCAGTTGGCTGGAGGGTGTGGCCGGCCCGTTCCCGCTGCATCATGCCGGCCGCTATCCGCCGCAACTCGCGGTAAACGAGGGGTAGCAGATGTGCGGCAGCCTGCTGGTCGCCTTGCATTTTGAGCAGCAGTTTGGTGACGTCCGAGGACTCTTCCATGCCAGCACCTCGCGCGGCGGATGACAGAGTATAACGCACCGGGGCAAGATCCGCTAAATTGCCGCATGAAAATACCAGCTTCGCACTAAATCAGCGTCAGTAATGCGATCAGCCAGTGCACCCGATGATCGGACGATCTGTCCACAGCTCTGGAGTTGAAGACCAGCCGGGTCATTGGTCAACTCCATCGGCGCCATCGTTCGACAGAGTTTGTTAAGTTCCTGGATCAGATCGAAGCCCAGGCACTCGACAAACAACTACGGAATCCACCCAACGGCGTTGATCAGGAGTTGGTGCCAAGCGCCCGCGCCTCCACCTGCACTCCACTCCAACCTTCGGATCCTGGATCAATCTGGCGGAGCAGGTGTGGACCCCGACCAGACCATTAAAGGTTCTGCACGCGAAAGTGCCTGGGACGGAAAGCTGCGAATCAGTTCGGAGACGGGGAAGCGCACCTGCTGTAGCAGGAGTGCACAAACAGAACTGAATTTCGTCAGTCCCCATGATTGTGCCCCGTGGCCCGAGCCTATTGGTAGACAGAACTGGAGAGTGTACCAGCCTCGATTCGGTGGTTCATTTTGTGATACGGGCTAGGAGATCTCGAGCTTCCTGCAGCGACGGTTGGAATTCTAAGGCCTTGCGCAACATAATCTGCGCTTGCTCAGCGTTCCCGGTGCGCAGCAGCGCAATCGCAAGATTGGTCCTCACCAGAACCATCGCTGGATTGATGGCCAGAGCTTGGTTCCAAAAGCGGATGGCCTGTTCGACATTGCCACGCTGCATTGCGTATGCCCCGAGCGCCGCCGCGACGGCATATTGAGTTGGATCCATCCGCCAAGCTTCTCCATATAGCGGAAGTGCCTGTGCATCATCCTTGCGGTCGCGGTAGAACTCGGCGAGATAGGCGAGTGCCGGCGCATCGGCGTGGCCACCCGCGACAGTCTGTTGCAGAAGTTGGAACGCGCGCTCAATGTAAATGGCGTTCTGCTCGCGCAAACCCACCATGGCGTAAGCCAATCCCAAATCGCGCGTGCTGGCCGTGCCGCCGCCGAAGGGGACGAGATCGGCGTCCGCGGGCAATGACTCACCGGGGGGGCGTGGGCGGCGCCGGATCGCATGGTCCGTGAAGACCACATGCTCGATGTCGCTCGGAGAATTGCGCGGCATGTGGCAGGCCACGCAATTATCACCATTGGCCAGGCGCGTGGATTGCGGAGCTCGGCAATCGGAAGTCTGGTGGCAACTCAGGCACTTGCTCCTAAAGTATGTGACCTTCTCATCCGCGGCCGGAACGAAATGGGGATCGTGACATGTACCACACCAAAACTTCTCCCCACTGGCTCTCTTGCAGGCGCTCTGCGCCAGATCCTCGGCGTGGCTCGTCACCCTCATCGGCGAAGGCGAACCCGCGCGCACGAAGACGGTCAGATCGTCGGCCAGCCGATCGCCGGGTCGAAACGCGAGGTCGTCTTTGCCCGCTTTCGGTACGCGAATTTCGCCGGAAAGATGACATTGCTCGCAAATACTGTCTCTCTGCGCGGGAACCAGCTTGACCGGATTGACCATCGGCTTGCCCCTGGAAATGTGATCGCTTCCCGGACCGTGGCATCGCTCGCAGGATACGCCGGCTTCCCGGAATGGAGGCGAGGCATAGGCGTTCTGGGTGCCTGGAATCCACTGGATGCCGCTTGCATGACACGCTAGGCATCCCGGCAGGATGGGCCGCGTGAGATACGGATAATCGAGGGCGGCGTATCCGGGCGCGGATTTCCAGGAAGCCGAGCTGCTGTAGTACGCGACGGGTGCTTCATAAAGGAACCCCTCGTCGCTCAGCAGATAGCTGCGCGCGGCTGCTCCGCTTCCCACAAAATATTCCAATTGGCGGCGTCCCTGGATCACTGAGGCGCCCGGTTGCTGGGCGCCCGGCTGTCGAAACTCAAAGAAATACCTTCCGGCTTCTTGGCCAACCCGGTACGCAAACGCGCCGCCTGTATCTTGAAACTCAGTGCGATCAAAATGCTCGCGCGGCTCGCCCGTTCCCGCGCGTCCGCTCCCGTTCGCCATCGGGGTCGCGAGAAAACTACGGTAAATGGCGGGGTGGCAGGGTGCGCACGCCTGGTTTCCCACAAACTCCGCGCCCACAGCGCAGGAGGCAATCGCAAACAGAAGTGCCAGTGGAAGAATCAACGGGTGGAGTATATCATCGCAGATGGCAATCGATGACAGCCAAAACTAGAGGCGGGACTATCGCGGCAGCCGTGCTGGCGCTGGGTGGCGCGGTAGTGGGAACGCGGTTTTACATGCAGCAGCGGCTACAACACTCAGCTTCCTCTCCGGAAAACGGCTATGTGAACGCGGCCGTTTGCGCTGGCTGTCACGCAGATGTCGCGGCGGGATTCCGGAAAACGGGCATGGGACGGTCCTTCGCCCGCGTGCGTCCACAACTCGTTCCCGGCTTTGGAAAAGCATTCCACAACAAGGCCTCGGACAGTTACTTCGCGATGCTCGCGCGCGACGGCCGGTATTATCAGCGCCGCTGGCAAATCGGGTTCGATGGGAAAGAAACGAACGTCGACGAGAAGCAGGTCGATTACGTCATCGGCTCGGGAAACCATTCGTTCACCTATCTGCATCTGACCAGCCGCGGCACGCTACAGGTTCTTCCATTGAGTTGGTATTCGGAAAAGGGTGGTTACTGGGACATGAGCCCTGGGTACGACCAGCCGGATTTCCCTGGCTCCATCCGCCCCGTGCACTACGAGTGCATGTTCTGTCACAATGCCTATCCCCGGATTCCCGCGGCACTCGAACACACCGCCAGCGCGGAGATGACTTTTCTCGCTCCTCTTCCGGAAGGGATCGATTGCCAGCGATGTCACGGGCCCGGGCAGCGGCACGTCGCGGTCGCTTCCACCGGCGCGGCACGGGAGCAAATTCGCAGCGCCATCATCAACCCCAAGCGCCTAGCGCCGGAGCGGGAGATCGAGGTATGTTTGCAGTGCCACCTCGAGACCACCAGCCTGGATCTTCCGCACTCCATCCGCCGCTTTGACAGAGCGCCATTCTCGTACGTCCCCGGACAGCCTTTAGGCGACTTCCGAGTGGAGTTCGACCGTTCCGGGAGCCAGCCAGACCGCTTTGAGATCGCACACGGCGCCTACCGGTTACAGCAATCGCAGTGCTATATCAAGAGCGCCGGGAAGCTGCGCTGCACCACGTGCCACGACCCACACAACGTCCCGCATGGACCGGGCGCATCCGCGCACTACAACGCGGTTTGCGAAAAGTGCCATGCTGCAACGCTCGCACAAACAGCCGGCGGGCCACATGCAGCCGGAGCCGATTGCATCGCCTGCCACATGCCCAAGCGCAGAACCGACGACGTGGTGCATGTGGTCATGACCGATCATTGGATTCGGATTCAGCGGCAAAAGCCGGCGGGCGATCTTACGGCCCCGAAGGCGGAGATCGTCGAGACGGCGGCGACTCGATATGTTGGCCAAGTGGCGCCTTATTATCCGGCGCCCCTCGCCGATACCCCGGAGAACGCCTTATATATCGCAGCGGCCCAGGTTCGATACGGGCGGAATCTCAAAGAAGGCCTGCCGGCGCTCGCGAGCTTATTGCAACGCTACCATCCCACTGACGCCGGCTTTTCTGCGGAACTCGCCCAAGGCTATGGCGCCGCGGGTGATTGGGCGAAGGCGGTCCCGTATTTTGAGGAGGCCGCGCGCCGGGAGCCAATCGCGTTCCGTCTCACTCAGCTCGGCAACGCGCTCCTGCAAAATCGGCAATTCCCTCAAGCGGAAGCGGCGCTGCGCCGCGCCATGGCACTGGCTCCTGACGAGCCGCTGGAATGGGGCATCCTGGGTTGGACTCTCTGGCAGGAGGACAAAGGCGCGGAAGCGCGGGCGGATTTGGAGCGCGCGGTGGCCCTGGATCCGGAACTGCCCGAGTTGCACAATAATCTCGCGAATGTCGAATGGGGCAGCGGGGATCAGGCTGCCGCCGAGTTGCATTTTCGCGAGGCCTTGCGCATCGAACCCGGCGTGGCCGAGTGGCGTCTAAACCTGGCGCGTGTGCTGGCGACGCGCGGTGAAATACCCGAATCTCGATTTCAATTCGAGCAGGCGATTCGACTGAACCCGGACTCGGCGGAAGCACGGCTGGATTACGCCCGGCTCCTGGCGGACCAGCGCGAATTAGCCGCGGCCATTCGGCAGTTGGAGACCGCAGTCCGCTTGCAGCCCAATTTCTGGCGTGCCCATTTCGAGTTGGCCATGGCGCTGGGGCAGAGCGGCGAGGTAGGAGCCGCGCGGAAGCAGTTGACCATCGCAGCCCAGGGTTCGGACGCCGACGTGCGGGCGCAAGCGCTCGATGTGCTTCAGAAACTGGGGCGGTAATATCGTCGTGCGCGCGGTGGTTACTTTTGCGTTCTTCTGCTTCTGCTCTTAGTTGCCTCGGGCCAATGGCGCAAGCTGAACGTAGATCTGCGCCGCATTCTTTGCCGCGTCTTCCCCGCGGGATCTTTGCCCAAGCAGAATGTTGGCTGTGGCTATCAATGCCGGCTATTGCCTCGCCAGGTCCGCGACTTTGGCGAACTCATTTTCGGTTGTCCGCGGCCGCAGGCGAGGAGCGGGCGTCGAAGCGGCCAAGAAGACGCCGGGCTCGCATCAATTCATTTGTTGTCGAGTATCAACATTCGAGCATTGACTCACAGTTACTCTGCGAATATGATTGCCGCACTGCGAGTTGTAATTGGGGTCAAGAAACTCGCATTTTTACGTACAGGGAGGGTGAAGATGCGTTATGTTTTGACGGGAGCCATACTGCTCCTAGCCGCTGTTGGCGCTTTGGCACAGTCAAATCAAGGTACAATCACTGGAACAATCTCTGATCCTGCTGCGGCTGTTGTGCCTTCGGCTCAAATTCAAGTCAAAAACACCGCAACGGGCGTCGTCTATTCCGGCGGCACGTCGGCTACGGGCAACTACGTGCTATCGGTGCCGGCGGGCACCTATGAGATCGAAGTGAATGCGCCCGGCTTTAAGAGATTCATCGAGTCCAATGTACAGGTGATTGTCGCCACTGACACGCGTAAAGACGTGACGCTCGAACTCGGCGCCACGAACGAGACGGTCTCGGTCACTGATACGGCCCCCTTGCTGAAAACCGAAAGCGGGGAAATGAGCCATACGGTGGACATTGACCAAGTGGATCAGCTTCCGGTGCTCACCATCGGGGGCGGGAACCTCCTTGCGGCCGCTAACACCGGCAACACGTTAGGCCAAATTCGGAACCCCCTGCAGATTTCGGAGCTCCTTCCCGGCGTGAGCTTTGGAAACGACGCATCGCTGGTGGTAAATGGATTGCCAAGTAACAGCGAAGCCATCCGCATCGAAGGCCAGGATTCCACCGGAAACATCTGGAAAGTCCTGCAGCAGCTCAGCCAGGGCGCCAGCGTCGATGCCATCCAGGAGGTATCGGTTCAGACCAGCAATTTCGCGGCGGAGTACGGCCAGGTGGGCGGCGGCTATTTTAACCTCACCATGAAATCGGGCACCAATACGTTGCATGGCAGCGCCTACGACTATCTGGTAAACACGGCCTTTAACGCCGGGTTGCCGTTCACCGATGCAGGCACACAGGACCCGGCATTGGAGGGCCAGCACATCCGGAACCCCGTGCACCGCAATGATTTCGGGGGCACCCTCGGCGGCCCGATCGTCATTCCCAAGCTGTACGACGGAAAGAACAGGACCTTCTTCTTCGTTAATTTCGAGCAATTCCGCGAGAACAAGGTCATTTCGAATGGCATCAGCACAGTGCCCACCCAGGCGTATCGGGACGGCAATTTTTCCACCGCCGGCTGCTTTGATTACTCAGGCAACAGTTGCTTGTACAGTCCCGCCATCGTGAACACCATCACGGGCAAGCAGGCGGTGGATCCGGCCGGGCAAACGCTCTCTTACGGTGAAATCTTCGATCCCAACACCACCCGGATTGTCAATGGAGCAACGGTTCGCAGCCCTTTCCCCAACAACGCAATTCCGATGTCGAGGTTAAGTTCGTTTGCCCTTGCGGTTGAGAACATGTTCCCGTTACCAAACGCACCCGGCCTGGAAAACAACTACATTATTCCCTCCTACCTAAACTGGCAGCACACTACCAATGTCTCGTTTAAGCTGGATCACTCACTCAGCAGCACTCAGAAGCTCTCCTGGTATTGGTCACACCTGGCGGACAATAACCCCAATGCCAACGGTTGGGCGGGCATTTTCGAGGCCCCCGCGCCAACCGCCAATCGGAACTACACCACTCGGCTCAACTTCGATGACACCATTACGCCCACTGTGCTGTTCCATGTCGGCATCGGCTACATTCACCAATATCAGCCGACGGACTATCCCAATTTCAACCAGTCCTCGCTGGGGATGAGCGGGTATTTCCAAACCAACCGCTTCCCCTCGATCGGCGGAATCTTCGATGGCGGCAGCGGGCTGACGAACTTCATCAGCGGCGGCTTTGGAGACTTCAATAATTTTGGTGGCATCGGACCGGCCTTTATTTCCTTCCTCTGGGAAGAGAAAAGCACTGCGAACACCAACTTGACCTGGGTACACGGAAACCACATTTTCAAGTTCGGCGGCGAACTCATCGTCGATGGATATCCGGAACACAGCGGATGGCGGGCGAACGGAGCGTTCGGACTTTCCAACGCCGAAACCGCCGATCCCTGGCAAAATCTCCAGCCTTTTAACTTCCCCAATCCCACCGGTTTCAGTTACGCCAGCTTCATGCTGGGCTTGGTGGACGACATTCAGATCAGTCCTAACACCCAAACCAAGACGGGCACCACCAGCATGGGGTACTACGCGCAGGATAGCTGGAAGGTCACGAGGAGGTTTACGGTCGATTACGGCTTGCGATACGATTTTCAGACGTATTTGAAGGAAGAACACGGCCGCATGCCGATCGCCTCCTTCACCACGATAAACCCGACGGTCGGGCTTCCGGGAGCGGAGATCTACGGAGCGACCTGCAACTGCCAGCTCTCGCATAACTATCCTTGGGCGCTCGGGCCACGTGTCGGAGCCGCTTACCAGATCGACTCGAAAACGGTGCTGCGCACCGGCGCCGGCATTACCTATGGTGTGGTGCAAACCCCGCAAGGGATTCAATACAGCCTGGCGAATTACTATAGTTTCAACGCGACCGGTTATGGAATCAGCCCGTCCCCGAATGGGTTTCCCGCAGTAAATCCCTACCCCAACGTGACTTGGCCGAACTATAATCCCGGTAGACTGCCGGTTCTGACAGACGGGCTGTTGCCGCCGTCATCTCCGAATACCATCTTCAGTCCGAGTGCGCGGCCGCCACGCATCCTGCAGTGGAGCATCGGTCTGCAGCGCGAACTCCAACGGGACATCGTCGTGGAAGCTACCTACGTGGGCAACCGGGGAGTTTGGTGGTCTGCCGAAGGTCTCGACCAGTACCAATGCAATTGTCTGACACCCCAGCTTCTGGCGCATTATGGGCTCAGCATGAACAATCCTGCGGATCTCGCACTGCTGACGGATCCCCTCGACTCTCCGGCGGCGATCGCCGCCGGATTTAAGGCGCCCTATGCGGGATTCCCCCTGACGGATACGGTTGCTGAGGCAATCCGTCCAGTGCCGCAGTGGGCTAGCGGCGGTCCGGAGTCGTTCCTCGGGCCTCCCATCGGTAAAACGTGGTACGACGCGCTTCAGACCAAAGTCACCAAGCGCTTCTCGCATGGCTTGCAGGTCCAAGGCTCGTTCGTGTGGTCCAAGGGCGAGGACCTGGGCACAGGTTCGGAAGCCCCGATCTTCCTCTCTTACAACCCGGTCATTTCAGACGTTTTCAATTACGGGGCACAAAAGCAGCTGAACCAGTTGGTCTATCCGGAAGCCGCGGTGATTTCCGGCACCTACACGACACCCGGGTTGGCCTCCCCCGACAGCACGGGAGCGAAAGTGCTTTCCCAGGTGGTTCGGGGATGGCAGGTCGGCTGGCTGCTGCGTTATCAGAACGGCGCCCTGATTGAAAGCCCGTCCTCCAGCAATCAGCTCACCAACGAGTTGTTACGGCAGGGTGGCTTCAACGGGACTCCGGTCGATCCCGACAACCGTGTTCCCGGTGTGAATCCGTTTTTGTTCAATCCGAACTGCGGATGCTTCAATCCGCAGACTCAATCCATCCTCAATCCTGCCGCCTGGTCGGATCCGGGGTCAGGACAGTGGGGCACCGCGGCTCCGTTCTACAACAACTACCGCTGGCAACGGCAGCCTGCCGAGTCGATGAGCTTTGGCCGGAATTTCAGGTTCGGCAAGGAAGGCAGAGTGAATCTCTTCGTTCGCGCCGAATTCCAGAACATTTTCAACCGGCTGTTCCTTTCGCCGCCCCAGTCCGGTAACCAGGGGCTCGCCCCTGGCGGGTCACCGGCCACCATTCTGACCCCTTTGGTGACCTCGAACGGGGTATTGACCAGTGGCTATGGATACATCAATACGGTTGAGGGGGCCGGGGCACAGCCGCGGTCCGGCCAACTCGTGGGGCGACTCACTTTCTGAGTTAACGTTCGCCAACATCGCGCGACATCGACAAGATCATGAGCCGGAGTTGCCTAATCAGCTCCGGCCCATGCAGCCGTCTTAATGCCTGGGGAAAACTGAGCGTCTCGCGTTTAGGTCGCCTAACGCCAACGGCCAATGTGTGCGACCGCTTAGTCCGTCGGGATACAGGAGCCCCGTATAGCGTCGTGTTCAACGTCCGCGCGTGCGCACCTGCATTCGCGATTGCGTCAGCTCTTTGACGTCGAGTTCTCCATCATGGTTCACATCTAGCCTAGCGAATTCCGCTTCCATGAAGCCCATGAACTCTGCTTTGGAGACCTTGCCGTTCTTGTCCTTATCCATGAGGAGCAGCAGTTGCTTTGCCACCAGCTCTCCCTCGGCTAGTTTTTCGCCTTTTCGAGAGTCAACGTGTGGATTTGTCTCTTGTGCCGTGGACACGGCCAGTCCGGCGGCAAGCAGTCCACCCACGCCGGCTGTAATCAACAAGGCTTTGCTTCGTGCCCAGAATGTGCGGTTCACTGTCATGGCCATATATTAATAAAACCAGATGAGGTCGCCGGAGACCATCAATTGGTTTTTCTTGGTGCCGCTATCGAAGGCCGGGTAGTCGTAGGCGCGCAGAAAGCTGACTTCGGGACGCATGAGAATCGTACTGCCGATCCAGTGGCCCCACCCCAGCAAGTGTTCGGAGTACTGAGTCTTGTAACCTGTGCGCTGCCCCTTGATGTCGTCGAAGTATTCATTGCGGATGGAAATATAATCCTTCTTGGTAAGTTGGCGCTCCACGTAATTCACGATCGCCCATTCGGGAGCGAAGCAGCGGTCTTGTCCCGGATTGCACCAGGCGCCGTTCGAGCCGCGCTCCGGCGCGATGGGACCGAATATACTAGGCACGTCGCGCATGTACTGATACCACGATTCCGTATCCGTGTGCCACTTGGAGTTAATTTTGTGGTACCAGGTGAAATAGTACGCAGCCAGGTTGTTATAGGCATACTTACTATCGTTGATGGAATTGGCGCAAACATAGATATCGTCCGCGTCCATTCTCCAGGCGTAGCTCAAACAGGTGTTTCCCGTCAGCTTGGCGTCCGGCGTCCAGGGAGCCGCATCGCAGCCCGATGACACTCCCACCTGCCACATCCAGTGGTCGCCGAACTTCAACGTCGCATTTGCGCCGTCCTGCGTGTAGCAATCGTAGGTGTAAGTGAGGGAATGTGTGTAAGTGTAGTTATTCGGCGCTAGCTGGGCTTCGATGTCTGGCAGGGAAATATAACGGCCGATGCGGATATTCAAGCCGTCCGCCACCTGCGGCCAGTATAAGTCGATATAAGCCATCACCGGATCGTAGCCGTCTTTGTTGTTCTCGCCGATGAGCTGGTTACTGAAAATTCCCTTTGACGTTGTGAAGCGGTAATCCATGCCGTAGATGTTGGTAAAGCGAAAGCCCCAGTCGAAATGGTCGGTTTGGATGGTGTCCGGGACTTTCTCCACATACAGCGTCATCTGATCGAGCTGGATGGAGTCGGGAACTTGCGCGTAGGCGGCGGGAGCATTGGCGAACCTTCCGCGGTCCGAGGTGCTGACATTAAACCCTGGCTCGACCCACCCGTAAATTTGGATGTTCGACGCCTTCCACCAGTCCCCGTTCGGACCGGAGTAGAGAGCTTGCATGAGTGGTGGCGGCGTTTGGTTGGGTTGCCCGATTACGGGGGAACCACCGTAAGGCCATACCGTGAATGGATAAGGTGGGTCCGATTCGGGCGCGGGATAACCGCGAAATCCAGGGTCGGGTCCGCCGGGAGTTCGATCGTGCCAATCATCCACGTAGGCTTTGACAAGCCGGCTCCAGAACCCTTGTGGAACCGCATTGGTGGTCGCGTCTCGCCGGGTAGCAGGCACCGCCGCATTGGATACTAGCGGCATCTCCACCTTCGCAACTTGGCCGGCTTGCAGTCTTACGAGGGACGCGCTGGGGCTGATGAAGTCCGGCGTCTTGGCCGTGAGCTGATACGTTCCCGGTTTGAGGTGATCCACCATGAAGGTGCCATCCCCGCCACAAGTGACTGTGAGGTCCGACTCATCGTCCACGCTGTGGACCGTCACCGTCGCGTTCGCGAGCGGTTCTCCAGTTGGATTGCGCGTCACGCCGCGAATATCGCCGGACGCACCAGGATCGGATGCAGCGGCCGGCGCACAAAGGAGGAGCGCGGCTACGGCTGTGCTAAGCCAGTAACTTAGCTTTTGCATCCAGACGTTATCCTCGACCGGCGCTTCCTAGAGTTGCAGCTTGCCCTGAAATTGCATGTCTGCAATGTTGAACTTCTGCGACACTTGCAGGCGGCCGATGAGTGCGCCGAATTCGACGACGCCGTCGCGTTTGCTGATTTCCGCCCAATACGGAAACAAGAACACCACCACGCAACTGCGCTCCAGCTCGAATGCCTCCACACGGATCGGGTGGACGTCTTTCTTCCCTTCGCGCCTGAGGTAGGAAGATTCGTTCAAGAAGCGCGCCAACTCCAACGGGTCGCCTTTGGCGTCCGTGAACGGTACGCCGTAGACCGCGATGCTGTATCCGTCGTCGGATAGCGTGGGTGGCTGCGCTTCGGCGCGCTTCAATTCCGCAGCCTGCACCGGCATGGCGCTCTCCCAGCGCACCAGGAGTCGAATGATCTGCGCCTTTGAAAGCGGCGTGGGTGCGGGCGTAAATACGTTGGAGGGCATGACCGGACGAACGCGCCGGTCATCGATGCCGTCGTAGCCGACTCCTGTAGGCTGGCCCATGTTGCCGCCCTGCCGGCGCTCGTCTTCCGTCTGGCGGCGCGCAATGCCGGCCACGGTCATCTTGGCCCACGGGGAGTGTTCGAGAATTTCCAAGGCGTCGCGATCCGTCCATGCGGTGACGGGCTTGTTCCGCCAAGCCTCCACAGGGCCGGGATTACTGGCTGGAACGGCTGTTTGCGCGTTCTCCGCGATGGGGAACCACGCAGTGACAGCGACGGCCGCAAGCACTGCTCCGATCAAAGAATTCGATTTGCGATTGGCCATCATTTAGAGCTCCAGTTTGCCCTGCAGGGACATCTCGGACGGATAGAAATACTGGGCCACATAGAGACGGCCGAGCTGCGCGTCGAACTCCACGCGCTTCTCTTCGCGAGTGATGTTGGCCGTTCGTGGGAACAAATACAACACGGTTGCGAGCGTGGGAGAAGTGGGCGTGATCTCCACTCTGGACGCCTTTAGGTCCTTCATCCCTTCGCGCTTCAAGACACCCAGCCTTTTCAAGACGCCGGCACGTCCGGGCTCATCCAGGCGCGCGGCGTCGATGGGCACGCCGTAGATGGCCACCGCGTAGTACTCACCATCCCAACCGGGAGCGGTGGAATCCTCTAACTTCGCCTCCGCTTTGCGCACAGGCGAAGCGCTTTCCCAGCGCAGCACCAGATAGCCCGGCTTCCTGGGGATGGAGTTGGCATGGTGCTCTCCAACACCGAAGAGGTTGTTCAGCTCCAGGCCATCCATCCCCACGCCCTTGCCGCCGCCCATGTTGCCGCCTTGGCGGAGCTGGTCTTCGCTGGGCTGGAATAATAGGCTGACGCTGGCGTGTTTCACCCACGGAGAGGAGCGCAACAACTGCTTGGCGTCGAGTTCATTCCAATCCGTTATTGGCTTGTTCTGCCAAGCCGGGCCTCCGGCCAGTAGCGTGGCGGAAACGAGAAACAGGGAACAAGAATATTTTCGATGCATGGTTGGTAATCCTTTGAAAAGAGCGGCAAGGTGTCCGTAGGGCGAACACCTTGCCGAAACGAGTCAAGCTTTAGAGCTTCACCATCAGCGCGAAGATCCAGCGCCGTTCCTGTTTCACCAGGTCAGGAGTCCAGCCGGGAACGTACGATCCGGGAGCTCCTACGTTCTCATAAAGTCCCGGACTTACCTGAGGAGTTATGCCGCCGGGTCCAACAAAGAGCGGAATGTCGGACCCACGTTGCGTCCACTCCACGTGCCACGTCACCCACTGGCTGGGCATGTAGTCGAAGCCCAGTTGGAAATCATAGGCCCTGAACACGTTGCCCGGATTCTCGGTAAAGTAAGGCGTGCCGGAGGTTGCGTTGGCGCCGTTGATCGGCGGCAAAAGTGCCAGATACCGGCCAGGATTGTCCACTACGCCGCCGCCGATTTCGAACGCAAAGCGCTCGTTGTCCATCCACCAGCGGTGATAAGCCATGATGCCCATGAAGTTCTGCGAAGGCCCACGGCCATTCACATAGCCGTGCGTGCAAACCACGGCCTCGCCTTGCTGTGCGCTGCCGCCGGTTTCGCATCCGACGTCCTCGGTGAGGGTGAACGCCATGCGGTGGATGAATCTCTTTGGGTTCTCGTAGTATTTCCATTCCTGGCTATCGTCTTCGTGATAGCGGGAACGGTTGTTGTTACCGAGCGTATCGCGGCCTAACGTATACGTATTCCACACGAAATCGAGATTGGTCGTCGGACGCCACAGAATCTGGCCGCCGAGACCTTCCCGGCCATTGTACTTGGCGTAGGTCTGCCAGCCATTAATCAGCCAAGGTTCGATCTTCAGTTTGTTCGTAGGGAACCACTGGGCTCGCATCCCGGTGAAAAACCAGGGTGTGTTCGACGACACATACGACGGTTGATACATCCAGTTATCGAAACTGTAGTAACTGAACAGCCCGATGTAAGAAAGGAAGTCACCCACCTGGATGTTGAGGCCATGCTGCACATTGATGTGGTAACCGGCGTACATTTCGGTCAAGTAGCGGTAGGCATCGGCCAAGTCCCATTGGCCTTGGCTATAGCTGGCGTCATTGCGGGGCACGGCCGTGGAAACGGCGCCGAACTGCGTCAGGATGCGGCCCTGCATGTTGCCGGCGTGGAAGTCGCCCCCGACGTTCAAGGCTTGGATGACGAACTCACCGGTTCGCTCACCTTCGGTAGTTTCATCCAGCGTATGGTCGATGGGATGGTTGTAGTCGTACATGTAGTTGGTGTCGACGCGGAACTCACCCGAGAAATACTTGCCATCCAGGACCTCGTCGTGATTGCGCGGGTTGGAAAGCATCCAGGTAAAGTCGCCGTACGCGAACGGCGTCTGCAAGTCCACCGCGGGTTCAGCGGGAGCGGCGGAAGGTTGTGGGGGCGCAGACGAGCTTTGGTCGGCGGCCGAGACGGCGCCCTCGCCGGCGTCCGCGGCCGTTGAGGCCACTACTTTGGATGGGTCCGTTACGCCCGGGGCAAGCACCGCGCCCTTCGCGGGCGCCGGCGTGAGAAGGGAGCCTGGCGCCGCAGATTCGGTCTCACCGCGCGCGGTTTTCAGCTCCAGTTCTAACTGCTCGATGCGCCTTTTCATCGCATTCAGCTCATCGAGAACGCTGGGGCCCGGCGGTTGTGAGCTGACCACGGGCGGGGATGTAGAAGTTGTTGTGGTGTCGGGCGAGGCTGCCGCACTGGCGATCGTCTGGGGCGATGACGCGTTCTGCGCACTCAGGAGCCCGCAGCTAATGAAACTCGCGATTCCCACCCCATAGACCATCTGTCTCAGCATGCGCACACGTATCATGCGATTCTGCATGTCTTCATGCTCCTTGTGTTTTAGATTTGAGCGCTACGGATACCGTCAAAAGACGGGTGGTGGACACTAAACGGGAGGTGTCAACCCGCCGAGCCGGACTTGGGTGGCGTGACTACAGATCCATTCCGCGATGCAACTTATCCCTGAAGAATCCAGAACTGTTCGCATCGCGGCGGTCAGTTATGAATTACTTGGTTTCACTAGTATGCGGGCAAGGTCATGAAAAAGTCATAAAGATCATAAAATTTTCACAAAGAAAATATGAAGATAGAATAAGGCTGTACAGGAACAGATCAGAATGGATGCTGGCCCACGGAATGCCCCACATAAGTTAAGCGAGTCTTATTCCCTTCCTTGGAGTGGCGCGATGGGAGGGATCTCTTGGATGTAACCGGCTTGGATCGCGCGGCGCATCCATGTGGTCAATATTTGTTGAACCCGCTGGCGCAGAAGACCATAGCGCTGCGCTATGCGAAGGCAGCTCCATCCGAACAGGAAATATAGCTGTGCCACCTTACGCTGCACATCGGGGCGATCGTGTTTTGCGAATGTAGGCACCTGTGCGGGGAAGCTAACCTGATTCGTGCGCAGTTTCCGCCTCAATTGGCTCGGCGTACACGCCTCGAAGGCGTTTGGATTCAGCGTTCGTGAGGGAAAGAGATAGACGCGTGCCGGATAAGCCTGTGGCGGGGCTTCCGCGGGGATTACTCGTATCGAAACAACTCGCGTCGCCATGATGTTGGTCTATTTTGAGGAACAAGTTATTAAAAAAGCATAAAGACCGCATGAGTATTTCAGGAGCATGGCGGCGGCTACTCTTCGCTGACCTGCTCTTCACTGAGCAATCCGGATGAAGGCGAACCCGGCTCGGCCGGATTGTTGAACCGGTAGCCCACCCATGGTTCGGTCGTCAAGTAAAACGGTTGGGCTGGGTCATCTTCGATCTTTTTGCGAAGCACGCGAACGTATGAGCGCAGATACTCTAGTTCTCCTCCGTATTCAGGCCCCCAGACCGCGGCCAGCAGCTTAGCGTGTGTCATGGGCGCGCCCTGGTTTTTCATCAGGAAGGCCAGGAGATCGAATTCCTTCGGAGTCAGGTGAATCTCTTTGCCGCGCTTCCACAGTTTTCGCCGGCGGAAATCAACCCGTAAATCGCCGGCTTCCAGTTGAGCCTGCTCTCCCAGACTGTGGAGGCGTGTCCTGCGAAGTACCGCCCCGATGCGCGCCACTAACTCGCGAAAGCGGAAAGGCTTAGTAACATAGTCATCCGCTCCGGCTTCGAGCGCGCGCACCTTATCCTCTTCTGAGTCGCGCACGGTGACCATCACGATGCCGGAGTGAGGAGCCAGCGAGCGAATCTTCCTGCAGGCCTCCAAGCCATTCAGCCCCGGCATATTGATGTCCAAAAGAACCAGATCGAACGGACGCTGTTGCAGTAGTGACATGGCCTCCATGCCTGTCCCCACTTCCTCTACCGAGTAACCAGTGGTGGCCAGCGAAGCGCGAATTACTTTGCGTAGCGATGGCTCATCATCTACCACGAGGATGCTAAAACTTTCCGCGGGTGTCGTCACGATCGTATCTCTGGAATTGGCACCGTCAAAAAGAAACGCGACCTTTCTTCAGCAAGAGGTTCGCGGTCGAGCTCCAGGTTCCCGCCATGAGCCAGGGGCGACTTTACGCGCTACATAAAACCCCAACTCTGTTCCGGTCGTGATGCTCCGAGCATCCACTCCGCCGATTTCAAGGCGAAGTCGCGGTTCCGAACCCGACGCCGACGTGACCTTTTGGATTTTCAGCGTGAAAGTAAGCAGGTTCTCTCCGACACCGCTCCCCATGCGCGGGACCTTGGGAATCGAACCTGTTCTATACCTTGCAACTGGAAAGATGCAGAGGGACGGGGCTGCAGCACATCCGGGGTTGCCCTGAACGCATGGCGCGAAACACGTCAGAGACATCACTGGGCACTACTCTCCTTTGCATAACTACATTTCCGCAGTATGCTCGAAGAGTTATAAAAAACGCATAAAGAGCCTGGCTAATATGAGGATCTCGTCAGGGAAGTATCCGAGACCTTCTCAGATTGGGATGCACCCTGGCGATGCAATTGAGAACAGGATTGTTACGCCTCTTCAGCCGTTCTCATTACCACACGGAATGATCAGCAGACTGTGAAGAGCATGCATCCATAGCGCAAATCACGGCGTACCGTCCCCCGTCAAATATATAGCGGAAGCTCTGCTGGGCCGGTATGAGTTCACCGTCGTTGTACTCAACAGCACGAATGGCCAAGGCGTGCTCATAAGCCTCTGTCGCCCTGGACACTGCGGCCCGCCAGCGCTTGCTGAGCTTGCGGAAAACGTCGAGCGGTATGCTGCCCGCTGTATCGGCTGCCAGAACGCTCCCCCGCGCGACGATCCTCCTGGCGCCGGCCATGGTCGGCTCGAAGGCATCGATCTGCTTCTGAACCTCGATCCAGCCGTCAAATGGGTCGGGACTCAAGACGTGCCCTGCGCTTCGCAATCCAAAGGCAAACGCCCCCCGCTTAAACTCGTCGGCGTCATCGAGGTCGATCTCCCGCTCCTCGAATCCATTCAAGCTGGTTCGGAACAAGGGGTCATGCTCGCCATACCCCAACTTCCGCAGCGCATCCCGAAGCTCTTCGCGATACGTCCTAGTCTGCAGCGACTCCGCGAGTTGCTCGACGCGCTGAATCGCGTTGCGTAACTCCGCCTCACTCACGGGTTTCTGCTCATCGGCCAGCGTTCTCAAGCGGCGCGATAAGTCGCCAGGCAGTTGGGGAGAACTCTCGGCCGGGAATCTAACGAGAGTTCCGCACAACACGATAGCAAAAGCCCGAAGACATATAGATAATTGGACTGAAGTCCGGAGTTTCATGCTCACCCCCTTCCGCCGCGCGGAGTACGCTTTCGCGCTTTGATTTCTGCGTTGCGGAAGTGTCGACCGGTCTCCCCGTTCTTCCGCATTGGCGCGACGATATGGTTTGAAGAATAGACGCACAAACGGCGCCCCAGGATACTTTTCAGAGTAAATTCTTTTATTTTGGTTAATAAGTAATTAATGAGCTCTACTTACTACCCGCTCATTAATACCTCATGAAGATTGCTTACTGGGAGTAATCCCCACTGCGCGCATCTAACGTTGGTGTACTCGCCACTTGGCTCACCGGCTCTGGCGCTCGCGCATTGTTGCATACCCGGAAGTGACGCCCACCCGTTTCATCCATTTCACGCGCTGCGTCGACTGGGTTCGCCGCCGTGCCCGGCCGGAACCAGGGTTCGAGGACTCGACACTTCATTCGAACGCTTCTGTACCGGATCCCAAAAGCCGCCTCGGGCTGAACGGCGCGCGGCGATCTTTTCTGAGGCGCCGCTCCGGCGAAGTCCGTGAAGTCCTGGGTCGGAAATCGGTCAACGTTTTCCCGCTATGGTCGGTAACGGAAGTCGAACCAAAGCTATTTGCGTGAGCTATTTGTCTGTTGCTGCGGAAAGGGCGGGGGCAAACGGATCCTGTAAGCAAGGAACGTCCCGGCCAGAACAGCAGGGAGCGCGGTCAGAGCGAAGTTTGTGAAGAAGACATTAACATCCCGGCCGCCATGTTGTGGTTCTATTTCGAAAGTGCCAGCCCAGCATCCTTCCCCGGCGGGCCTTCTTCACAAGTTATTTATGCCTTGTCTCGCGCGCGTATTGTATATTTGGTGCGACTTCGACTCCCTTCTAAAGGCAAGTGTTGTGGGATGGCAGGCGGTGAACATAACAGGGATCGCAGGACGCCGTGGCGCCTGGCGCAGTATGCCTTGGCGGGATCAGCTTGTGCGTTTGTAATCGCCGGCGTCGGCGTTCGATTTCACGTCAATTTCGCAACTACCGCATTTTTACATTTACTGCTTGTTCTGTTCATCGCCACATTCGCGGGATTCTGGGAAGCTACTGTTACTTCCGTGGCCGCGTTCATCTGCCTGAACTATTTTTTCGTTCCCCCGGTCTATACGCTGTACGTAGAAGATCCTCAGAACTGGGTGGCGCTGGTGACCTTTGAATCTACGGCTCTTCTGGTAAGTCGGCTATCGAATCAGCGAGAGAAGGCAGCCCGGGCCGCCGTTCTGGAGCGCTGGCGGATGGCGAAACTATACGAACTTAGCCGCCGGATTCTACTAATGGACTTACAGTGTGCGCCCGGTCCGCAACTGGTGGAGCACATCCGGGAAGTCATGGAGGTGGATAGCGTCGCGTTGTTCGATGCGTCGACCTCGCAGGTGGATTCGGCCGGACCGCAGGGTTCCGAATTGTCTACATTGGCAATCGCGACTTATGAGGGCGATCGCAACGCAGATCATGCGGGCGATCTGACGTGGCAACGCGTCCTCCGGCCCGGAACTAGCTGCGTTGGCGCGGTCGTTCTACGGGGCGGCAATGTAAGCTCGCTGCTGGCCGATTCCACGGCCGCACTGATCGCGATTGCCTTGGAGCGCATTCGATCTCTGGAAAGACGCAATCGCGCCGAGGCCGCCAGGCAAAGCGAGCAATTGAGAACCACGGTCTTGGATGCTTTGGCTCACGCCTTCAAAACGCCTTTAACCGCCATTCGAGCGGCAAGTTCGGGCTTGCTGGAATGCGGCGATTTGAGCGGCGGGCAGAGGCATTTAATAACTCTGATTGACGAAGAATCCGGCAAACTCAGCTCACTTACTACACGGTTACTGCGAGCCGCAAAACTCGAACCTTCCGAGATTAAGCTGCATAAGGAGCCGCTGGTGATTCCAGAGTTGATCCAAGAGATCCTGGCCGAAAAGGCGGATCGGCTCGTTAGTCATCCCGCCACCCTCTCGTTCTCCAGCCCGAACTGTGCCGCCGAAGGCGATCGGGAGCTATTAGGTACTGCCATTCTGCACTTGGTCGAAAACGCCGCGAAGTATTCCGCCCCTGGAACTCCGATTGCGATTCGTGTGGAGGATAGCGACGGGCAGGTTGTCATCTCCGTTCACAATGAGGGGCCGGAGATCAGTCCGGAGGATCGCGACCGGATATTTGACAGGTTTTACCGGAGTCCGGGATCGGATGGCGTTGCCGAAGGAACTGGTCTGGGGCTGTCCATCACTAGGCAGGCGGCGGAGGCACATCAGGGACGCGTGTGGGTGGCTGGTGAAAAAGGAAAAGGTACTACGTTCTTCTTATCGCTGCCAAGGCGCTCCCTGGACGGGTGAAAGCCTTGAGCCTAGTGTCGGATAAGGCCGCCCGCCCGTTTTTATGCCTTTCTTATGTGTCTGGTGCTAGGCTGAGATTCAGAAGCCTCCAAACGCCTTGAGTACTACGTTGTCCTCGAACCTTTCTTCAAATTCCCCGAATGTAGCCCCGCGGGAAGCCGTCCTGATCGTAGATGATGATGCTTCGATCCGGAGCGCTCTTCACACAACTCTTAGGATGTTGGGCTACAACACGTGCGATGCGTCCGACGGCGAGGCCGCATTGTCGCGGGCCCGGGAAAGTTCTCCGGACGTGGTTTTGTTGGACATGAACATGCCTGGGATGAGCGGCTTGGAAGCCTGCCGCGAGCTTCGAACGCTTTTGCCCCGCATTGTAATTATCATGCTGACGGTTCGTGACGGTCTGGAAGACAAAGTGGAGGGGCTGGAGGCCGGCGCCGATGATTATCTCACCAAACCCTTCCACCTTAGAGAATTGACCGCACGAATTCGTGCGGCACTCCGTCGCAGAGAGCACGTTGAGGAAAACAAGAGCCAAGTCAGCCGAATCGGAGACCTTGAACTCGATGCGGCTCGCCGCGAGGTCTATAAGTCGGGGCGCTTGATCCATCTGACGCGGAAGGAGTTCGATCTGGTGCACCTTCTCATGTCCAATGCCGGATTCCCGCTCGCCCACGAACGGCTCTTGACCGCCGTGTGGGGGCCAGAGTATAGTCACGAAGTCGAATACCTTCGCACCTTTGTGCGCCAGTTGCGGAAAAAGATTGAGGATGACCCGGCAAATCCGACTTATTTGCTCACAGACGTCCAGGTGGGCTATCGCTTCCGAAAGCAGGAGATGGGGGAACCTCCGGCCGTTAAAGAATCTGCAAGGCAGATGTGAACCGCCGCGCGTTGGATGCGCCGCGAGCTAATCTCATCGGAGATAACGGGCTGTGTTCATGAGCCCATTTTACAGCAAGGCTCATAGCCGTTCCGTGCGCCATTCAGTAGACGAGTACTCTTCGGTTATTAATTCGCCGGCCAATTCGTCGAAGAGGAACTCGATATGATGTGCTCCTTCGCGATCAAGGGAGTGAGGGGTTGCCTGCAGCCAAATCTTTAACTTCGGCAGTGCCTCAGTCAAGAGCTTAGTTTGGATCTCGTGTTTCAGAACTCTCGGCACAGGGCGAACGTAGATATTCCAGCCGGACAGCGAGCCGCTCGGCCCATAGTAATTGACAATCAGCACCTTATAGGGCGCGCCAGGCACTCGGTCCTTCGCAAAGCCTTTCCACCCGAAGGAGAAATTGATCCTCAAGAGGTCGAACTGAGGGACACCGGCCAGCGCTTCCGAGATCGCCTTTGCGCCCAGCGGATACGAATGCGTCCTCGGGATTTCCTTCTTGTATCCGGTGGGAATCACAGCGTGATTTTAGCCGTTCAGTGCCTCGGCGGCGAGCACCCGTGGGAAGCCGGCGAGGTC
>JASHQT010000552.1 GCA_030039005.1 Bryobacteraceae bacterium
TGCATCACATCGATGGCCTGCGCGTGGATGCGGTGGCGTCGATGTTGTACCTGGATTATTCGCGCAAGACGGGCGAATGGATCCCGAACATGTTCGGCGGCAACGAAAACCTGGAGGCGATCGATTTTCTGCGGCGCTTCAACGAGCTGGCGCACCAGGTGCCGGGGGCGATGACGGCGGCCGAGGAATCGACCGCGTTCACCGGGGTCTCGCGGCCGACCTATTTAAACGGCCTGGGCTTCACGATGAAGTGGAACATGGGCTGGATGCACGACATGCTGGATTATTTTTCGCACGATCCGGTGCATCGCAAATTTCACCACAACAACATCACGTTCAGCATGCTGTACGCGTTCACCGAGAATTTCGTCCTGCCGATTTCGCACGACGAAGTGGTACACGGCAAGGGCGCGCTGCTCAGTAAAATGCCGGGCGATATGTGGCAGAAGTTCGCCAACGTGCGCGCATTCCTGGCCTATATGTACGGGCATCCCGGGAAGAAGCTGCTGTTCATGGGCTCGGAGATCGGGGTGTGGGATGAGTGGTACAGCGAGCGCGGATTGCCGTGGGAGCTGCTGCACTACGATTTTCATCGCAAGCTGCAGGCGTTCGTGACGGAGCTGAACCGGCTGTACCGGACGCATCCGGCGTTCTATCAGGTCGATTTTCATTGGGCCGGATTCGAGTGGGTGGATTTCCGCGACGTGGACGGCTCCACGATTTCGTTCATCCGGCGTCCGCAGGGCGGCAAGCCGTTTCTGCTGTTCGTGTGCAATTTCACGCCGGTGCCGCGGCTGAAGTATCGCGTGGGTGTGCCCGATCCGGGCGTGTATCGCGAGATTTTGAACGGTGATTCCGAGTTATGGGGTGGGAGCAACATGGGCAACGGCGGCTTTGTGGGTTCGGAGCCGATTTCGTACAACGGGCATTATCACAGCTTGTCGATCACGCTGCCGCCGCTGGCGGTGGTAGTGTTCGAGTCGCCCCAATCGTGATTAGGGACTAGTTATCGCTGGGCTGCTCGGCGTGGTCGATGATCGTGAACTGGAGCGAGGCCTTTTGTTTTTCCAGCTTGAACCCGAGTTGTTCGCGGACTGCGGTCAGGACTAATTCGGGCCATTCGTCCGGGGTGACCGGCGTCTTGGGGTCAGACAACTGGAACGGGTCGAGCGTGAAATCGTAGAAGCCGGTGATTCCGGTTTTGTCGACAACCGGCGTGTGCAGAATATTCGACAAAGTATTGACGAGCCCTTCGATCGGCGTATCGACGAAATTCATTTGACCGCGATTGCCGGGTACGACGGCGTTCTTTTCCCCTTCCTTGGCGGGCTGTATCTTTGGCGGCGCCTTGCCGGTGACGAGAGCCAGTACCGTAGTCTCCTCGGTTTCGCGGTGCAGCGCGAGCTTGAAGCGGTCTTCGAGCAGGACCTGGATCATCGGCCTGTGTTCCTGGAGTTTCACCTCGCCGGACGTCGCATCGGTTTGTGCGATGACGTTGAAGCGGTCGGAATCGATCCACGCCGGACCGCCGCGCATCTGAATGCGCCGGGTTCCATAGGCCACCACGATGAGGTCAGTCAAGGTGACGTTGGTAGCGGTGAAGCGGCCCGATGGCGAGAAACTGAATGGATTGGTGTAGACCGTGGGACGTTCTGGATCGATTTTCCGGATGGAGGCGACATCGAACGCTCGGCGTGGGGGCGGTTGTGTTTGAGCGGCGAGCATGAGGCAGCCCACTATCGCGGCTGCGGCGGCTGAGATCACGCTGCGCATGTGGCAACTATACTCCCATCGGAGTCGCGCCAGTAGTAGGCTGGATTGACGAGGAGGCCGCACTTGTCTTTGCGAGCGGCGTTTGGTTGGATGGCGCTAGGGCTTGCGCCCGCGATGGCGAGCGGCACGATGCCTGTCGATCAGCAAAACGCGCTGGTGCAGAAATACTGCGCGGTGTGCCACACCGAGGCCAATCCGCAGGGCGGGCTTTCCTTGCAGCGCTTCGACGCGGCGCAGGCCGATCCGAGCGTCGCGGCCATGCTGCTCAGCAAGCTGACCAATGGACTGCCGCTCGATCGCGTGCGGGCAGCGAGTACCGATCCCTCGGTCACCGCCGCGATCGATACCGAGATGAAAAACTCGGCGATTCACGCCGCGGGTATCGCGGCCCCGGACGCAGCCACATCGCGCGCATGGGTGATGGGGCTTTCCGAGGAAGCTCGGGGTGCTACGCAATGGACGGTGCGGCAGACCGAGCATGGGATCAGCGCGAGCATGGTGCGGGAAGTGCCGGCCGTGAACGACGCCACCCGAATGGACATGTACAGGTTGACGGTCGAGTGTTCCGCCGTTTCACACAAAGGTGGGATCAAGCTGGCCTGGGCGCCGGGCGGTCCGAAGACGGGGCAAGAGATTTCGGCGGCGGTGGATGACGGCACCCCGCGGGTCTATAAGAGCGAAAAACAAGAAAGCATGGGGAACAACAGCGGGCCGGGCGATATTTCCTTCAGCGCGATGCCGCTTCCGAACCAATCGTTGACCGCCGGCAACCTGGTGGGAGGCGAGACGGTGACGTTTCCCTTCGGCGCTCTCGCGCCACAGACACGGCAGATGCTTTCGAGATGTTTTGCGGGCGAGTGAGGTCCGCAACCGTTCTGTAACAATCGTCAAAATCCCCGCGGCCACTTGAAGCGCAAGCGCTCGCTCTGATATACATGACATTCGCGTCATGTGGCAACATAACTACGCCCCCATTCACGGAAGCCTGCTGCTTTCTTCTCTGGTAGCGGCTTTGCCGATTTTCGTACTGCTCTATCTGCTCGGCATCAAAAGGACGCCGGCGTGGATTGCGGGGGTTTCGGGGCTGGGGACGACGATCCTGGTTTCGTTCTTCCTGTATGGAATGCCCGTGGAGCGGATCGTGTCGGCGGCGGCGTACGGCGCGGCGTATGGGCTGTTTCCCATCGGCTGGATCGTGATCTGGGCGCTGTTCCTGTACCGGTTGACGCTGGATACGGGGAAGTTTGAAGCCATCAAGCACTCGTTGCGCAGCCTGACGCGCGATCCGAGGCTGCAAACGCTGCTGATCGCGTTCGCTTTCGGCGCGTTTTTGGAAGGCGCGGCGGGATTCGGAACACCCGTGGCCGTGGCGGCCGCGATGCTGGCCGGATTGGGGTTTTCGCCCTTCCATGCGGCCGCGATCTGCCTGCTGGCAAACACGGCGCCGGTGGCGTTCGGATCGATTGCGATTCCCATCGTGACGCTGGCCGGAATCACGGGGCTGCCACTCGCGCGGTTGAGCGCGGGGGTGGGACGCATGTGCGCGCCGGTTTCGCTGATCGTGCCGGCGTATTTAGTGGTGGTGATGGGCGGCTGGGGCGCGCTGGCGCGCGTGTTCCCGGCGGCTCTACTGTGCGGAGTTACCTTCGCCGGCCTGCAGTTCACCATTTCCAATTTCGTGGGACCGCAGCTCACCGATCTGATCGCCTCGCTCGCCGCGATGGGCGTGCTCGTGGTCCTGTTCCTATTCTGGAAGCCCAAGGACAAGGAGAAACACGCCGTGGCGGGCGGAACGGCGCCGGCGGAAGGCCGGGAACATTCTCATGGCGAGGTGTTTCTCGCGTGGTCCCCGTATCTCTTGTTGGTGATCTGCGTTCTGTTGTGGGGCTGGGCGCCGATGCAGAAGCCGCTGAATTCGGTCTCCATCCCGATCGCCTGGCCGGGCCTACACAACCTGATCGCACGCGTCCCGCCGGTTACGGCCAAAGTTTCACCTTACGCGGCTATCTTCAATCTGAATTGGCTTTCGGCTTCCGGGACGTCGTGCATGATCGCTTGCATACTGTCGTGCTTCGTCCTGCGCGTGCCACCGTTGCTCGCGATCAAGATCTTCGCCAGCACGATGAAGCAGCTCACGTACTCACTGATCACGCTGGCCGCGGTGCTGGGGCTCGCGTTTTTGATGAACTATTCGGGCGCCACCGGGACGCTAGGGCTGGCGTTCGCGGCCACCGGCGCGTCATTTCCGTTCTTCAGCGCGATCCTGGGCTGGCTGGGTGTATTCTTGACCGGCTCCGACACCTCGGCCAACGCCCTGTTCGGCAATCTGCAAGTGGTGACGGCGTCGAAGCTGGGATTCAACCAGGTGCTGATGGCGTCGGCCAATTCGGCGGGCGGCGTGATGGGCAAAATGATCAGCCTGTCGAGCATCGCGGTGGCGGCGGCGGCCAC
>JASHQT010000553.1 GCA_030039005.1 Bryobacteraceae bacterium
CATCCGCCAGGGAACTTGCGCGGTCGCGGCCAGGGTGACGAAAAAACAACAGGAGACGACGAAAACACGACGGTAACACGTCACGAATGGAAGTTTAAGGAAACATTCAGCCTAAAGCCGCCGGGCGTTCCTCCGAAATGCTCCCCTGTGTTTCCCTTAGGTGCCCGGGCTTTTGGGCTGGTTCGCGATCGGGAGAACACTGGCGTCCAGGTGTTGCCTGAAAGGTGCGTTGAGCGGAAAAAACGCGCCGTTGCGTTTTCGCCGCGCTGCCCGCACCATTGAAGTATGCCGTTGGATCGCGAGTCGCTAGGCGCGCTGAAGAACATTATCGAAGAGGTGGATCTGATCCTCGAAACGACGCCAGATCTTCCGCAGAACCGCACAGGCCGTTCCCGAGAACTGCTACGCACCGCTCTCGCCATCACCGATGATCTCATCGTCGAGAGTGCTAACACCGAAAAATCGCAGGCTGCTTCTTTTGGTTCCATGGGTGGTGCGGCAACCGCAAAAAAGTTCGGATCGGAACACTTCCGGCACTTGGCAGCAATGCGAAGGAAACGCGCGGGAGGACGGCCCATTAAAGGTGCCAGCACGGATGTAAACAAAAGCGAGGATATGTAAGACCGGAGAATCAAAGGCGAAGAAATCGCAAGTCAGATCATCTCGATTCAATCCGACTTGACTTCCATCTATAGTCCATGTCTAAAATATAGCCATGGACCCCGAGATACAGCAGGCAATCCAAATCATCGACGCCAAGATAGCGTCGCTCCAGGAAGCTCGCAATAGACTTGCCGCCGCCTTTGGCGTGACAGGTCAAATCATGCCAGTCGCTTCAACTCCGGTATCTTCCGGCAGGTATACACCCACATTTGCTGCGCCTCAAGCTGGAGGTCGCAAGGAACAACTCGCCCAGTTCATCTATGAAAATGGGCCTATGGCGCGTGGAGCCCTACAATCGCGTTCAGGATTACCCGAAGGCACGGTCAGCTATTGCCTGAACGATAAGCGATTCTTTGAGCAGCGCGAAGGCGGCGATTGGGACATTACGGAGTTTTCGCGACGTGGGCTCGAACGTCGGCTGGGTTCCAACAGATCCCACAGCAACGGAACCGCCCAAGCAGAGGTGCATTGATGGCTGGCTAAATTATCAGAGGGCCACCAAGCGTAGCGGCCTAAAAATACAAAAACCGCAGGTGCCTAGCCTTTTCGAGGGGAACAAGGCACCTTGCGGCTCTCGCTTGCGGTGACAGTAGCTCAATTCTGCGGTAGAGCGGCGGATCTGTAATCCGACGGTTGTGGGTTCAAGCCCCACCTGTCACCCTCAAACTGTCTTTACGCTGGCGTGGCGGAATTAGCATACGCACCGGTCTTTAAAACCGGCGTCCTGTCCAAGGGAATTGTGGGTGCGAATCCCACCGCCAGCACACCCAAATTCAAGATAATACACGCTTTCCATTAAGTACAGATTGTGCGTGCAAATAATCCATAGAGCGTTGACAACAGCGAGCTGTCGCTGTATTATAGAGTTATGCTGGAGATCGCGGAAAGCAACACGAAATCAATGACATGCGCAGTATGCGAGATAAAGTGTCAACACTTTGGGAAGCACCGCAATGGACTCCGCCGTTTCCGTTGCCCCAACTGCAAAAAGACCTACACGGAGCCGCACAACCTGACCTTGGGTGAAATGTATATCCCCGAGGAGAAGATGTTGCTTGCCATGTCAATGCTTCTGGGGGGTAATTCGGTCCGAAGTACGATGCGAATCACTGGCCTGGATCAGAACACGATCATGAAGGCGCTCGCATTAGCCGGTGAGAAGGCCGAACGGGTGATGGCCGAGCAGATTGTCAACGTGCCCGTGCGTGACGTGGAATGTGATGAGGTCTGGTCCTTCATCGGTAAAAAGCAGCAGCGCGTCCGCCCTGAAGATGACCAATTTCTTGGCGATTGCTACGTCTGGGTTGGAATCGAACGGCACAGCAAGTTAGTCTTGAACGTGACCATTGGCAAGCGCGACCAGCAAGGCTGCGATGTTTTCGTTGAGGGTTTGCGTCAAGCGACGGCGCGGACCCCGCAGTTTCAAATTACGAGCGACGGCTACGCGCCCTATCGCTCTGCGATCACCACTACACTCGGCGACCGCATCACCGGTTTCGCTCAGCTAATCAAGGTCTATCGCGGCTCGCGGGAAGGCGAAGCGCGCTACTCCCCGGCTGAGGTTCAATCCGTGGAGGTGGTCCCAGTTGCCGGAAATCCTGATCCTGATCGCATTTGCACCAGCATCGTAGAACGCAGCAATCTTTCGCTTCGCATGAGCCTGCGTCGTTTCACTGGGCTAACGAACGGCTATTCGAAAAAGTGGGAGAATCACTGTGCGGCTGTCATGCTCTGGTTCGCTTATTACAATTTCTGCCGGATTCACTCCAGCATCCGCGTGACGCCTGCAATGGAAGCCGGGATCACGGATTATGTCTGGGATTTGTCAGAATTATTAAACTGAATCTGGAGGTGGAAAATATGCTTCGTCTTTCGATCTTGCTACTGTCCGTCGTTTCGTTGGCTGAGGCGAACGATACCGCTGAGCGGATAGTATCGGCGTGCAAGGTTGTAGCCAATGCAAGGTTAGGAGATGACGGGAGCGTCGCGCTACCCAAAACGTCTTATGACGATGGCTTCGATGCGGGCATGTGCTTGGGTGCTTTCAGTGTGCTCGACATGGCGCTCCGTATCGCTAGCGATCCGCCTAATAGGAAGCTGCTCTTCGGGGTTTGTATTGGGGAGGTCACGTGGAGCCAGGAGGTAAAAATCTTCCTTGAGTACGCAAATCGAAACCCGAAACGACTTAACGAAGATTTCTTCTTTGTGGGCAGGGATGCGCTTAAGGCTGCATTCCCATGTCGTGCGAATGGGCTACCTTGAGGGCTCAACGCACCTTTCAGGCACTACCGGCGTCCACGCACCGGCCCCCAAATGCGTCAGAATGGGTGAGTGGCTCCCCGCCCAATGAAGCTATTACTGTCCTTTGTAGCGGTTGCGCTCTGGGCGCAGGCCGGCGAATTCGCCGTGCTCTCGAACGGCTTCCGCATCCATGCCGACAGCCACACAGTGGACGGCGCGGTGGTCCGCCTGGAAACCAGCGGCGGCGTGATCGAGCTGCCTGCCAGCGCCGTGACAGCTTTTGAGAAGGAGGATTACGTTCCTCCGGCGCCCGCGGCCCCCGTCCCCCCGCCGCAGGCCACGCAACCAAACCTTAGTCCGCGAGAACTGGTCACTCAGGCGGCCCAGCGTGTTGGTCTGCCTCCGGCCATCGTCCACAGCATCGCGCGCGCGGAGTCCGGCTATCGCGAAGATGCGGTGTCGCCCAAAGGCGCCGTCGGGATCATGCAGCTCATGCCCACGACGGCCGCGGATCTTCATGCCGACCCGCGCGATCCGGCTCAAAACGCCGACGCCGGCGCCCGCTACCTGCGCGATCTATTGGAGAAATACGAGAACGATCCCCACCAGGTCTCGAAAGCCGTAGCGGCGTACAACGCCGGCCCGGCGGCCGTGGACAAATATCACGGCGTGCCGCCCTATCCCGAGACCATTCAGTACGTCGACCGCGTGCT
>JASHQT010000554.1 GCA_030039005.1 Bryobacteraceae bacterium
CAAACCATGACCGCGCACACGCGCCTGGCGCCCGACACCGGCGATCTCTACTTTTTCGGCTACGAAGCCGGCGGCCTGGTGACCAAAGACGTGGCGTTTTGCGTCGCGGACAAAGGAGGCAACCTGGTCCGCGAAGAATGGTTCGAAGCGCCCTATGTCGCGCTCATGCACGATTTCGCGGTCACGCGCGAGCACGTCGTTTTCCCCGTCTTCCCCATCACCGCCGATCTCAATCGCCTGAAGGCCGGCGGCCATCACTGGGTCTTCGAGCAGGACAAGGAATCCTACGTCGGCATCCTGCCGCGCGACGCCCACGCCAAGCACATGCGCTGGTTCCGCGGTCCCGCGCGATCGTCGTTCCACTTCATGAACGCCTATAGCGAAGGCAATCGCGTCCATATGTATTTCGGCGTCAGCAAAGTGCCGCCGTTCCCGTTCATGCAGAAGGCGTCGGGTATCAATTTGCGTCCCGACCAGGTCCGCATCGGATTCGTGCGCTGGACCTTCGATCTATCCAAGCCCAGCGACACTTGGGAAGAGACCGTCATCGGCCCTTCCGGCGACATGCCGCGCACCGCGCTCAAGGATCAGATGAGCGATTTCGACATCGGATATTACCAGACCTTTGATCCTCGCAGCGCCCCGCAGAATGGCCCTCCGCCCATCGCCGGACCCGTCGGCGCGGGCTTCAACACCATCGTCCGGATGGAAGTGAAGACCGGCAAATACACCACGCTCTCGCTCGGCCCCACGGTCACGGTGCAGGAGCACGTCCACATTCCGTCCAAAATGCCCGGCCACGAAGGCTATCTCGCATTCGTCTGCGACATGCACGACCAGCAGCTTTCCGAAGTCGCGATCGTCGAAGCCGGAAACATCGAAAAAGGCCCGATCGCGCGCATCAAAATCCCATTCCGCCTGCGGGTGCAAGTCCACGGCAACTGGGTTCCGATCGAGGAACTCTAGGAGAATTTCCGAGTGTTCTTCGCAGCCGTTGAGTACCTGGGGCGGCACTACTCATGGCCGTTGTGCTGGCCGGTGCAGTTCTCATCGGCCGCCCACTGCGCGCCGCCTCGAAACGTGTCCGAGCCGCTCTGAAGTTAGCGGGGGGCGCTGTTCTCGGGATTGGGCTGCTGGGGAAATTCGAACACCCATCCTTCTATTGGCCCGCTGGCTCAGAGGCCGCTACTGACGAAACTCTACTTTTTCGAATCGCCGTCACGCTCGGACTCGGGCTGCTGTTCGTGTCCTGGGCGGCCGATCTTGGCGGCCCCGACCCAGGTTAATCGCATGTCGAAAGCGAGGTTGCGCTGTTATGGTTTGGGCGCTTCCGGCGTCTCACAGTCGGGTAACCGATGCCGGACGTTCTGGTCGCCTACGCTGTCGCAGCGCTCCTGGTTGCGATCGTATTCATCGCCGCCTTTGCGTTCCGATCGGTTCTTGCGCGAGTCCGCTTTCTCAACTTAGTGGGGCTGTTCCTTGTAGCCGTCGCGCTTCTGGAGAAGGGCGGATGGTCCGCGCACCATTGGACCCCAGGATCTCCGGCTGCAACATTCGACGACTTGATCTTCCGGATTCTGCTGCTGGTGGGTGTCGGATTGCTCTTCGTCGCCCAATTCAGTCGTTAGGCCCGCGCGGCCGATTCCCCGAGCGCCGGATGCATCGCGCCGCTTTCTTCAGCCACCTTGCGCCGCGGCGGAGTCGCGAACAACAGCAGCAGCGATCCGGCGAAGCACAATCCGGCGATCGAATAAAACGCCGGCGTGTAGCTTCCGAATTTGTCGAAAACATATCCGGCCGCGAACGGCGCGAGCGCGCCCACACCCGTCTGGATCAGCAGCCACAGCCCGATCACGGCCGGATACGCCTTCAATCCGAAGTAATTCATCGGCGCGCCCATCATCGAAACCAGCGTCGCGCCCCATCCGAACCCCAACAGGATCGGGAACGGATACAGATCGAACGCGCTGGTCGCATGCACCACAAGCACCGTTCCCAGCCCGAACGCCGCCATCGCGAAGGCCCAGATGTAACGCGGCTCGATACGGTCGCCGAAGCTCGCGAGCAACTTGCCGGCCAGTGTGGAGATCGCAAGGATCGACATCGCCATCGCGGCTTCGGCCGGCGAATGCCCCAGATCGCGCAGATGCACCACGCCGTGGCCCTGAATCAGCGAAAATCCGCAGCTAATGCCAATTGACGAAAGCAGCATCAGGATGAAAGCGCGCGAAACAATCGCTTCTTTGAACGTCCATGCCTCGGTGGTCACGAAGACGCCGCGCGGACGTTTCTGCCCGGGCGCAACTGCGGGCGCTTCGCCGCCATCGGGCAACTGCCCCATATCCGCCGGCTTTTCCTTTACCGCGAAAAATATCAATCCCGCGCCGATGGCCGCAAGCGCCAGGAAGATCCACCATCCGTTGCGCCAGTTTCCGTGCGAATTCGCGATCACGCGATTCAATATCGGCGGCAGAATGAATCCACCGATTCCGCCGCCACTATACATCAGCGAGAGCGCCAGCGCGCGGCGCCGAATAAACCATTGCGCGATACCCTGCTGTTCGGCGATCGCACCGCCCGCGCAGGATCCGAACCCGATCAGGACTCCGAACGAGACCACCGCTTGCCATCCGGTATGCACGAACAGAGCCATCGAAATCGCGCCCAGCATCGCGGCCGAGCTTCCGATCAGCAGCGTCAGGCGCACGCCGATCTTGTTCACGATCGCCGCGACGGCCGGCCCGGGCAGACCCACCATCATCATGTAAATCGAAAACGCCAGACCGAGCATCGTGCGGTCCAGGTGCAGATCCTTCGCCATGTAGGCGTTGATCACGCTCTGTCCGTAGGTCGGGAATCCCAGGTTGACCAAGTAGATGAACCAGAACGCCGCCAGCAGCTTCCATCCATAGAATGATTTCTTCATGCCGGGCTCCCTCACGCGCTGCATGCAGCGACCTTTAGAGCTTATAACATAGAGTGAGGACCCCTAAATGTCAGCCATCGAAATGTCTCCCGCCGCCTCCGCCGAAAGCTACGCGGACTTGAAGCTGCTGATCGCCGGTGAATGGACACCGCTCGGCAATCGCGAGTCCGAGCCGGTGCTCAATCCGGCAACCGCCGAATGCATCGGTATCCTGCCGCATGCCTCGAAAGCCGATCTCGATCGCGCGCTCGAAGCCGCCGAAAAGGCTTATCCGGTGTGGCGCAACACCTCGCCGCAGGATCGCGGCAAGATCCTGAAGCGCGCCGCCGACCTGATGCGCGAACGCGCCGAGTACATCGCGCGCATCGCCACCATCGAAGAAGGCAAGAGCATCCACGAGTCGCGCATGGAGCTGCAATTTTCCGCCGACACGCTCGAATGGTTCGCCGAAGAGGGCCGCCGGGCTTATGGCCGCGTGCTGCCGCAGCGCATGCCGGGCATTCGCATGACCGTGCTGAAGGAGCCCGTGGGTCCCGTGGCCGCCTTCGCGCCGTGGAATTTTCCCATCGGCAATCCGTGCCGCAAGCTGGGAGCCGCGCTGGCCGCCGGATGCCCGTGTATCATGAAGCCGGCCGAACATACGCCCGCCGCGGCGCTGGAAGTGGCGCGCGCGCTGGTTGACGCAGGATTGCCGAAAGGCGTGATGTCGATGGTCTTCGGCGTGCCGTCGGATGTTTCCACCCACCTGCTTGCTTCGCCGATTATCAGAAAGCTTTCGTTCACTGGATCCACGCGCGTCGGCAAGCAGCTCATGAAACTCGCAGCCGATGGGATGAAGCGCACCACCATGGAACTGGGCGGGCATGCACCGGTGCTGGTGTTCGACGACGTAGACGTTGATCAGGTGCTCGATCTTTCGGCCACATCCAAATTCCGCAACTCCGGCCAGGTCTGCATTTCGCCGACGCGCTACTACGTTCACGAGAAGATTTATTCGCGCTTCGTCGACGGCTTCGCCTCTCGCGCACGATCCTGGACGGTTGGCAACGGGCTGGACGAGAAAAACAAGATGGGCCCGCTCGCGCACTCGCTACGCTTGAACGCGATGCAGGACTTGCTCACCGACGCGCGCCAGTGCGGCGCTCAATTCAAAGCCGGCGGCTCACGCATTCCGGGCTCTGGTTATTTCTGGCAACCCACCGTCATCTCCGATGTTCCCAACCAAGCGCGCACCATGAACGAAGAGCCGTTCGGGCCGGTGGCCATCCTCAATCCGTTCTCCGACTTCGATTCCGTGATCCAGCAGGCCAATCGCCTGCCCTACGGCCTCGCCGCCTATGCCTTCACCAACAACACACGCAGAGTCAATCTGCTTGGTGAACAGCTCGAAGCCGGGTTGATCGGCATCAACAGCTATGTCGTCACCGTCCGCGACTCTCCCTTCGGCGGAATAAAGGAAAGCGGCCACGGCAGCGAAGAAGGCCAGGAAGGCCTGGAGGCATGCCTGGTGACGAAGTTCGTGACCGAGTCCTAAAATGCCCGATTATCTCCGCATCGCCACAGAAGAAGCGTTCGCGCCGCCCGAGCTGCTGGCGCGCTATCGCAAACTGCTCGCAGACGGCTACGACGATCCGGGCTTTCGCAGCTTGTGGGGTTTCTATTCAGGTAACAGTCCGCGCGCAACCGCTCTATTCGAACGTATCCAGGATTTGGGCGAGCGGCGCTTGCGCGACATGGATTCAACCGGCATCGCGAGGCAAATTCTTTCACTCACCGCGCCCGGCGTGCAAGTGTTCGATGCGGCCGAAGCCACCGCGCTGGCGCGATCTTCCAACGATCAACTCGCCGATGCGATTCGTAAGCGTCCGGACCGGTTCGCGGGACTCGCCGCCGTCGCACCGCAGGATCCGGCCGAAGCAGCCAAAGAGCTCGAACGCGGCGTGCGCCAACTCGGTCTCAAAGGCGCCATCGTTAACAGTCACACGCGCGGCGAATACTTGGACGATCCGAAATTCTGGGCCATTTTCGAGGCTGCGGAACACCTGGGGGTTCCCGTCTACATTCACCCGACCACGCCGCCCAAATCGATGATCGAGCCTTTCCTCGCTCGCGGACTCGACGGCGCCATCTTCGGTTTCGCCGTAGAAACCGGACTGCATCTGTTGCGCATTATCGTCGCCGGCGTCTTTGACCGCTTTCCCAAGCTCGTCATCGTGTCCGGTCACCTCGGCGAAGCGCTCCCCTATTGGCTCTCGCGCATCGACTTCATGCACGGAAACATGGTGGCCGCCAATCGCTATCCCGGCGTGAAAAAGCTCCAAAAGAAACCGAGCGATTACATCAAGCAGAACATGTACGTCACCACTAGCGGCATGGCTTGGGAGGCGGGGATCTTATATTGTCAGTCGGTATTGGGCGTCGAGCGGGTGCTCTACGCAATGGATTATCCCTACCAGTTCGTTCCGGCCGAAGTCACGCTGACCGACAATCTACCCATTAACGACGCGGACAAGAAGAAGCTGTTTCAAACCAACGCCGAGCGCGTCTTTGCCTTGAAGGCGGCCGAAGCGGCCCATCAAAGTAGCTGATGGCCGATATATAATAAACCGCAGATTTCGTATGCGAACTTATATCCTGGCTGCTGTTTTCGCGCTCTTGCTTTCTGCTCCCGCGTTCCCGCACCATTCCTTCGGCGCCGAATACGACGATAGCAAGCCGGTGAACATCACCGGCGTGGTCACAAAAGTGGATTGGGAGAATCCCCACATCCATTTCTATCTGGATGTGAAGGACGACTCGGGCGAAATCGTGCACTGGAAGTTCGAAGGCTTCCCGCCCAACATGCTGCGGCGGCAGGGCTGGACGCGCGACACCATGAAAGTGGGTGACACGGTCACGGTGTTCGGCTGGCGCGCGCGCGACGGATCGAACTTCGCGCACTCCCGCGAAATCACCTGGGCCGACGGCAGCAAGAAGACTTCCGGGCCTCCGGCCAATACGGGCGGAAATTAAAGCACCTTCGCGCCGACCCGGGCGAACGCGCGCGCGCCGGTATCTTGGCTGACGAACACGGCCCATAGACGATCGGTCTCGAAATACGCCAGATTCTCCGTGCCGCGTACGGAATGGTCGCGCACTGAACCGTAAAGAGACGGCTCCCCGCCGCGCGGACGCAAGTAAACCGAGTACTCGCCGCCCTGCTTGGAATAAACCAAATGGAGAAAAATCTGTTTGCCCAGGAAACAGACGCGTGCGCGCTCCAGGCGATACCCGGTAGAGTCGAGCGCCGCGAGCGCCGACGTGGGAACGCCCTGCTTTTGCGCGAGCCCCTGAATCGCGGAAACATCGGTCAGCCATTGCCGCCGCTCACCGCGCACGATCTCACGCTGATGATCTTGCATGGCCGCGGAACAAACCGCCGGAATCTGCTCCTGGTGGAATTCCCGGTAGGAGAACAGCGTGGCAAGCAGCATCACGATCAACGCGGCTGCAGCCACCGCCCAGCCGGGCACCGTGCGGGGGCGAGGCGCGATCTGGCCCCGCACCGCTGCGGCGACACGTGAAGCGTCAACCGGTTCGGCCCGCATCGCAGCGCGCACGCGCTCATCGAGTTCGTCGTCGGTCATCTCAATCGTTCCCTAGCGGTATGCTTCTTTGGCTAAAGGCGCCAGACTTCTTCGTAATTCCTCACGCGCGCGGCTTAATCGCGACATCACTGTGCCCATGGGTACATCCAGGATTTCCGCCGTCTCGCGGCTGGTGAATCCCTCTACCACGCACAACATCAGAACGGTTCGCTGCTCGTGGGGCAACGCGTCCACGGCTTCCGCGATTTCGGCCGCCTGCTGGAATGCCGGAACAGCGCCCGGCCCGGGCAACGCCTCCTGGGATTCGCGGCGCGCTTTGCGAGCCTCGCCTCGAAACGCATTCATCAGAATCTTGAACAGCCAAGCCCGGGCGTTGGTTCCGGCTTGGAAGCCGCGAAACCCGCGCCAGGCGAGCAGCATGGTTTCCTGGACCAGGTCCTCGGCGGAAGCCTGGTCGAGCTTCAAGCGCCGCGCCACCCGCAGCAACGCCGCCAAATGCGGCATGGCGATCTCTTCAAACCGTTGCTGCTGGGTGGGCACTCCGCTTCATTCTATCGCGCGCGTATCGCGCCCGGAACCGGTCAATCGCTCTTGCGCTGCAGTTCGTCGAGCGCGGCCAGCACCTCTTTGCTGTGCTCGTTCACCCTTGGACTAACGTTCAGATAAACCTTGCGGATCACGCCCTTGGGATCGATCAGGAATGTGTTGCGATTCGCCACCGTCATGGTGCCGAAGCTGCCGAGCGAACCGTATTTTTCCACCGCGACGTGCTCGGGATCGGAGAGCAGCTTGAAGGTCAAGTTTTCCTTGGTGCAGAATTGCACGTGCGAGTCGACACTGTCCAGGCTCACGCCCACAATCACGGCGTTCTTCTTGTCGAACTCAGGCTGATCACGCTGGAAATTGTGCGCTTCAATGGTGCAGCCCGGCGTCATGTCCTTGGGATAGAAATACAGCACCACCCATTTGCCCCGGAAATCCTTCAGGCTCACTTCCTTGCCTTCCTGCGATTTCAATGTGAAATCGGGCGCCTTGGTTCCTTCGGCCGGCGGTGTGCTCGCCGCGTAAACAGCCGCGCCCGCGGCCAGCAACGCCGCGCCGATTCCGAACAATAGAGTTTTCATGTTTGAGTTGCCTCCCACTCGCTATAATGCGCCTGAGCGCCGGTTTCATCCGCGCTCGAAAAAAAATCGGAGGTTTTCGGAGACGCAATGGCGCAGAATTCGATACAGCTTGGACGCATCGGTATTTGGACGAGGGCGCTCGAAAGCCTGCCCGCGGCCAAGGCGCAGGAGACCGCGCGAGAATTGGAGGAGTTGGGCTTCGGCGCGCTGTGGTTCGGAGAAGCGCTAGGGCGCGAGGTGCTGACGAACGCCGGCATCCTGCTCGCCGGCACCAAGCGCATCGTCATCGCCACGGGCATCGCTAACATCTATGCGCGCGATGCGGTCGCCATGGCGTCCGGTCAGAAGACGCTCGCCGAAGCCTATCCAAATCGATTTTTGCTGGGCTTGGGCGTGAGCCACATTCCGCTGGTAGAACAGTTGCGGGGGCATAGGTACGAGAAGCCGGTGGCGACCATGCGGGCGTATCTGGAGGCGATGGATCGCGCGCCGTACAATGCGCCTCGGCCCGCGGCCCAACCTCCGCGCGTGCTCGCGGCGCTGGGGCCGAAGATGCTGGAGCTTTCGCGCGATAGTGCCAACGGCGCGCACCCGTACAACGTGAATCCGGAGCACACGGCGCAGGCGCGAAAAATCCTGGGGCCGGCTCCGTATCTGTGCCCCGAGCAGGCGGTGGTACTCGAAACGGATGCAGAAAGGGCTCGCGGCATCGCTCGCGCGTTTCTCGGTTTCTATTTGACACTGCCGAATTACGCAAACAATTTTCTGCGGCTCGGGTTTACGGAGGACGATTTCAAAGATGGCGGGAGCACCCGGCTGATCGATTCGATAAACGCCTGGGGTGATCTGAATGTGATCCGCCAGCGCGTCAAAGAACATCATGACGCGGGCGCCGATCACGTCTGCATCCAGGTGTTGACAGCGGACGAGAAGACGCCGCCGATGCGCGAATGGAGAGAGCTGGCATCGGCCTTATTAACGAAATAGATCCTGTTCGGGCTTGCGCAGCAGCGAGCGTGCGGAGCCTTCGACGGGCTGCCACTCGAAGCCGCGGATCAGCGCCACCGGGCATCCGGCGTCTTTGCGCATCGCGAGGCCTGCCGCCGCGGCGAGTTGATCGGCCACCGCGATAATCGTGGCCGAAAGTTTCCGCCCGTGCCGGTCCGCGCGCCCGCGCTGATCGTCTAGCGGATCCAGGCCCGCGACGCCGATCGCGACGTCTACCAGGCCTTCACGCCAGGGCCGGCCAAAAGTATCCGTGACCATTACCGCGCCGCAGTTCAGGCTCGCACGCAACCGGCGCGCGGAAGCGTCGGGATCCGCGGGCAGCACCGTCGCGAAATGCTCGTCTTCGATATTCGATTGGTCGACTCCCGCATTGGCGCAAACGAATCCGTGGTGCGTTTCCGCGATGATGACGCCGCGATCCATTTTAACGATGCGGCGCGATTGCGCGAAGATCAGCTCGATCAGGCGGGCATCCTTATTCCATTGCGCGGCCCATGATTGGGCGAGTGGCGAAGGACGAATCTCACGCAGATCGACGATCGCGCCTTCGGATTTCGAAACGATTTTCTGCGCGACAGATACGATTACGGTTCGATCGATGCCGGGGGCCGCGGCATGGATCAGCGCGGCCAAGTCATCGCCGGGGCGAACTTCGGGCAAGCCGCGCGGTGCTACGATTTCGAAGCGCATGCGGATCGCAGGAACGTAGAAACATCGCACCGGCGCGGGCCCGCTAGAAATTCGGCGACGTCTTCGGGCGTGTCGATGTCGAACATGAGGCCGGGCAGGCGCAGGACGTCGAGCGCCAGGCCGTTGGCGAGCGCCTGATCGCAATGCGCGCGAAAACTCCCTGGCCCGAAGCGGCTCTGGATGCAATCGGGCGGCGTGCGGACCAGTGCATTGGTGCCCGTGCCGTCGGCGGAGGGAACCACGATCAAACCGGGACGCGCGCCCGATGGTACCGACTCTGCGAGGCGGGTGAAATCCGCTGGCGCAACGGTGGGGACATCGATGGGCACCAACATTGCCGTGGTAGCGCCCATTTCCTTCGCGCGCAAACAGGCGGCGTCGGCCGAGACGCTATGGCTCAACTGTTCACTCTCTTCGAAGACGGTAACACCCGCGCCGCGCGCGTGACGACTCACTTCCTGATCGCTGGTGGCAACCACGACGCGATCGATACCATCGGCTGCGCATAATGCGGCGAACGTTTGCCGGAACAGAAGGCGCGCGAGCGTTTCGCGATCCTCGACCGATAGAAATCCGTTCAGGCGCTGCTTCGCGTTGCGAGGGCTTTTCACCGGGAGTATGGCGAAGATCACTTGACGATTCCTATTTCACGAGGCCCAGTTCGCGAATCACCACGCGGGCCAGAGCTTTCCGCTCACGCAGGCCTCGCATGATGGTGTTGGTTACCACCGGCCGCATGCCCAGAAGTTCGATTTCGCGGGCCTGCTTGCGATCCACCTCATCCAATACGAACACGCCGACCACGTCGTCATATAGCCGCGCGACCTCAGCCGCCGATACGCGCATACGCATGCTCCGCATCATTTTCGCGGCGGGCCCTTTGAGCGCGCGCCCGCCGACGATGGGCGAAATCGCGGCCAC
>JASHQT010000555.1 GCA_030039005.1 Bryobacteraceae bacterium
AGTGTGAGACGGTGCGGGCGCGCCAATGGCGATCGATATTCAACGAGAGCAGGTGGTTCAGCAGGTCGTAGCGCGGCGCGATGCGGCCGAACATGTCGCGCACCCAGCGGGAAGCTTGTTGTTCGGACTCCGTTCCGGCGGGGGTGGCTCCGGTGGGCGTGAGTTGACCTAGCAAGCGAGCGCTTCCTCGATGGCCGCGGTGACGAATCGCTCTTCGACGTCGGAGGTGATTTTCACGGCGCCAATCCGCTCGGGCAGGACGAAATGAATTTTGCCCTTCACGGTTTTCTTGTCGCTCTTCAGGCGCGCGGCGATGCGCGCCGGGTCGACGCCTGAGAGCGGCGGCAGCGGACCGTAGGAATCGACGCAGCGCAGAATCTCGCGCTTGTCTTCGTTTGAAAGCAACCGTTCCATCGCGCCGAGCAGCGTGGCGGCTTTCATTCCCCAGGCCACGGCCTCGCCGTGCAGGAATTGCGAATAGCCGGTTTCGGCTTCAAGCGCGTGGCCGAAGGTGTGGCCGAAATTCAGGATGCGGCGGCGGTCCTGCTCTTTTTCATCGCCCGAGACCACTTCGGCCTTGATACGCACCGAATCGCAGATCATGCGGTCGACGACTTCGGGCGCATGGGCCAGCACGCGCTGCGGCTCGCGGCTCATCAGCCAGAACAGATCGGCGTCGGCGATCACGCCGTGCTTAACGATTTCGAACAGGCCGGCGCGATATTCGCGCTCGGGCAGCGTGTCGAGAACCGCGGGGTCGATCACCACGGCGAGCGGCTGATGGAAACTGCCGATCAGGTTTTTGCCGGCCACCAGGTTCACGCCGGTTTTGCCGCCCACCGCGGCGTCCACCTGCGCCAGCAACGTGGTCGGCGCCTGGATCACCGGAATGCCGCGCATGAAGATGGCGGCCAGGAACCCGGCGACGTCGGTGAGAATGCCGCCGCCCAAGGCGACAATGATGCTGGCACGGTCGCCGCCGCGCGCCACCATCTGCTCGGCTAGCGCTTCCACTTCCGAGAGGCGCTTGCGCGGTTCGCCGCCGGGAAAGAGCAGGGTTTCGGGATTACCGAGCGAGGCCGCGACGGGCTTTCCGTGCAGGTTCCAGACATCCTCGGTCGAAATCAGGAACACCTTGCCGGCACGAGCCGGGACGTATTCGCGCACCTTGGCCAATCCGCCGCGTTCCACCAGGACGGGGTAGCGGCAGTGGGGCGTTTCGACGAAGAACGTCGGCATGTCTTGGTTGTACCATGCCCACGCCGCTAGTCCTTTACGTCGACAAGCTTCGCACGGATCAGGGAAATCGATCGCGTCGCCTTCCTGGTGAAGGTCTCCTCTAGTAGGTCGACGACGACTCTTATCGTGTCTCCAGTCTGCCTTCTGAGAAAATGGACCTCGTATGCGTGTCCGGTATTGTCGACCCGGGGCACCTCTTCATACCAATCGCCCCACATAGTGGAACCGGGGAGGGATCCTGGTCCGTGGAACGCCTCCAGCCTGCGCTCAATCGCTGGTGGCATGGAGGGCTTTTGCGATATGGACCAGTCAATGTCCTCGCGTTGCTCTCGTTCGATGGGGCCTGGCTGCACATGAAATGGAAGCACAGAAAAATGATCCGAGCCTGACTCCCGGACGAGTAATTCCAGATGCGATCCGAGGCACTGCATTCCGAAGACTTCGCTTCCCGTTGTCGGAATTGTGAGCGGTGCTTCGATTCCTTTGCCGCCGATCTTGATGATGATTAGCGGTTGAGGGCGGCTAAACGGGGACATTGCTATGAATCCGCCGCCGATACAAAACCACGTCTGATCGGTGAGGAGCGGTAGCTGGAGCCTCTGGGCGAAACCGGGCGCCGTGGCCACCCACAGTGCGCAGAAAGCGAAGACGGCAGCCCAACGCGGGAAAGGCATCTGATTCCTCCTTACAACTTGCGGCACGAAGGGTGCCTGCTCATTGTCGATCGGTGGAAGCTATTGGTCCCTTTATCATGAACTCACAGGAACCGGGTAGAATGGAGTTTTCCCTGCATCGCAAGCGCTCCAGGGAGTTGAGAATCAATCTGACAATGAGAGAACGAATCCGCTCCACAACCATTCTGTGCGTCCGCCGGGGCGGCAAGGTGGTCATGGCGGGGGACGGGCAGGTGACGCTCGGCCAGGAAGTGCTGAAATCGACCGCCAAAAAGCTGCGCCGTCTATACAACGACAAGATCGTGGCCGGGTTCGCCGGCTCGACGGCCGACGCCTTCGCGCTGTTTGCGCGCTTTGAAGCCAAGCTCGAGCAGTTCAACGGCAACCTGGCGCGCTCGGTGGTGGAACTGGCGAAAGAGTGGCGGACGGACCGGGTGTTGCGCCATTTGGAAGCGTTGCTGCTGGTGGCCGACGTGAACAACACCTACATCGTGAGCGGCAACGGCGACGTAATCGAACCGGACGGCGAGATCGCGGCCATCGGTTCGGGCGGTCCGTTTGCCAAGGCCGCGGCCACCGCGCTCATCGAAAATACTAAACTGGGAGCGAAAGAAATCGCCGAGCGGTCCATGAAGATCGCGGGCGAGATTTGCATTTATACCAACGAAAGCGTGAACTTTGAGGAGCTGGGTTAATTTGAGTGGCATTCGTTTGAGGCGAGGCGCATGGTGATTTACCTGCCTGGCCAGGCGCTGGACGAGACTCCGTTGCTCGACGAGCTGACGCCGCGCGAGATCGTTCAGGAATTGGACAAATACGTGATCGGGCAAGCGGAAGCCAAGCGCGCGGTAGCCATCGCGCTGCGCAACCGCATCCGGCGGCAGAAGCTGGAAGCGGAATTGGCCGATGAGGTGATGCCCAAGAACATCCTGATGATCGGGCCGACGGGCGTCGGAAAGACGGAGATCGCGCGGCGGCTGGCCAAGCTCGCCAATTCACCGTTTTTGAAGGTGGAGGCGAGCAAGTTCACCGAAGTGGGCTACGTGGGGCGCGACGTGGAGGCCATGATTCGCGATCTTGTCGACATCGCCATCGACATGGTGCGCGAAGAGCGATTGGAAGAAGTGGCCGAGCGCGCGGAGAAAAACGCCGAGGAGCGGCTGCTCGACCTGCTGATGCCGCCGCAGCCGGAAGCGTCGGAAAGCGCCGAACGCACGCGCGAGAAACTGCGCGAGAAGCTGCGCGCGGGCAAGCTGGACGATCGCATGGTGGAAATCGACGTCCGCGAGCGCGGTCCGACGTTCGAGATCAGCACCAATGCGGGCCTGGAAGAAATGGACGTGAACCTGAAGGACATTATTCCGGGCTTGTTCGGCCAGCGCACGCGCAAACGCAAAATGCGCGTGGTGGAGGCGGCGGAATACCTGGTGCAGGAAGAAGAGCAGAAGCTCATCGATATGGACCAGGTGACGCGCATCGCGCTGGAGCGCGTGGAGCGCTCGGGCATCGTGTTTCTGGACGAGATCGATAAAATCGCCGGGCGCGAAGCCGGGCATGGCCCGGACGTCAGCCGCGAGGGCGTGCAGCGCGACATCCTGCCGATCGTCGAAGGAACGACGGTGAATACGCGGCACGGCTTCGTGCGAACGGATCACATCCTGTTCGTCGCCGCGGGCGCGTTTCATGTTTCCAAGCCCAGCGATCTGATCCCCGAGCTGCAGGGCCGCTTCCCGATTCGCGTGGAGCTGAAATCGCTATCGGAAGCCGATTTCATTCGCATCCTCAAGGAACCCAAGGGTGCGCTGGTGAAGCAGTATATGGCGCTGCTCGATACCGAGGGCATCAAGCTCACTTTCACCGACGACGCGCTGGAGGAGATCGCCCGCTTCGCCGCGCAGGTCAACCAGATGTCGGAAAACATCGGAGCGCGGCGGCTGCACACCATTATGGAGAAGCTGCTCGAAGAGATTTCTTTCGCCGGGCCCGATCTGAAGAAGAAGAACGTCCGCATCGACGCGACGTATGTACGCAAGCAACTGGCCGACATCGTGAAGGATCAGGATCTGAGCCGGTACATTCTGTAGGCAATGCGGGGAAAGCAGCTAGCGTTCACATGAGTGTGAACGCCACACGTACGAGTGTGAGCGCCACGAGTATGAGTGTGTGCGCCACACTGAGCCTTCTCTTGGTGGGGTGCGGATCCATCGGCGAGCCGCTTTATCCGGCCCTGCACATTCCCACGCCGGTGACCGATCTAATGGTAGTGGAGCAAGGGCCGAATCTCGATATTCTGTTCACCATTCAGAATCTGACCACGGAAGGATTGCCGATCAAGGAGGGCGGCATCGGCATGGTGGACTTGCGGGTGGGCCCCGTTCCGGCGAAGTGGAACGTGGATGAATGGGCGGCCGGCGCCACCAGCGTTGCTGTGCCCACGCCCGGCAAAGCCGGCCCGATCCAGGCCTCGATTCCGGTGGGCAAGTTCGTCGGCACCGAAGTGGCGGTAGCGGTGCGGGTGACAAATAACAAAGGAAAAGAGGCCGGATGGTCCGCGCCCAAAATGTTCACCGTGCAAGCGCCGCTGGCCAATCCCGCTAACTTCCACGTCATGGCTGACCCTAAGGGCGTCGCACTCACCTGGACGGAACTTGGGAAGGCTGAGTTCCGCATCTTCCGAAAAACCGAACAGCAGACGCGGTCCGCGCTGCTGGCCACGACCATGGAGCCCAATTACGTCGATATCAGCGCGGAATTCGGCAAGACCTATCAGTATTCGATTCAAGCCGAGCGGGACGGCATCGAAAGTGAAGTGATCGGGCCAGTCACGATCATGCCTATCGATATCTTCCCGCCGGCGGTTCCTTCGGGTCTAATGGTTTCGGCCGGCATCAACTCGCTCGAACTGGCGTGGAACCGGAATACGGAGCCGGATTTCAAGGAATATCGGGTGCTGCGCTCGGTGGATGGCGGGCCGTTCGTCGAGATCGCGCGCGGCCTGGAGGCGCCCGCTTATTCCGACCGCATGGTGCAGAGCGGGAAGCGCTATCGTTACGAGGTGGAGTCAGTGGATCAGGACGGGCACGTGAGTGCTCCGTGCACGCCCGTGGAGATGACCGCGCCATGAAGATCGCCCGCTACACTTTGAACCACGGCATCGCACCGTGGACGAACGATGAATCGCCGGAGGTTCGCCGCGCGGATTTTTCGGAAATCCCGGCTGGCGCACGCCTGCTTCCTCCGTGCTCGCCCAGCAAAATCGTGTGCGTGGGGCGCAATTATCGGGAGCACGCCAAGGAGATGGGCGTGGAAGTTCCCTCCGAGCCCACGATTTTCCTCAAGCCGCCGACATCGCTGATCGCCGCGGGCGACGACATCGTCTATCCGCGGCTCACCCAGCGCCTGGATTACGAGGGCGAGCTGGGGGTGGTCATCGGCCGGCGGGCGCGCCACGTGAAAAGCGCGGACGCCGACGCGTATATCCTGGGCTACACGCCGGTCAACGACGTTACCGCGCGCGATCTGCAAAGAAAAGACGGCCAATGGACGCGCGGCAAGGGGTTCGATACGTTCTGTCCGGTGGGCCCGTACATCGTACCGCGCGAGGAACTGGATCTCGCCAAACTGCGCGTGCGTACGTTGGTCGACGGCGAAAAAAAACAAGACGCTGCCATATCGGAAATGATTTTCAGCGTCGATGCTATAATCGAGTTCGTCAGCGCGTTTATGACGCTCGAGCCAGGGGACTTGATCGCTACGGGCACTCCGTCCGGTGTCGGCCCGCTCCAACCAGGATCGAAAGTGCGCGTGGAAATCGAAGGCGTCGGAGCGCTGGAGAATACCGTCGTCCGAGAGCAGTAGGTTCATCGTGTTCGAGAACGTTCGGCCGTTTCCGGTGACGCAAGCCGTGGTGATCGGCGCCGTGTCGCTGCCCGTGATCGCCGCGGGGGTTTTCCTGGTGGTGCGCGCCCGGCGCAAGCCCAAAGACAAAGAAAAGCTGCGGCGCCTGGAAGTGAACACCAGCGGCAGGCTCGGCGACGCTACGGTCACCGACGTGAACGAGAACGCCATCTTCTACGAGTACTCGGTGGCCGGATTGACCTACACCGCTTCGCAGGACATTTCGCAGTTGCGTGAGCTCGTCCCGGCGGATTCGCATCGGCTGATCGGACGGCCGGCGTCGCTCAAATACTCCTTGCAGAACCCGGCGAATTCGATTCTGCTGTGCGAGGAGTGGTCGGGACTGCGGCCGGGGCCGGCGAATCAGACGTCGGACTTGGCGTCGTAATACGGCCTTGCGTTCACACGAGTGTGAACGCTACAGGCTACAGGAACTTTTTGCTCGCCCGCGTTGTCAAAACTGGCGTGGCGATGCAAACGGGATCGGGCAAAACGGCGGCGGCGATCAACGTCACACCGATGATCGACATTCTGCTGGTGCTGCTGATCACGTTCATGCTGCTGCCGCAGCGGACCACCGGCTTGCCGTCGGAGGTGCCGCAGCCGCCATCGGAGGATCAGCCCGCGGAAGCCAATCCGCTGGATGTGGTGCTGACCATCGCGCGCGATCGTTCGCTGCAGATCAACTCGCAACCGGTGGAATTCGGGGCACTCGAAGCGAAGCTCCGGCTGGTCTTCGCCTCGCGGCCGGGGAGCGTGCTCTTTATCGAAGGCGTGGCGGAGCTGGAGTTCGCCGACGTCGCCCGAGTGATCGACACCGCGCGCGGCGCCGGAGTGGGCCGGGTGGGCATCATCACCGAACATGAAGAGGAGGCGCCAAAGCCCTGATGTTATAGTTGGCATTTGGGGCTTTTTCAATGACGAATGGAAATCCGGGCAAGTACTATCGCGAAAACGAATGGTGGGTGAGTCCTTATAACTTCATTCCCGAGGTGACTTCGAAGTTCCAGCTTCCCGAGCGCGTGAGCATTCACGACGCGACGCTGCGCGACGGCGAGCAGACGCCGGGCGTGGTATTCAGCATTGCCGACAAAGTCGCCATTGCCGAAAAGCTGGCGGAGATCGGCGTGGACCGCATTGAAGCGGGCATGCCGGCGGTGTCGGAGCAGGATTTCCAGGCCATCAAGAACATTTCGAAGCTCGGCTTGAAGTCGAAGATCTACACCTTCGCCCGCGCCATGAACGCCGATATCGACAAGGCGCTGGAATGCGGCTGCCACGGCGTGATCATCGAGATTCCGATCGGTTATCCCAAGCTCAAATACCAGTTCAAGTGGACCTGGGAAGACGTGCTGAAGAAGAGCATCGGCGTGGTGAACTACGCCAAATCGCGCGGGATGCACGTCGTCTACTTCCCTTACGACACCACGCGCGCCCGCGAAGAGGATCTTACCAATCTGCTGACGCGCCTTATACAGGAATGCCAGCCGGATTCGATCGGCGTGGTGGATACCATGGGCTGCGTCCTGCCGGAAGCGATGAAATACCTGGTGCGGCTGGTGAAATCGCTGACCAAGTTGCCGGTGGAATGCCACACACACAACGATTTCGGGATGGCGGTGGCGACGGAACTCGCGGGCGTGGAAGCGGGCGCTGAAGTGGTGCACAGTTGCGCGAACGGCCTGGGCGAGCGCACGGGGAATGCGGCGCTCGAAGAGCTGATGGTCGCGCTGCATGTGTTGTACGGCTACAACACGCACTACAATCTCGCGAAGCTGCCCGAGCTGGGGGCGCTGGTGAGCCGCGTTAGCAAGTTGGATATCGCGGTGAACAAGCCCATCCTGGGCGAGCGCAACTTCACGCGCGAATCGGGCATCGGTGTGGACCTGGTGGTGAAGGAGCCGCTGGCGATGTTCGGAACACATCCGGCGCTGACGGGCCGCAAGGGCGAGGTGGTGCTGGGCAAGAAGAGCGGCAAGGCTTCGATTAGTTACAACCTGGAACAGATGGGCATCACCGATGCCACCGATGAAGCGGTCGCCGAGATGCTCCAGCGCGTCAAAGACAGGGGCATCGCCAAGCGCGGGCTGCTCACGCAGGACGAGTTCAAGGAAATCGTCGACGACGTGCTCGTCGCCAAGCGTTAGGCCGCTCGACTGAAAGTTACCCTGACATTCGATAACGGGCCGGAGCCGCAGGCCACGCCCGCGGTGCTGGAGTGCCTGACCCGTCACGGCATTAAAACCACGTTTTTCGTGATGGGCCGCAAGGCGGCGACGCCGGAGGGTTCCGCGCTGGTGCGGCGCGAGAGCGAGGCCGGGCACTGGATTGGTAATCACACGTTTTCGCACTCTGGGCCGCTGGGAAACATGCCGCCCGCGGAAGCGTTGCGCGAAATCGAACAGGCGGAACAGGCGATCGAGTGGCCGGCGCAGCCGCATCGTTTGTTTCGTCCGCCGGGAGCGGGCGAGATCGGGAAGCACTTGCTGCAGCCGGCGGCGGTGAGGAAGCTCGAAGAGGGCGGATATACCTGCGTGTTGTGGCATGCGGCGCCGGGCGATTGGCGCGATCCCGACGGGTGGTTGGAGCGCGCGGTGGTCGCGTGCCGGTCGCGCGAATGGACGCTCGTGGCGTTGCATGACCTACCGAACGGCGCGATGGCGCATCTGGATGAATTTCTCAGGCGGCTGAAGGCGGAGGCCGTCGAGTTTGTCCAGGAATTTCCGCCCGACTGCGTGCCGATCCTAGATGGTAAGTCGGTTTTGCCGCTCAATGGCTACGTGAACGGCTGAAAACCACCGCGGGCGGTGGGGCGCGGCCAGCTTGGTTTTGCTTACCTCAATAATTTCAATCGCTTGCGCGTGGCACAGCGCGTGCCTTTATGGAAGGCGTAGTAAGGAGGTAAGGAAAATGAAAACGAAGATTTTGGCAGGATTGCTTCTGGCGGGCAGCACGATGTTCGCGGCTCCGCGAATTGGATTTGGAATCAGCATTGGAGCCCCGGCTCCGGTGGTGGTGGCGCCTCCGGTAGTGGCTGCCGTGCCTCCGTGCCCTGGCCCCGGCTATGTGTTCATCAACGGCTATTGGCAATTGCCCGCAGGCCATGTAGTGGTGCGTGACCGGTTCGCACATTTTGCCCCTCGCTACGATCATTTCCGCCGCTAAGCGCGCAGCGGCAGCGTCGGCCGATATGAGCGGTCTCCCGGCTTCCTTGTGTCCCTCACCGGAAGAGACCCCATATCGGCCGCGGGGTGAGCGGCGTTTCGGGCAAGGGCGTAGAGCGCGGCAGGCTGCGCATCTATGGCAGTTCGCCAAGATACGGGAAGGCGTACCAAGCCAGCCACACAAAGATGGCGCAGTGCAGGGCGAGGTTCTTTGCGAATGACGGCGTTCCTCGCCGTTCGAATGAAGCCAGTGCCCCCAGTGGTACGACCCACATTAGGTTAACGTAGGCGACGGCATGAGTATACTGCGCCCCCTCATATTCAAGTCCAAGCCTCCAGCCATAAACGAACCAGGCGACATCGAGAGCAATGAGGATGAGCAGCAGTCCATAGGACCTTTTCGGGGCTCTTGCTACCGTTGAGCAGCCCCGGATTCCACGCAAGAAAGAGAAGAGGTGGAAGCAAGACCGCGAGCCTGGGATTGATGCCGAGGGTGGCGATAGCGAAGGCTGGAATGATTGTCAGGGCTGGCAATGGACTTAGCTCTATTGGAGCGGGACCGACCAGACCGACCCAGGCCGCCGCCAACACCAAGAGAGCGGCGGCGAACACGAACCTTCTTGTCTTCACGCCGAACCGAACCCCGCTCGGAATTGTAACATCCGCCGCCTCGCCACGTTGCGAGCGTCTCGCAAGCTGCTGTATCATAAAACTTTGCGGGCTCCCTGGCGGACGAAGCGGGGTTTGTCTGCCTGACGATCCACATTCTAGGAAAGCAAGAAGGATAGCTATGTACGCAGTGATTGAAACGGGCGGGAAACAGTATCGCGTCGCACCGGGCGACGTGGTTCGGGTGGAGACGCTCCCGGGCGAAGTGGGCGCGGAAGTGGAATTGGGCCGAGTTTTGGCCGTGGTGAACGATTCGAACGAATTGACGGCCGGCTCCGCCGTAGCCGATGCGCGGGTCAAGGGCACGATCGCCGAGCACGGGCGCGGCGACAAGGTGATCGTGTTCAAGTTCAAGCGCAAGAAGCAATACAAGCGGACCATCGGGCACCGGCAGAACTATACGGCCGTGAAGGTCAGCGAGATTTTGGTCTAGGATTCAGTCATGGCGCATAAAAAAGGTTTAGGTAGTTCCAAGAACGGGCGCGATTCCAACGCCCAGCGGCTGGGCGTGAAGGCGTTCGGCGGCGAGACGGTGACCGGCGGATCCATTTTAGTCCGGCAGCGCGGCACCAATTTCAAGCCGGGCGAAAACGTGGGGCGAGCCAAGGATGACACGCTGTTCGCGAAAGTTCCCGGCATCGTCGTGTTTCGCGATCGCGGGCGCTTCGGCAAGTTCATCAGCATTGAGCCGGTGAGCGAGAACTAACCCTCCTCGAGAGGAACGGGCTTTGCGTAGCCCGATCCCATGTTTATTGATGAAGTACGAATCCGCGTAAAGGCGGGCGACGGAGGCAATGGCTGTCTTGCGTTCCGGCGCGAAAAATACGTTCCGCGCGGCGGACCGAGCGGCGGCGACGGCGGGCGCGGCGGCGATGTGGTTTTCGTGGCGAGCGAACACCACAACACGCTGCTGCATTTCCGTTTCAATCCCGAACACACCGCTCAGCGCGGACGGCACGGCGAAGGCAGCAACAAGACCGGTCGCGACGGTGCGTCCATCGAAGTCCCCGTGCCCGTCGGAACCATGGTGTATGACGACGAAACCGGCGAGCTGCTGCACGATTTCACGCGCGCCGGCGAACATTTCGTGATCGCGCACGGCGGCCGCGGCGGCCGGGGCAACCAGCATTTCGCGACGCCCACGCATCAAGCGCCCACCGAACATGAACCCGGCCATCCGGGCGAAGAAAAGCGATTGAGGCTGGAATTGAAGCTGCTGGCCGACGTGGGGCTGGTCGGATTTCCGAATGCGGGCAAGTCGACGCTGATCTCGCGCATCTCGGCGGCGCGGCCGAAAATCGCCGATTATCCGTTCACGACGCTGGAGCCCAATCTCGGCGTAGTGAGCGTGGGCGACGAAACCTTCGTGGTCGCCGATATACCGGGACTGATCGAAGGCGCGCACCTGGGCCACGGCTTGGGCGTGCAGTTCCTGAAACACATCGAGCGCACGCGGCTGCTGGTGCACCTGGTGGATGTGTCGGAAACTTCCGGACGCGATCCGGTGGACGATTTCCGCATCGTCATGGAAGAGCTAGAAAGCTTTAGTCCGCAGCTAGTCCGCAAGCCGATGTTCCTGGTGGCGTCGAAGGTGGATGTGGCGCAGAATCGGGCGCGGGTAGCGGGGCTGCGGAGGCTGGCCAAGGTGAAACACTTACCCTTCTTTGAGGTATCCAGCGTAACCGGCGAAGGACTTGAGGAGCTTAAGTATAAAATGGCTCAATTTCTTCAAATGCGAGTCGAAGAGGAAATTAAGCAGGATACCATCCCATGACTATCGGAAGTGTTTCCTCTCTGCAAGGCATGCAGAACGCCGAGAATCAGTTTAACCAGGCGGCCCAAAACATCGCCCAGTGGCCGTCTTCCTCCACATCGCCCACCCCGCAGGACACCGTCGACCTCAGCCAGCAAGCCGTCGCTTTAATCCAGGCTAAAAACAGCTTCGAAGCCAACACGGCCGCCTTCAAGGTGGGCGACGAAATGACCCAGACCTTACTGAACGTGATCGGGTAGCGTTACTTTACGAGCACGCTGGAAGTGTTCGCGAAGTTCAGAAGTAGCGACGGGAAAATGCCGAGCAGCAGCGTTCCCACCGCCGAAACCCACATCGTGGCGCCGATTCCGCCGCTCACCGGCTGCACTGCGAGCGTCGCTTCACCCGGCTCGTTCATGTACATCACCACCAGAATGCGCAGATAGTAATAGGCGCCTACGGCGCTGTTCAGCATGCCGAGGACCGCCAGCCAGACCAGGTTTGCATTGAGCGCGGCGCGGAAAATATAGAACTTGCCGAAGAATCCGGCTGTGAGCGGCACGCCGATCAGCGACAGCAGAAAGATGGCGAACAGGGCCGCAGTCACCGGCTGCTTCCAGCCGAGCCCCGCGAGATCCTCGATGTTCACGAACTTCTCGCCTTGCCGCGAGAAATGGGTGACCACGGCGAACGCGCCGATGTTCATGAGCGAGTACGCGGCCAGGTAGAACATCGCCGCGGCGGTGCCGATCTGGTTGTGCGCCGCGATGGCCACCATGATGTAACCGGCGTGCGCGATGGAGCTGTAGGCGAGCATGCGCTTGATGTTGGTCTGGAGCAGCGCGGCGAAATTTCCGACGATCATGGTAAGCAGCGCCGAAGCCCATACGAACGGTCCCCAGCGGTCGGCGATGGGAGCAAACCCCGTCATGAATACGCGTAGGAACACGGCAAACGCAGCGGCTTTGGGGCCAGCCGACATAAATAATGTCACCGGCGCGGGAGCACCCTGGTACACATCGGGCGCCCAAATCTGGAACGGTGCGGCCGATACCTTGAACGCGAATCCAACGAACATCAGCGCCGCGGCCGTGCCGGCCAGGATCGCGTTGGTATTGGAAGTCGAAGATGAGAGCGCGGCGCGGATCACTTCGAGATTGGTGCTGCCGGTGGTGCCGTAAATCCAGGCGATGCCGTACAGCAGGAACGCCGTGGCGAACGAGCCCAGCAGAAAATACTTCAGTGCCGCTTCGTTGTTGCGTTTGTCGTCGCGCAGGTAACCGGCCAGAATGTACGTGGCGATGGAGGAAATCTCCAGGCCGATGAATACCATGATCAGCTCATTCGCGGCGGCCATCACGCATTGACCGGTGACGGAGAACAGCAACAATGCATAGTATTCGGAGGATTCGGCGTGTTCGCGCTTCAGGTATTGCGTGGCTGATAAGAGACTGAGTATCCCGACCCCGATCACCAGGACGCGGAAGAACGTCGCGAAGCCGTCCACGATGAACATGCTGGAGTACGACAAGCCGGGTTCCGCGTTCGCGGCGATCGCCGCCACCAGCGCCGCGACGAAAGCAACGAAGGTGAAGATGGAAAGATTGGACTTTTTGTTCTCGCTCCCGAGCCATCCTTCGATCAGCATGATCAAGGTGCCGGCGACGGTCATGATGATTTCGGGGAGGATGCGGAGATAATCCGTGCCCGTGGGCATGAAGTTAACGGGCATTGGCGACCTCCTGTTGTGGTACGAGCACCGGCGGCTTCGCACGTACGTGGATCTCGCGGCTCGCGTCGACCGGCCCGAGCAGCACCGCGTTGGAGGCCGAAATCGGAGGCAGGAAGCTTTGCGTGTAGGAGCCCACCCAAACCATGAGCACGACGAGCGGAACCATGATGGCCCACTCGCGGAAGTCGAGATCCGGCATGTGATGCGTCAGATCTTCAGTCGGCTTGCCGAAAAGTACCCGCTGATAGAGCCAGAGCAGGTAACAGGCCGAGAGAATTGAGCCCAGAGCCGCGAAAACGGTCCAATGCATGTTCACGAGCGATGTGCCCTGCAGCACCAGGTACTCGCCGATGAAGTTGCTGAGCGTGGGCAGGCCCATGCTGGCGAGCATGGTGATCATGAAGGCCGTGGCGAGCCAGGGCGCGGGGGTGGATACGCCGCCGTAGGCCGAAATTTCGAGCGAGTGCCGGCGTTCATAGAGGAAGCCCACCAGCAGGAACAACGCGCCGGTGGAAAGGCCGTGGGCCAGCATCTGGTACACCGCGCCGTCGAATCCCTGCTGCGTGAAGGAGAAGATGCCGAGCACGACGAAACCGAGGTGACTCACGGACGAGTACGCGACCAGCCTCTTCATGTTGGGTTGCACCATCGCGACCAGCGCGCCGTACACGATGCCGATGATGGCGAGAACGTTGATCCAATCCGCGTTGGCGCGCGCGGCGCCGGGAAACAGGGGGACGCAGAAGCGCAGCAAACCGTAACAGCCCATTTTCAGCATGACGGAGGCCAGCATCACCGAACCGGCGGTGGGAGCTTCCCCGTGCGCATCGGGCAGCCAGGTGTGGAGCGGGAAGAGCGGAACCTTAATCGCGAACGCGATGAAAAAGCCCAGGAACAGCCACAACTGTTCGTTCGCGTTGAGCGAGATCGCGCCGCTCTGGATTCCGGCGAGGATTTTGGTGTAATCGAACGTGCCGGACAGGTTGTACAAGTAGATGATGGCGATCAGCATCAGAGCCGATCCGGCCATGGTGTACAGGAAGAATTTGACGGCCGAGTAGATGCGCCGGTCGTGCCCCCAGATGCCGATCAGGAAGTACATGGGAACCAGCGAGACTTCCCAGAACACGAAGAACAGGAAGAAATCGAGCGCGCAGAACACGCCCACGAGGCCGAATTCGAGCAGTAACAGAAACGCGAAGAATTGCTTGATGTGCTTATCGATGGACTTCCATGACACCAGCACACACAATGGCGTCAGGAGCGTCGTCAGCATCACCATCCACAGGCTGATGCCATCGAGACCGATGTGATAGCTGATGGGCGGCGTCTCGATCCACATGTCATTGGTCTCGAGCGCGAACTTGCCGGCCGCGGACGATACAACCGGGGCAATCAAGCCGAGCGAAACGACGAAAATCGCGATGGACGCGATCAGGCTGAACATGCGGATCGCGTTGTGGTTCTCCTTGGGCAGCGCCAGGATGATCAGGAACGCGATGAGCGGGAGAAAAATGACGGCGCTCAGCAGCGTCATCGCAGGCCTCCCGCGAATCCGACTACCACTAGCAAGACGATCGACCCCAGCACCACCCAGGCGGCGTAACTGCGAATGTTGCCGGATTGAATGAGGCGCAGGATGGAGCCCACGCCGCGCGATTCGCGCCCCACGCCGTTCACGGTGCCATCGATCAGCCCGGCGTCGATGCCGCGCCACAGCACGGTGCGCGAGCCTTCGACCAGCGGCTCGACGACAGCGGCGTCGTAGGCTTCATCGACGAAGTACTTGTTGTACACCAGCGTGTAGAGACCGCCGAGGGATTTCGCGAATGAATCGGCCAGGCCGCGCTTGGCGTAGTAGAAGACCCAGGCCAAGAAAATACCCAACAAGCCCACGGCCGCCGAGAGCCATGCTAAGGTCTGGCTCTCCGGCTTCTCGGCGAAGAGCGGCTCCAAAATGTGCGGCACGTTGATGAATCCGCCGCCCAGCGCAAGGAGCGCGAGGATCATGAGTGGCCCGGTCATCACCAGCGGCGATTCGTGCGGATGCGCGTGGCCGCGATACTCGCCGGTGAAGGTCATGAACCAGGCGCGGAATACGTAGAACGCGGTCAGTCCGGCGGTAAACACTCCCAACCAGTACATCCAGGGCGCGCGCGCGTACGCCGCCACCAGGATCGCGTCTTTACTGAAGAATCCGGAGGTGCCTGGAAAGCCCGAAATCGCCAGCGACGCGCAGAACAGCGTGATGGCCGTGATCTTCATGTGCGGCCACAGCCCGCCCATCTGGCGCATATCCTGCTCGCCGTGCAGCCCGTGGATCACAGCGCCCGCGCCCAAGAACAATAACGCCTTGAAGAACGCGTGAGTCATCACGTGCCAGATGCCTGCCGAGAACGCGCCTACGCCGACGCCGAGGAACATGTAGCCGAGCTGCGAGATCGTCGAATAGGCGTACACCTTCTTGATGTCCATCTGGGTCATGCCGATGGTAGCGGCGAAGAACGCCGTCGCCAAGCCGATCACCGCGACGGTATCCATGCTGATGGGGGCTTTCGTAAATAGAGCCGCGGAGCGAACGCACATATACACGCCGGCCGTGACCATGGTGGCGGCGTGGATCAACGCAGAGACTGGTGTCGGGCCGGCCATCGCATCGGGGAGCCAGACGTAGAGCGGGATCTGCGCCGATTTGCCCGTCGCGCCCACGAGCAGCAGCAGCGTGATGGTGGTGAGAATGCCGACGCCCACTTCGGCCGGCATCGCGCTTGCGGAGGCGAACACTCGCGAAAAATCGAGCGTGCCGAACTGGCGCAGGATCAGAAAAATCCCCAGCGAAAATCCGAAGTCGCCGATGCGGTTCACGATGAACGCCTTGTTCCCGGCAGTGGTGGCGTATTGCTCGGTTAAATAGAATCCGACCAGGAGATAGCTGCACAATCCCACGCCTTCCCACCCGACGAACAGCAGCAGATAATTCTGCGCCAGCACCAGAACCAGCATGAAGAACATGAACAAGTTCAGGAAAGAGAAGAAGCGGTAATAACCGCCCTCGTGCTCCATGTAGCCGACAGCGTAAATGTGAATCAGGAGGCCGACGCCGGTGACGATCATCAGCATGACGGCGGTGAGCCGGTCCACCGCGAAATCGACGCCGATGTTCAGAGTTCCGCTTTGGATCCAGGTGTAGTAGTGCTCGATGTACTTGGTTTCGAGCGGCTGCAGCGCGGCGAGAGTCTTCAGCACCCAGAGGAACGCGAGCGCCACCGATCCGACGGCGATGGTATTAATCAGCGCCTTCGGCATCCGCTTGCCGAACAGCCCGTTCACCAGGAACCCGAGGAACGGAAGAATGGGGATGAGCCAGAGAGCCATTGTTTGAGTACGTCAGTACTGCTTCATTTAATACTTCATGGAGTTCACTTCATCGATCATGAGCGTCGCGCGATTTTTGAACACGGTGAGAATGATCGCCAGGCCGACGGCGGCTTCCGCGGCTGCCACCACCATCACGAAGAAGCTGTAAATATGCCCGTCCACCTGCTTGAATTCGTAGGAGAAGGTCACGAAGCTCAAATTCACCGCGTTGAGCATCAGCTCGATGGACATAAAGACGGTGATGATGTTGCGCCGGAAAATGAAACCGGCCACGCCGAGCGCGAACAGCACGGCGCTCAAAATCAGATACCAGCTCAAGGGAACCGGGGAATTCAGCACGGCGGTAGGCGTCATGAGATTTCCTTTCTGGCAAGCACGATCGCGCCCACGATCGCGATCAGGATCAGTACCGACGTCACTTCAAACGGCAGCAGGTAAGCGGTGAACAATTTGCGGCCGACATCGAGCGTGGTGCCCTGCCAGGCGCCGAAAACAACGCCTTCGGTTTTGGGCAGCGTGGCCTGAATGATGAGACTAATCAGTCCGAGGAATGCCGCCAGCAGAAGGGCGCCCAAATATTTCACGAAGCGCGATACCTGGAACGTGGTGGCTTCGGCACCCGCGTTCAGCAGCATGATGACGAAGACGAACAGAACCATCACGGCGCCCGCATAGACGATCACCTGCGCCGCGGCGATAAATTCGCCGCCCAGCTGCAAATACAAGACCGCGAGCGACCCCATGACGCCGACCAGCGATAGCGCGCTCGCGATGGGGTGCGTCTGCACCACCAGGTTAATGCCGCAAAACACCGCGATGCCGGCAAAGATGATAAAGATCAGCGCAGTCATTTCTATTTAGTCGTAAGGGCCACGATCAGGCTGGTGGCCAGCAGGTTGAGCATCGAAATCGGAAAGAGGCCGGTCCAGGCGAAGCGCATGAGCTGGTCGTAACGGAAGCGGGGCAGCGTGGCGCGCACCCAGATGAAGACGAACAACAGCAGCAGGACTTTTCCGCAGAACCAGAACAGAGCCATCACAATCGATTTCAGGACGGCCAAGACCGGCACAACGACCGAGACCCCGAAGATGGCCGCCAGACCGAGAAAAACCAGGCCAGCGGCGGGCAGCGTGAATTTATCCTTGCGCCGCGCGGGATTGAGACCGTGGTAGACCGCAATCAGACCGGCGATCGCGAATACGATGATGGGAATGCAATCCGAATATGGTTCGGGGAACGGCGGGGTCCAACCACCCAGAAACAGCAGCGTGGCCACGCACGTCACGGTCACCATATTGGCGTATTCGGCCATGAAAAACGCCGCGAAGTTCATGCTGCTGTATTCGGTGTGGAAGCCGGCGACGAGCTCGTTTTCGGCTTCCGGAAGATCGAACGGCACGCGATTGGTTTCGGCGAAGCCCGCGATGACGAAGACGATGAAGCCGAAGATTTCGGGGAACAGATTCCAGCGCGGGATGAAGCCCAGCCAGTAACCGCTCTGGTAATTGACGATGTCGCGAAAATCGAGCGTATTGGCGAGCAGCAGCGGCGCGGCAACGGCCAGTCCCAGCGGCAGCTCATAGCTGATCATCTGCGCGGAACTGCGCAGGCCGCCGAGCAGCGCATACTTGTTGTTCGAAGCCCAGCCGCCGAGGGCGACGCCATACACGCCGATGGACGAAACCGCCAGCACGAATAGAACGCCGATGCGCAGATCGGTCAACTGCATCCACGTAGTCACCGGGCCGACGGTGATTTGCGGTCCGAAGGGAATCACCGCGATGGAAATGAGCGCCAGCGCCACGGCGACAAACGGCGCCAGCAGATAAAACAGCCGGTTGACATGCGAGGGAATCAGGCCTTCCTTGGTGATCAGCTTCACGACGTCGGCGAGCGGCTGGAGCAATCCGTGCGGGCCCACCCGATAGGGACCCACGCGAAGCTGCACGTGCGCGATGACTTTGCGTTCGATCCACTGCAAATACGCGAGCGTGGTCAGCAGAACGAACGCGACCACCGCCACCTTGATGAGGCTGATGATGAAGAAATTTTCGAGGATCATGAGCGGTTCACTCAGCGCGGCTCGGCGTACAGCGCGCCGGGCGCCTCGAGTACCGAGTTCAGCTTCTTCGAGTAACGTCCCAAAGTGCCGGACGTGAACAGGGTGTCGCGAGCGGATTGAATCAGCTCCGGCCGCGAAGCCGCTTCGACGCGGCCATTCACCGGCGCGGTCTGCGCTGCTCCCCCTGTTGCGAGTACGGGCAAAGGAATATTATAACCATGCACGTTCCGGCGAATCTCTTCGAATACCTTGTCGGCCGACCAGATGCCGATGTTCGCGCCCATTTCTTTCGCGAGCAGGCCGAAGATTTCAAGGTCGGGCTTGGCGCCCATCACCTGCACGCCTCCCTTCAGGCGCTGCACTTCGCCGCACACGTTGGTCACGGTGCCGTGCTTTTCGTAGGCCGATGCCGCGGGCAATAAGATGTCAGCGCGCGCGGCGGTCTCTGTCAGGAACAGATCCTGCACGATGACAAAAGTGTTCCCTGTGGCGAGAGCTGTGTGCTTCAGCGGGTTTGCGCCCACCACCCACAGCACGTCGAGACTGGACGCCGCGAGAATTTCGTCGTAGGCCAGGCCATGTCCCGCAACCGGCTGGTAGCCGGGCCCCAGATCGGGACTCAATCCCATGTCGGCGGCGCCGCGGGAATTGGAATAATCCACCAGGCAGACGTATTTCACTGGAATGCCGAGCGAATCGCCGAACGCGACCAAGGTTCGGATGGCGTTGCCCTTGATGGTGTCGCCGAAAACGATGACCAGCTCGGTTTCGTTCTTGAGCTGCTCGCGCAACGATTCCACATCGGCCAACTCGCGGCCGGGCACAGTGATGATGCTGCGCACGGCGATGCTCTGCTCGCGCACCGGGCCCGGCGTCACGGTGTACACGTGCGCGTCGTGATGGCGGTAGTTGGCGCGGATCTGGAACGCCAGGAACGGGTGCTGCTGGGAAAGATCGCTCGAGATGATCAGGATCGCTTTGTGGTCGTAGAGATCGGCGGTGGAGGCGAGGGCGTCCTGTTTGCCAGTCTCCTGCCTGCCACTCAAGGCATCGAGCAGCGTGGCGACGTCGCCGGTGCGGTGGTGATCGATATTATTCGTGCCCAGGATTTCGCGCGCGAACTTCTGCAAAAAATAGCTTTCTTCGTTGCTGGTGTGATTGGACCCGATGACGCCAAAATTGCCGCCGCTCGCCTTCACCTCGTTGAGTTTCGCTGCCGCGGCCGACAAAGCTTCGGACCACGACGCCGGTTCGAGCTTGCCGTTCCGGCGGATCATGGGCGATTGCAGACGCTCGGGACTGTTCACGAAATCGGCGGCGTAGCGCCCCTTGATGCACAGGAACTCGCCGTTGAGCCCGGAACGGTCGCGATTGTTGCCGCGAATGATTTCGTTGTTGCGAACGCCGAGCGTGGTTTTGCAGCCATCGGCGCAATGCGTGCAGATGGTGCCGACGTGCTTCATCTCCCAGGGGCGCGTTTTATAACGATAGGTGCCGCTGGTGAGCGCACCCACGGGACAAATGTCGATGCACATGCCGCATTCGTCGCAATCCAGGTGATCCAGCTTGTTGGGTTCGATGATCGAAACCGAGCCGCGATTGCCGACGCCCAGCGCCTTGACGCCCATGCCTTCGTCGCAGATGCGCACGCAGCGGTAACACAGAATGCAGCGCGGCTTGTCGTAAAACACGACGGGCGACCATTGTTCTTCGTCGAAGTGCTGCTTTTGCTCCAGGAACCGGCTCTCGCCCATCCCGTAGCTGAACGTCATGTCCTGAAGCTCGCACTCGCCGCCCTTGTCGCACACCGGGCAATCCAGCGGATGATTGGTGAGCAGGAACTCCACCGTGCCTCTGCGCGCCTCATGCACCACCGGCGAGCCGGTGTGGACCACCATGCCCTCGCCGACGGGAAGCGTGCATGCTACTTGCAGCTTCGGCGTTTTCTCCACCTCCACCAGGCACATGCGGCAGGCGGCCGGCTGCGACAGGCCGTCGTAATAGCAGAACGACGGGATCTCGATGCCCACCTGCCGGGCGGCGTTAATCAGCAAGGTTCCGGGCGCGGCCTGTACGGCTTTGCCGTCAATTGTGAGATGGATTAGGTCAGCCATGAGGATTTAGGCCATCACCAGTTCCGATGCATGCGCGTACGGGCAGGGTTTGCCGTTCAAATGCGCTTCGAAATCTTCTGGAAATTTCTCGACGATCGAAATCGTGGGCATCGCCGCGGCGTCGCCCAGGGCGCAAAACGTCCGGCCCAGCATGTTCTTGGAGAGCTCGCCGAGCAGCGGGATGTCGCTCTTGATTCCGCCGCCCGAATGGAAACGGTCCAACATGCGCTTGAGCCAGGTGGTGCCCTCGCGGCACGGGATGCACCAGCCGCAGCTTTCGTGCGCGTAAAACTTCATGATGCGCTGAGCGAACTTCACCATGCAGGTGTCTTCGTCCAAAATCACCGTGCCGCCCGAGCCCAGCATGCTCTTCACCTTGGCGAGCGAATCGAAATCCATGGCGATATCGCACTCGTCGGCCTTCAGCAGCGGACACGACGAACCGCCCGGCACCACGGCCTTTAACTTCTTACCGTTGCGCATGCCGCCGCCGACCTCATAGATCATGCGCAGCAAGTTGAATCCGGTCGGCAGCTCGTAAACGCCGGGCTTATTGATGTGCCCGGACAGGCAAACCAATCGCGTCCCGCCGTTCTTGGGCGTGCCGAGCGCCGCGAATGCCGCGCCGCCATCGCGAATAATGGCCGGAACGGCCGAAAACGTTTCGACGTTATTCAGAAGCGTCGGCGATTGCCAAGCGCCCACCACAGCCGGGAAAGGCGGCTTCAAACGGGGCACGCCGCGCTTGCCTTCGATGGAATCGAGCAGCGCGGTTTCTTCCCCGCACTCGTAGGCGCCCGCTCCGGTGTGTGTGTACAGATCGAAGTCGAAGCCCGTGCCCTGGATGTTTTTGCCCAGGTAGCCGCGCGAATACGCTTCGGCGATGGCGCGGTCCATCGCTTCGATCAAGTAACGATACTCGCCGCGAATATAGATGTAGCCCTTGTGCGCACCCACCGCGCGCCCGGCGATCAGAATGCCTTCGATCAACTGGTGGGGATCGTTTTCCATCAGCAGCCGGTCTTTGCAGGTGCCCGGCTCGCTCTCGTCGGCGTTGATGATGACATACTTCGGTTTGGGCGAATTGCGTGGCACGAAGCTCCACTTCATGCCGGTGGGGAATCCGGCGCCGCCGCGCCCGCGCAGCGCGGACACCTTCACTTCTTCGATGATCTGCTCGGGCGTCATCTCCATGGCCTTGAAGAAGGCCTTGAATCCGTCGGTGGCGAGATAAGTGTCGAGCGATTCCGAATGCGGGAGACCAAAGCGTTTGGTCAGGATTTTGACTTCGAGCGGGCTGGGTTCGTTGTAGAGCATCGTAAGCTAATTGGGCCGAGTGCGCGGCCGCGTTTCAAGGTTGAGCAGACGCTCCTCCACGATATTCAAGCGCTCGCGGAGGGCGGCGGTGGACGCCTCGCAGCCGCTCAGGCGAAGGTCGTGTACTTTCATTTGTGAACGGAAGTGCGCCAGCAAGACGTCCTGGACCTCGCGCACAAGCAGTTTGATCTCGGAGACGGCGTCCTGCAAGTCCTTTTTAGTGACCAGCTCGTTGTCAGCCATATCTAGCGCGCCCTCCTCACGTCCTCGATCAGTTGATCCAACTTCTCAGGCGTCACGTTGTGATGGAAATCGTAATTGAGCTGGATGGCCGGCGCCCAACTGCACGCGCCCATGCACTCCACTTCTTCGAGCGAAAACAATCCGTCGGGCGTCACCTCCTTGTTCCCGATTCCCAGCTTCTTCGATGCATAGTGGTACAGCTCCTCGCCGCCCAGAATCAGGCAACTGATGTTGGTGCACACCTGCACGTGGCACCGGCCGAGCGGCTTGCGGTGCAGCATCGAATAGTAGCCCACCACCTCGTCCACCTGCAAGGGCTGCACCTTGCAGCGCCGCGCCACCTCTTCGATCAATTGAGTCGAAATGTGGCCCACTTCGTCCTGCGCGTAGAGCAGCATGGGCACGATGGCCGAGCGCGTGCGCCCCGGCGGATAGCTTTCCAGCAGCTTGGCGAATCTGGTTTCGAGTTCCGGAGAGAATGTCATTAGCGATCGTCTCTTTAGCGGTCTACATCTCCCAGCACAAAATCCATGCTACCGAGCGAGGCGATCGAATCGGCCAGCAAGCGGCCTTCGAGCAGCGCGCCCAAGGCTTGAAGATTCCCGAAGCTCGGCGTTCGCATGAACACGCGGTAGGGATGCGACGTCCCGTTGCTCACCACGTAATAACCGATTTCGCCGCGCGGCGATTCGATCGCCTGATATACCTCGCCGGCCGGCACGCGGAAGCCTTCGGTGACGATCTTGAAATGATAGATCAGCGCTTCCATCTGGGTCTTCATCTTTTCTCGCTCGGGCAGCACGATCTTCGGCGCGGCGGCCTGCCACGCGCCTTCCGGCATGCCTTCGAGGGCCTGTTTGATGATGCGCGCGCTCTGGCGCATCTCTTCCAGCCGCACGCGATACCGCGCGAAGACGTCGTTTTCGGTATGCACGGGGATCTCGAAATCGAACTGATCGTAGCTCGAATAAGGCTCGTCCTTGCGGACGTCCCACTTGATGCCGGCGGCGCGAATCATCGGCCCCGTGACGCCCAAATCGAGCAGATCCTCCACGGGAACGAAACCCACGCCCTGCGTGCGAATTTTCCAGATGGGATTCGAGTTGAGCAGATTTTCATACTCGTCCACCTTACTCGGGAAGGCGTTGATGAATTTGCCGACCGCCTGCTGCCATCCGCGCGGAGGCTCCAGCGCCAAACCGCCGATGCGAATGTAGCTGGTCATCATGCGCTGGCCGGAGAACATCTCGAAGATCCGCAGGATGTCCTCGCGCTCGCGGAAGCAGTAGAAGAACACCGTCATGGCGCCGATGTCGAGCGCGTGCGTTCCCAGCCACACCAGATGGCTGCTCAGGCGCTGGAGTTCGGCCAGCATCACACGCGTCCATTGCGCCTTAGGCGGGATTTCGATGTCGCCGATCAGCTTCTCCACCGCCAGCGCGTAGACCAGGTTGTTGGAGAGGTTCGACAGATAATCCACGCGGTCGGTCAGCGTGACGGCCTGGTGCCAGGTCTTGACCTCGCATTCTTTCTCGATGCCGGTGTGCAGGAATCCGATATCGGGCACGGCCTTGAGAATCGTCTCACCGTCCAGCTCCAGCACGATGCGCAATACGCCGTGCGTGGACGGATGCTGCGGGCCCATGTTCAGGATCATGTTGCGCGTGCCGGCTGCCGGAGCGATGCCCTGCTCTTCTTGGGTGGCGGCCGTCGCGCTGATGGAATCGGTATGCAGTGTAATGTCGCGCATTTTTAGCTCGATTCGTCCTGATAGCTGTACTTGAAGCCGTGTACGGGATAATCTTTGCGCAATGGGTAGCCTTCCCAGTCGCTCGGCATTAAGATGCGCGTCAAGTCCGGGTGATTGCGGAACCGAACGCCGAACAGATCGAAAACCTCGCGTTCGTACCAGTTGGCGCTGCGCCAGACAGCGGTGACCGAATCGATGTACGGGTCACTGTCGGATACCCAGCACTTCAGCCGCAGCCGATCCTGCCGGTCGAGCGAGTGCAACAGGTAGACCACTTCGAAACGCGGATCGGCGGGGAGCCAATCGACGCCCGTGATCCCGCTCAGGCGGATGTAGTTCTGCTGGTCTTTCAAAAAGCGGCAGACACCGACGATCTGGGCCGGGGCAATCCACAACGTCGGCTCGTTGTGTACGGCGTGGCCGGAGGTGATGGCATCGGGGAGCGCGGCATCGAGCGCCGCCGCGGCTGCGTGGTCCTTCAAAACGTCAGGCAGCATTCTTCTTCACCGGGCCCTTTTTCAGCGCGCTTTGCATGTCATACGGACTTCCCTCCGTGGTCTCGTGCGACCAATCGAGCGCGCCCTTCTTCCAGATGTAAAAGAACCCCGACAAAATCAGAACCACGAACAGAAGCATTTCAATGAACCCGAACAGCTTCAGCTCGCGATAGACCACGGCCCACGGGTAGAGAAACACCGCTTCGATGTCGAAAAGGATGAAAACGATGGCTACCAGGTAGAACTTGACGCTGAAGCGCTCGCGCGCGCTGCCGGTGGGCGCGATGCCGGATTCATAAGGCGAATCCTTCACCCGGTTGCGTACCCGTTTGCCGAGCAGAAAGGAGATGGCCACCAGCGCAGCCGCCACCACGACGGCGATGACGATCTGCACCAGCACGGGAAAGTACGTATCGGGATATGAAGTCGGCATGCGAGTTGGAGGATGGTGGCTTGAGAGCCCTAACATTCGACTATAATGAGATCCGGCCTCGGGCCGCAAGTTCGGTCTCCGGATTCGAGAAACGCGGGATGGCGGAAACCACAACAAAACAGATCGAAATTGTAGTGAATGGCCAGACCCGGCCGGCGCCCGCCGGGTGTACGCTACAAGAACTGCTGGCGTGGCTGGACGTCGATCCGGCCCGCGTGGCGGTAGAGCTGAACCGGTCCATCGTGCCGCGCCCGGCGTGGGACCGTACTACCGTCGGGGCAGGGGCAACGTTAGAAATCGTACAGTTCGTGGGCGGCGGATAGACCCGCGTACGGCCTCCCAGCCCGCCGGGAAGAAAACGATCCATTTGGCTATTGACACCCGCCACGGAGCGGGTAGAATCTTAGATGCGCTTGCTGTTGCAAACGTTAGCGGGGGAACATGTTCAAAACAAAGAAAAGTCGTTCTGAAGCGGAAGACAGCACGCGCACGTTTGCCTCGAGCGACGTCTCGCGCATTGCCCAGGTGAGCCTCCGGCAATTGCAGTGGTGGGACGAGCGCAAGGTGGTTTCCCCGCGACACGAAGGGCACAAGCGCGTCTACCAGCCCGAGGAAGTAATCGAGATCACGGTGATCGCCGAGCTGCGCCGCAAGGGATTTTCGCTCCAGAAGATCCGCCGGGTGCTACGCTTCCTGCAGCGCGAAATGGGCAAGCGGCTGAGCGATGTGATGGCGTCGAACTCCGATCTGCACCTGGTGACCGACGGCAAGTCGATTTACCTGGAAGACCAGCAGGAGCGGATCATCGACATCATCAAGAACGCCAAGCAGCCCATGTTCCTGGTGTG
>JASHQT010000069.1 GCA_030039005.1 Bryobacteraceae bacterium
TTTTCGAACAGCACGCGGGCGCCGAATCGCCGGGCGATCGACGAAACACTGAGAACAACAGCCATCTAGGATCAGGATAGTTTGTCTTTGCGCGGTCTCTTTGGAACGAATGCCAGAAAACGCCGCGGGTTGTCCACCGTGATGCGGTGCAGCACCTCGTCGCTTGCTCCGGCGGCCTTCACCTTCGGCAGAAACACGGTGATCGTCTTCGCGTATCCGCTCGATGCGTCGGCTGAAAACATCAGATGATCGGCGAATCCGGCTTCGATCAGCGTCATCACCATGGGCACCTGCTGCTCGTCGTTCCTGCCTCCCTGCCGGTCAAAACCGATAAACGCGCCGCGCTTGCAAATGAGCTTCTGCACGTACACATTCGGATCGGCAAGATTTCCCAGGTGTCCGATGACAACATGTTCGGGCTTCACGCCCGCGTCTTCCAGGATATCGAGCTGCTCCAGCGCGGACTTTCCCGGAATTCCCGTGTGCGTGAAAATCGGAATGTTTGTTGCCACGTGTGCCCGGCCCACCGCACGAAACACCTTGCGCTCGTCCGCGGTGATTTCGTCCCACGATCCGATCTCGCCGTAGGCGCCGATGACGTCGTCGTCCGCCTGTTTGACGAGGGCGTGAAAAATCTGGTCCTCGCTCATGGTGTGGATCTCTTTCGGATAGAACGGCTGCGCATAAAAGCCGCCGCCCGAGACGATGGGCACGCCGCACTTGCGCGCCACTGCGCGCAGGAAGTTGATGTCGCGGCCCATTTCCTTATGTCCCGCGTCCACGATGCAGGCGATATTGCCTTCGCGCGCCGCCTTGGCCACTTCAGCGGACATCAGGTCCACGTCGTGCATGATATCGGGACCCGGAGGCGGTCCTGCAGCGCCGGCGGGCCTTGGCGGAAGTGGAGGCAGTCCGTCCGCCTCACGCGCTGCTGCTGCTGCCGCGGCAAAACGCGCGCCGAAATCCCGCGCCATCTGCAGGTGTTCGTGAAACAGTGTCGCGCCATGCGCCAACTCCTCGGGCGCGTAATCCTTAAGGAGCGTCCGAATAATGGCGCCTTTTTCAAATACAGGATCTTGCGCGAACGTGCCAGTGGGAATGCAGGCGACGGCGCCCAATATTTTCAGGCTTTGGCGGCGAGTCAAGCGCAGCGGAAAGAATTTTGACATCGTGTCACCATTGTACGTTCGCGCGAATGAACGCCAGTGGGCTACTCTGCCGAATCTTTGGGAAAGCCTTTCTGGAGCAGCCTCGGCTTATCCGGCTTTTTTGTCTCGATAATTTTGATCCGAAGGACGTCATTTTTCCGCAAGGTACGATGCTGCCATCGGACCACCTCCTCCCTCAAGAAGGAGATCCCGGTCATGTCCAAACCAACCTGACCACGGCCGTTTCTGTTCCCCGTGCAGCTGACGCTGCAGTGCAGCATTCCTTCGGGGATGCCCGCGACACATAGCTTTTTGCCATTCAGGCGAACTTCAAAAGCCCTCACCGTTTCCCGCTCTTTCTGGTGCTCGTTCAATGCAGGCCGGGCCGGCGGACCGGTCGAGTGAGATTACTGAGCCGCAGCGATCGATTCCACGCGGATCGTTTTCTTTTTCGCGTCCAGGGTTCCCGTAACGGTCACGCGTTGTCCGGCGAACTTTTCCGGCATGTTCTGATCGCTCAGCGTGTAGAATTGCTTCCCGTCGTACAAAACATAGCTTGCGCCGTGCGCATCAATGCAGGCTTTGGTGCATTCGGCATCCGTGGGTCCCATGCGCATATGCGAATGATCGCCATCCTCGCACATGCTGTCGGTGATGACGCCGGTGAAGGTCTGCCTGGCAGGCGGCGCGGCCAGAACCGCTACCGCCGCCAGAATTAAAGCAATCGACCGCCCCCTCACGTCCGCGGAGGGTCAGGAAGCATGATGTGAGCCGTCGATGTGCCCGGATTCATGAGCCACGCGCCCGCGGCGTTCGGCTTATCCGGCAATCCGGTCGATGCCGTGGTCGCGCCTGGCACCGCAATCGTTAGATGGTTGCGGGCATGCTCTTGGTCCGCGCCCATCAGGTGGATGAACGCCGATCCGTACACAGGCTTCACCCGGGTTCCGTCCTTCTCGGCCGCCTCTAATGCAGCCTGAACCGTCTTCCGGTCGCCCATGGCTTCGAATTTCAAGTTCTGCGCGACGCGCGGAAGGTTGCCTTTGTCGGTGCATTCCACAGTGAACGGCGGGTGTCCGGGGTAGCCCGACAAGTCGTAGCAAACCAGGGCGCTCGATCCGGTCTGCAATGTGTCGTAGGTAAAGTCCGGTTTCCATTTAATGACGGTGACGTCTTCTTTTTTCAGCCGCTGGGATAGCGGTGCGGCGAGCAAAGCCTTCTGAATGGGGTCGCTCGCCGATTGCGCGAAGGCGCCGGCGGCGAGACCTAAGATCGCAATTGCGATCGGTGCGATGCGTTTCATTCTGTAATCTCCAGTCGTCCGCCGAAAGCCAAACTCGCGGCGAATGGATTCAGTATATACCGTCAGAGCCGCCGGCAAATTCCCGCGATACTATTTGTCTTGACTCGCATCTACGTCATCGCCACCGGCGGAACCATCGAGAAGGTCTACTCCGAGCAGACCGGCAACGTTCAGAATCTCGAAAGCAAAATCGACCGCTATTTCCGCTTGCTGCGCCTGCCTGACGCCGAAATCGCCATAACGCATTTGATGAATAAAGACAGCCTGGAGATGACCGACGCCGATCGCGAGCGCGTGCTCGCCACCGTGCGCGAGAAACTCGAAGCCGAACCCGCGCCCGTGGTCATCACCCACGGCACCGACACCATGGTCGAAACCGGGCTGCTGCTCCGAAACAATTTGCGCGATCTACGTTTCCCCATCGTGCTGACCGGCGCGATGACGCCGTTGGGTTTCGAATCGAGCGACGGGCTGCAAAACCTGACCGAAAGCCTGCTGGCCGCGCGCCTCCTTCCGCCGGGCGTCTATGTCGTGATGCACAACCAGGCGTTTCCGGTGGATCGCGTGCGCAAGGATCGCGATCTGGCGCGCTTCGTTTCGAAATAGGCGCCTGGAAATAGCCGCGGCGTCAGCCGGCGCTTTTGCGCCAGACTTGCGACCGGATCAAGCCCCAGCGCCGCTCGCGATGCTCGGTTTCCCGGAGGCCCGAGCGTTCCAGCATTTTGCGATATTCCGGAAGCTCGGAAACGTCCAGTCCCGTCGCGATCGAGAAAAAGCCGTACATCGCCGCCAGCCATGCGCGCGCGTGCAGCCGCGCCAGCCGCGCCCTCGGCACCTGAAACTCGCTAACCAGCCAAGTGCCGCCGGGCGAAAGTAGCGCGCTGGCCTTGGAAACCACGCCCTGAGCTTCGCACCGCGTCAGGACGTCCAGGAAGAAATGCGTGACCACCAGATCGAACGGACCATCCGGCAACGCGTCCGCCGCTGCATTTATCCGGTGAAACTTCACTCGCGCCCGATCACTCTCCCTCACCCTCCCGCGCGCCAACTCCATCATCCGGCCACTCGATTCCACTACGTCCACGCGCGCCGGCCGGTTCCATTCGAGCAATCGCGCGAGAAACCTCCCGTCGCCTTCGCCCAGTATCAGCACGCGGCGCGCATCGCGCGTGCGATCGAGATAATCGAGCCGGGCGTGCTCCAGTTCGCGCCCAAATGCCCCATATTCGAGCCAGCGGTAGCTCGCCGCGATTCCATCGGCGTTCATCTCAAAAGCAGAAACAGGATCGGGCTCAGCAACACCCCATCCACCAGCGCCCGCCGCGCTTCGAGCGAAACGTGCCGGTCCGCGGCATAGAGCACCGCACATCCGCCCGCACTCAACGCGATGGACCCGTACCATTCATTGCGCCCGGCGGTGACGCACAGGATCACCGCGAGCGGCACCCATATCAGGTACCCGCGTCCGAGCCAGCGCGTCAACACGTGCGGCGGCGTCGCGTGCGCCCACCTTCTCGGAAGTTCGCGCCATTCCCAGGTTTCGATGGCGATCATGTTCGCCAGGCATAAAATGAAAAACGCCAACGCGGCCCAGGCCAAACGGGGGCAGGGAAGCGCGATCCACTCAGCGAGAAACGTTCCAGCGGTAAACAAAACCGCCGCCGCGATTTCCTTGGGAATCTTGGCCGCATTCGCGGGGGTGTGGAACGCCGCGAGATAGACCAGCACGCCCGCCAGCGCCATCAAGCCCCCGCGCAGCATCGCCGGACGCAGCCAGCCGAGCGTGGCGATCGCATCGGCCGCGAGAACGACACCGAACAACACCGCCATTGCATTCCAGTGTCTCCGGTAAAATCGATGCCGTGCCGGCTCATCGATCGTGGGCTGCTTTCGCGCATCGAGCAGCCGGTCCAGCAGATAGATGGCCCACACGGTCAGGCCTAGCACTAGCCTCCACGCCGTCCGAACTGGCAGCTCGAACCGATACGGCAGAAAATCCTGCCACAGCACCGCCACTACCGGAGCATCCAGGCTCAGCAGGTTGGGCCACAGCCAGAACGGCGCGGAGTCACGCTCGGAAACCATCCTTTTTCCACGGTACCGCGCGCCGGAGCAGGGCCGCGCGTAAACAAGCCGTTGTCATCCGTCCTTAAGACCCCAATGCCATAATGGGCCAAGGCACATCCCATGCTCCAGACTGAATCTGGAACTCGCAAGCCCGTCGGAAAAGGCAAGAGTTCCGCGCGTCGCCGCACGCTGGATGTTTTCTTCCGCCCCAAGAGCGTCGCAGTGATCGGCGCTACCGAAGCGCCGCACAGTGTGGGCCGCTCCCTCCTCACCAACCTCAAGGACGCCGCATTCCCGGGAGTGATCTATCCCGTGAATCCCAAGCGCGACACGCTGCTGGGTCTTGCTTGTTACCACAGCATCGCCGATGTTCCCCTGCCTGTGGATCTCGCCGTGATCGCGACTCCCGCGGCCACGGTTCCGGGCGTTGTCCGCGAGTGCGCCGACGCCGGCATTCCCGCGGCCATTGTCATCTCCGCCGGATTTCGTGAGATCGGCGAACGCGGCGCCGTGCTCGAAGATCAGATCCTCAAAGAAGCGCGCGAAGGCGGCATGCGCATCGTGGGCCCCAATTGCCTGGGCTTGATGAGCCCGCACGACAAGCTCAACGCCACTTTCGCCAGCGCCATGGCGCGGCCCGGCCATCTCGGCTTCATCAGCCAAAGCGGTGCGCTGTGCACCGCGATCCTCGATTGGAGCCGGCGCGAAATGGTCGGCTTCAGCGCCTTCATCTCCATCGGCTCCATGCTCGACGTCGGATGGGGCGACCTGATCCAGTATTTGGGCGACGATCCTAAGACGCGCAGCATCGTGCTGTACATGGAATCGGTCGGCGATGCGCGCAGCTTTCTGTCGGCCGCCCGCGAAGTCGCGCTCTCGAAGCCCATCATCGTCATCAAACCCGGCCGCACCAAGGCCGCCGCCAAAGCCGCCGCTTCGCACACCGGCGCGCTCACTGGACAGGACGACGTTCTCGACGCGGCTTTCCGCCGCTGTGGCGTCCTGCGCGTCGATACCATCGCCGAGCTGTTCTACTTGGCCGAAGCGCTCGATAAACAGCCGCGTCCGAAAGGCCCGCACTTGGGCATCGTGACCAACGCCGGCGGACCCGCGGTGCTCGCCACTGACGCGTTGTTGACGCACGGCGGCCAGTTGGCCGATCTCGCGCCCGCCACCATCGAACAGCTCGATTCGTTCCTGCCTCCGCATTGGAGCCGTGGAAACCCGGTCGATATTCTCGGCGACGCTACTCCCGAAAAATACGCAAAAGCGGTGGATCTTGTGGTAAACGACCCAACCACCGACGGCACGCTCGTGATTCTCGCGCCCCAGGCTGTCACCGATCCCTCGGCCGTCGCCCGGCAATTGGCCGCGCTTCCGAAATCGTCGACCAAGCCGCTCATCGCGAGCTGGATGGGCGGCGTCGACGTCGCAGCCGGCGAAGGCATCCTCAACCAGGCCGGAATCCCGGTTTACCCGTATCCCGATTCCGCCGCCCGCGTCTTCGAATTCATGTGGCGATTCAGCGCCAGCCTTCAGGCGCTCTACGAGACGCCCACCGCGATCGACGTGCTCACTTCCGAAGACGCCGCTGCGCGCGCCGCGTCCATTATCGCCAACGCCCGGGCGCGTGGCCGCACGCTGCTCACCGAAGCTGAGTCGAAAAATCTGCTGGCGGCTTACGGCATTCCGGTGACCGTCACCGAGATCGCCACCGGCTCGGACGAAGCCGTCCAAGCCGCCGCGCGCCTGGGCTATCCCGTGGTGCTCAAGCTGCACTCGGAAACCATCACGCACAAAACCGACGTCGGCGGCGTGCGCCTCAATCTTACGGACGAAGCGGCCGTGCGCGCTGCTTATAATGCGATCGCCGAGTCGGTCGCGAAAGTCGCGCATGGATCCGATTTTCTCGGCGTCACCGTGCAGCGCATGGTGCGCACCGAAGGCTACGAGCTCATCCTCGGGTCGAGCATCGATTCGCAGTTCGGCCCCGTCATCCTATTCGGCGGCGGCGGCCAGCTTGTCGAAGTCTACAAGGACCGCGCGGTCGCGCTTCCACCGCTCACCACCACGCTTGCGCGCCGCATGATGGAACGCACCAAAATCCTCACGGCCCTGAAAGGCGTGCGCGGCCGAAAGCCCGTGGATCTGGACGCTCTGGAGCGGCTGATCGTGCACTTCAGCTACTTGGTCACCGACCAAAGCTGGATCAAGGAAATCGATATTAATCCGCTGCTCGCTTCTCCCGATGGCATCGCTGCGCTCGATGCCCGCGTGGTTCTGCATCCGGCGGACACGGCCGTTCTGCCGCGCCCCGCCATCCGGCCGTATCCCGGGCAGTACGTCGAGCCTTGGAAATTTCCCGACGGCACCGATGTCGTCATCCGTCCCATTCGCCCCGAAGACGAGCCGCTCATCGCCCGCTTCCACACGCATCTATCCGAGCGCAGCGTCTACCTGCGCTATTTCCATTTGATCGATCTCGACTCCAGAGTCTCGCACGACCGTTTGATCCGTGTCTGCTTCAGCGATTACGATCGCGACATCGCGCTCGTGGCCGACCACACGGATCAGGAGACCGGCGAGCACGAAATCCTGGCCGTCGCGCGCCTGCGCAAGGTCGACGCCTCCGATTCCGAGCTGGCAGTGCTGATCACCGACGAATACCAGGGCCGCGGTCTTGGCACCGAAATGTCGCGCCGTCTGGTGGACATCGCCCGTTCGGAAAAAATGGCGCGCGTCATTGCGGAAATTCTGCCGGAAAATATCCACATGCAGCGCGTCTGCCACGAACTCGGCTTTCGCATGGAGCACTCCTTGGATACGGGCGGGATTCACGCGGTCTATCAAATTTCCGGTTGATCCGGCGATTCGCTGTTAACCCACCAGCGCCGCCAACTCCTGAACCGCGCTCTTCATGCTTTCAGACTCGGCGGCCAACTGCTCCGCCGCGGCGGCGCCTTGCTCGGCATGTGCCGCGGTGGATTGCGTCACTAGTTCCATCTCCGCGATCGCCTTGGCGATCTGCTCGGCTCCGTTCGCCTGGTCAGCGCTGTGTTGGGCGACGGTGTCGGCGAGATTCTTGACAGTGTCGCGAACGCTCCCGCTTTGAGCTCGCGAATTTTCCAGCCGCTCCAAACGCATGTTACTTTCCTTGGCGTCCGCGATGTTTCGGTGGATGAGATCGGTGCTGGATCTCGCCGCTTCCGCGCAGCGCTGGGCCAGCGTCCGTACTTCATCAGCCACTACCGCGAAGCCCGTGCCCGCTTGGCCTGCCCGCGCTGCCTCCACGGCTGCATTGAGTGCGAGTAGATTAGTTTGGAACGCGATATCGTCAATCACCTTTAGAGTCCGGGACATTTCTCCGCTGGAGGAATTGATGGAGTTGATGGTCTGGGCGAGTTCCTCGGCGGCGATTCGCCAGCCTTTTCCGATCTCCTGCGCCTGCGCCAGGAGCTCGGAACATTCCCGCGCCGCTTCGGCGTTATGATTCGTGGCCGCGCTCATCTCACTCATCGTGGCCGTGGTCTCTTCCAGAGCGGCCGCTTGTTTGGTAGCCCCCGCGGCGAGCGCTTGGGTGGAGGAGGAGACCTGTGCCGCTGCCACGGCAACCTGTTCGGCGCTGCTGCGAATCTCCGCAACAGTGCGCCCCAACAGGCCGTTGATCCGCCGCAGCATTACGAGCGACGTGGTGGCAAACGCGGCGATCAGGATCGGCAGCACCGCCGCCATCGTGAGCGAGCTGCTTCTCACCGAGCTCGCCAACTGTTCTTGCCGCCGGGCCATCAGAACCACGACGCGATCGATCAGATCCGTCGGCGCGCGATCCTGCCCCTGAACCAGCGCATCGGCGCCATGCGGATTCCGGCCTTGGGAGTCTTCGAACCGTTTCAGAGCGGCGGCGTACTTCGCGGACATGGTCTGGTGGGCAGACGCGAAGTGCTCTATCAGACTCCGAGCCTCGCTATCGTCCAGCGCCGCTCGAAGTTGCGCCGCCTGTGAAGCCACGGCCTTCTCCTGGTCGTGAAAAGCAATGGAATACTGCTGCAGGGCCGACGCTTCGAATCCGCGTAGCAGGATGTCCTTCCACTCCTGCACCTGCTTTTTGAACGTCACTTGCAGGACGCGCGCCGCGTCGTCCTCGCGCGCCACCTGTGCATATGCTCGTGAAACGGAATTCAGCCGGGACAACAGAAATGCCGCCACGCTCAAACACAGCATCCAATTCGCGACAAGTAAGAACAGAGTCCTGCGCGCCAATGTCCATCGCTTCAAAGGGTGTTCCCCCATGGATGCGTATCGGCAGCGATACGAATTGTGTTACGGGTACGCTTTTATTGGTACTCTACCACCAGCATCGTGATATCGTCGGCTTGCTCGCTGCCTTCGCTGAAATCTTCGGCCGCCTCCGATAATTTGGCGTGCAGTTCCGCGCATCCGATTCCCGCGTGCGCGCACAGGAATTCCTGCAAAGCTCGTTTCTCGAAAAACTCGCCGCCGGCGTTGGCTGCTTCCGACAATCCGTCGCTGAACAACACCAGCTTGTCGCCCGGCTGAAGCTGGATGGTTTTCACTTCGTACACCGCGATATCCAGCATCCCGATCGGCATGCCCGTGCTCTCCAGCCGCTCCAGCCGTCCATCGGCGTGCACCAGCACCGGTTTGGGATGCCCGGCGTTGGACCAGCGCAGTTCGCCCCTCCGGTCGAGCGTGCAGTACACCACCGTCGCGTATTTCTCTCCGCGCGCCCGCTCGATCAGGAAGCGGTTCACGCGTGACATCATTTCCTCGATGGGCAAATTCCCCTCGGACGCGAAAACGAACGCGCCCTCGAGCAGCGCCGCCAGCAGCGCCGCGCTGACGCCTTTACCGGAAACATCGGCGATCATGAACGCATAGCGATCCGGACCCGCCTGCCGCACGTCGAAGTAGTCGCCGCCCACCTGCCGTGACGCGATGCTCGACCCCACGGCGCGAAACCAGCCCTCGGACGGCAGTTCACTCGGCAGCAAGCCGCTCTGAATGCTGCGCGCGATGTTCAGCTCTTCTTCCAGCCGCTGCTTGGCACGCTCCTCTTCGAGCAACCGGGCGTTTTCGAGAATCGTCGATGCTTCGAGCGCCAGCGTTTGCAAAATCTCGCGGTTCCCCGCCGACAGATCCGCCGCCGCCACGCGCGAATCCATGTACAACACACCCACAGTGTTGTTTAGCGAAGTGGCCACGGTCTCCTGCATCGAGCCGGTCCGCACCTGGATCAGCGGCACGCACACCACGCTGCGCAGCTCCAGGTCGGCCACCGACATCTCCGGCCGGAGTCCCTCGGCGCCCTGAGGATCGAACGTCATCGACAGCAGATCGCGCCGCGTGCGCAGCGCCCGGTTGATCAGCGAACGCGGCACACCCAAGTCGGACTGATCCAGCGGCATTCCGCGCCGGTCGCGCGCCACCGCTACTTCCAGTTGATCGTTCTTGCCGAGCAGCAGGAATCCGCGCTCGGCCCCGGTCACCGATAGCGCCGCGTCCACCACCGCGGTCAGCACGTCTTGCGTCGATAGCGAGCTTTGCAGCGCGCGCGCCACTTCCACCAGAGACCGCAGCTTGGCCAGGCTGTTCGCGCCGGTCCCCGCCTGCCCGGCCATCGCCCCGAGATACCGGTTGAGCTCGTCTTCCTGCAGAGTGAACGCCAGCCGGTAGGAATCCGGGAAGCCGAAATCGATGCGGTCGCCTTCCCGCAGCTTGTGCTGCTTGATGCGCTGCCCGTTCACGAAAACGCCGTGCCGGCTGTCCAGGTCCTCGATGACGTAATCGCCGTTATGCGATGAAATCCGCGCGTGGCTGCGCGAGATGCGGTTGTCGCGCAGCACCAGGTTGTTTTCGCCCTGCCGCCCGATCAGGAACGGCACGGCATCGATGCTCACGCGGCTGCGGTTGCCGGAGGGATTCATCACCGCCAGCGCCGGCGCCCGGCCGGAAGGGGACGCTTCTCCGCCCGGCGTCATCCATGGCCCCGGGGCTGGGCTGACCGCCTGTTAGGAGCCGCGCTCTCCGGTTCGCCCGCCTCGCTCAGCTCCTTGGCGCGCAGCACGCGGCAATGCGAACAGTAGCCGCCCACTTCCGTGCGCGCCAGCACGACCTCAAAACCGAAATGCGTCTCGATCTGTTCGCGCATCTTTTGCAGCAAATCGCCAAAAAATTCCTCGATTTTGCCGCAGCGCAGGCAAATCACGTGGGCGTGTTCCTGCTTGAGCCGCGTCTCGTAGTAGTGCTGGTCCCCGGAGTGATGCATCAGGTCCAGCTCATCCACCAGACCGCCTTCCTTCAGCAGCTTGAGCGTGCGATACACAGTCACGCGGTTCAGCTTGGGATCTTTTTCGCGCGCCAGCGTGAACAGCTGCTCGGCGTCCAGGTGCTGGCCGGATTCATCGATCAGGTCCAACAGGATTTTGCGCTGCCGCGTCAGCCGCACGCCTTTTTCCTTGAGCGAATCTTTGATGCCGGAAATCGCCATGACCGACCCGTTCGACCTTACCCAGGTAGTGTATCAGTTTGCGCCTGGGCCTCCAGAAAGTGAGAGGATCTCATTTTTGCAGGGCTTATCCCCTCCCTGCGTGCATTCTTCGCCCACTCTTCATCCGCTGTTTGGAAAGGGGTCCCCGCGCCCTAGCTACGCTGCGGAGAAACGCCACAAGGCGGATCCAAATCCTATGTGATTTGCCCGTCCGCCTCGTGCAGCTCGGCCCGACACGCCCGCAGCCGGAGGAACTCCAGGAAGCGCGGCCCTGGACATCGAGGGACGCTCCGTTCGTTGGCGCGGCTTCTTCGGTTCCCGCGTTTTCTGCTGCCCTCTAACCCGCTAACTCTAAAGCGCTCAATTCATTGAGAATGTTTAATTCCCAACCCCGGCTCTCTATTCACCGGGTTGGTTTATGATGCAAGTGTGCGGCTCCGTATCGCGGCTCTTGTGTTCGGTGCGGGGGCGCTCGTCGCGGCCGGCGGGTGGGCGCAGGGTGGGGCCCAAGAGGACGCTAGCCTGAATAAGTCCACGGCCCCCGCGGACAGCCAGCACGAGCCCAAGTATGACCAGACGTTCTCGGGTCCCGTGATCGAGCTGACGGCCACCAAAATCACGGTCTCGCGCAGCATCCTGGGCAAGCACGAGAAGCGCAGTTTCCTGCTCCAATCCGATACGCGCATCGAAGGCAAGCTCCGCATGCACGTCAAAGTGACCGTGGGTTATATTTCCACCGATGACGGCGATGTCGCGCGCCTGGTGGTGGTGCGCGCCAAAACGACGAGCAAGAATCAATAGGTAAAAAGACGCCCTAGCTTTTCTTCTTTTTTCTCTTCGCGGCCCAGCCTTCTTTGTTGGTCTGCCGCGCGCGGCCGAGCGCCAGCGCCTCCGGCGGGACCGTATCGGTGATCACCGAGCCCGCGCCGATGTAGCTTCCGTCGCCGATCTCGAGCGGGGCGACGAGTGTCGAATTGCTGCCCACAAACGCGTCTTTGCCGATCCCGGTTTTGTGTTTCGCAGCCCCGTCGTAATTGCACGTGATGGTGCCAGCGCCGATGTTTGTGCGCTCGCCGATCTCGGCATCGCCCAGGTACGCCAGATGATTGGCTTTCGCGCCCGCGCCCATGCGCGTGTTCTTAAGCTCGACGAAGTTGCCGATGTGCGCGCTTTCACCGACCCGGTTGCCTTGCCGCAAGCGCGCGTAGGGGCCGATCCGCGCGCCCGATTCCACGTGTGAATCCGTAATAGAAGTGAACGGCAACACCTCCACGCCCGAGGCCAGCCTGGAATTTTCGACGATGGAGCACGCGCCGATGCGGCATTCCTCGCCGATTTCGGTGCGGCCGAGGATCTGAGCGAACGGGCCCACGGTGGAATCCTCGCCGATGCGCACGCACGCGTCGATGGTCACCGTCTCGGGCTTCTCGATGGTCACCCCAGCCAGCATCAGCTCCTGCACTTTGCGATCGCGAAAGATCTTGTCGACGGCGGCCAGCTCGGCGCGCGTGTTGATCCCTAGCAGTTCCGCGGGGTTGTCCAGTTCCATGGCGGCGACGGTGTGTCTGGCGCGGCCGAAGATCTCGACGATATCGGTCAGATAATATTCCTGCGCCGGATTGTCGGGCCGGATTTCGGGCAGATGCCTCCACAGCAGGTCCGCGCGAAAACAGTAGATGCCGGAGTTGATGAAGGGGATGGCAAGCTGCGCGGGCGTGGCGGCTTTGTGTTCCACGATGGCGCGAACCTCGCCCTGCTCGCCGAAGACGATGCGGCCGTAACCGGTGGGGTCGGCGAGACGCGTCGTGATCAGCGTTGCGGCGACATCACTAGAGGTTTGCCGCCGAACCAACTCGGTCAGAGTCGCCGAGGAAAGCAGCGGGCAGTCGCCATATAACACGACGACGTAACCCGGCTCGGATTCGAGCGCCGGCCGGCAGGCGAGCACGGCGTGGCCCGTTCCCTTCTGTTCGCTCTGCTCCACGAAGCGCACTCCGGCGGGCGCCAGCAGCGCGCGCACCTGCTCGGCCTGATGACCGATCACTACCGTGATGTTGCCTGCAGGCGCAATGGCCCGGGCGGTCTGGACCACGTGCTCGATTAACGTCATGCCGCCTGCGCGGTGCAGCACTTTGGCGCGCTTGGATTTCATCCGCGTGCCCAGACCCGCCGCCAGGATCACCACATTCGTCGGGGATGTCATTGGTGCGGCTGGAGGCAGGGCCCGGGGTAGGGCTGGGGGTGAGCCGTGCGGTCAGGCCGGCCCCAACGTCGGATCGCTTCAGGCTCTCGTAAGGACACTCACTCTCCGGCGGGCCGTTTGTCCCCGCTTTGCCAATTGTAGTGCAACCTCGGCGGAGGCGCGCGGATCATGGCGCACGACGTTGCCGGAAGCCAGCAGATCGGCCGCCACCACCTGCAATCCCATCTCGGCCAGGCGTTCCACGTCGTTCAGCACCGGCCGCGCTTTTTGGGCGGCGTACTTGCGCTTCTGGCGCGGATTGATCGCCCGCGTGTTGACCACCACGACGTCGATCAATGGCCGGCCGGCGTGGCGATGAATCGCCTCCACGTGATCGGAGGCGCGAAAGCCGATGGTCTCGCCCGGCTGCCACATCAGGTTGACAAAGTAGGCCTTTAGAGCCCGGCTGTTGTGGACGGCGGACGCGATTCCATCCACCAGAAGGTTGGGAATCACGCTCGTGAACAGCGAGCCGGGGCCCAACGTGATGAGATCGGCCTCATCGATGGCCGCCAGAGTTTCCGGAAGCGGGCGGCAGTGGCGCGGCTTCAGCCGGAGGCGGCTGATGCGCGAGCGGCTCTTTCCGATCCGGGTCTCCCCCTGGACGACGGAGCCGTCTTCCAACTCCGCTTCCAGCACGACATTGGTGGTGGTGGCCGGATAGATGCGGCCCAGGCTTGCCAGAACCTCCGAGGAGACCTTGACGGCTTGTGCGAAATCCCCTGTCAAGTTTGTCAGGGCAGTTAGGAAAAGGTTGCCGAAACTATGACCTTTGAGACCCCTCCCGCCACGGAAGCGATACTGGAACAGCTTGGATAGCAGGCCTTCGTCTTCCGATAGAGCCACCATGCAGTTGCGAATATCGCCGGGAGGCAGGACGTCAAAATCGCGGCGCAGGCGGCCGGAACTGCCTCCATCGTCGGTAACCGTAACAATCGCAGTGATTTCCACTTCGCGAGGTTCGCGGGCGTAATGCTTCAACCCGTTGAGCAGGGTGGAGAGCCCGGTGCCTCCTCCGATAGCGACGATGCGAAAAGGCGTCATGGTTTTTAAACTCAGGGTGTTCCGATCCCCGGTGAAGGGTTCCGTCTGGCTAAACTCTGTCTGGCTAAACATAGGATCGCAGGTTCCGTTCGAAGCTTCTATGAGCCGCGGGGATCAAACTCATAGAGCGTTCCGGATAGCAAAGTTGTACTAATTACGCCGAAAAAATCTCACCGGCGTTAGGGGGAACGATTTATGCGGCGGGTTGGTCGTCCTCGTCGTAAGCGGGGACAATGCTTTCCAGGTCTTCGGCTTCGAACACCTGGTCGCAATCGAGGCATCGGACATAATCCACACCGTCGCGTCTGGCGAGGATTTCCGTGCGGTTGTGATTACAGGGCTGCATAGAGAAAGTAGGAGATTATCCCCATTCTAAGCATGGGGAACGTCTTGTCAAGCCCCCAAAAGTCCTCCCAAACCCGCGGTCCGGGCTGATTTCAGGGGGCTTCCTCTGGTTCGGGCCTCGCGCCGGGGGGCATTCCCACCGACTCTGCCCGTCTCAAGCACAAAATAGGATCGTCGTGTTTTGAACAGGAAGGTGATAGAATGTTTTGCGTGACGGACTTCGAGCGCCAGGAAGCCGGCCGGTTCAAGCAGTGGACCCGGGATAAACTACGCGGCCTCCGCTGCCCGGACCATCATCAGCCTCCACGCTTGCATTTTTCCGGACTATCGCTGCGGGACTTGAAAATCTCCATGAGCGGCTGTTGCGACAAATTGATGGGACTGGCGAACGCGCGAATCGCCGCCGCGTCCGACGCCGGCATCGAGGGACCCGCTTAAAGCGTGGTTTAAGCCGGGCTGTTAAGCCCGGGCTAGCATCCGTTCGACGCCTTCGCGGAAGGCCGGCTCCCTCGTCAGCAGACTCACCACCAAGAACGCCTCGCGATCGAAATCGAAGAAGAAACCGGGCTGGACCAGGACATTGTCTTCGGCCAGCAGCTTCAGCACCCATTCTTCTTCCGGATAGATTCGCGGCGCTTCCAGAATCGCGTACCATCCACCTTCAGCCGCGAGCAGCCGCCAGGGAGACGCGGGACCGATCTGTCCGGCCAGAAAGGAACGATTGGCTTCGACGCGCTCGAGGATCTGGCGCTGGAGTTCGCCACGCAGACCGAGCAATCGAGGCGCGGCCCATTGCACCGGCGTGGCGACGGAAAGATACGTGTCGGCGATCAGCTCCAGGCGCTCGAAAGCCGTCTGGCGCAAGCCGGATGGTCCGCCGGTTACGACCCAGCCGAGTTTGAGCTGTGGGAGTGCAGCCACTTTGGAAAGCCCGCTCAGGCAAAATGTGAGGACTTCATCCACATCGGCGAGCGAACGAATCAGCGGTGTCTCTGCATCGATCAGATAATCCGCGAAAACTTCGTCCGAAATGAGCGTGAGACCGTGGGCGCGGCAAAGCGCGAGGAGCGGCGCAAGCTCGGATGGTTTCAGGAATGAACCCGTTGGATTATTAGGGTTCACCAGGACGATGGCGCGTGAGCGGCCGGAAATCGAGCGGGCCAGCGCGTCGAAATCGATGGTCCAGCGGCCGTCGTAGGCGAGCGGGTATTGATTCACGCGCAGCGAATCGAGCGCGGCCAGAAACTCAAATAGCGGATACGAGGGGCGCGGGACCAGCACCTCGTCGCCCGCATCGGCCAGCAGCTTAAACACGAACGCGTAAGCTTCGCTGGTGCTGGCGGTCAGCAGAATCCGGTCCGGCGCGACGCTGCGATTTAAAGCGGCCGAATAATACTCGGAGACCGCCGTGCGCGCGGCCGCGATTCCAGCGGCGGAAGGCTCATAGCGCAGCGCACGCGGATCGGCGAGCGCGGAGAGAATCGCCTCGGAAGGATACAGCAGTCCGGCGGCCGTGGGATTCGACTCCGTCAGGTCCAGGACCGGCGCACCCGCCGACCGTTTCTCTTCCAGCGCTCGGCTCAGCCGGTTGGGCGCGAGTTCCCAGTTCAACCGGGATGAAAATGGAGGCGCGGGCAACCAGACAACGTAGCACGCGCCGCTGCGAGCTTGCTCAGTTCAGTTCGATGGAATATTGCTATGAGTCTTTGATCCGGAGTTGGTGCTATGCCGCGACCCGCTGCTCTGGTGATGCGTGCGAGACTTGTGACCGCTCGCGGGACGATTCGCGCTGTGATCGGTCTTGCGAGATTCGCCAAAGGACAACGAAGCCGCGCCCAGGATTAGGGCGCCGGCGAGAAGAACGGAGACAGAAGTTTTCATGCCCTACAGTGCGCCGCGGGCGGGGAAATTCGCAGGAATTTAATGGACCGTGTATCGCGCCTTCAGGCCGAACGGCGCGATCTCGATGTCGAACCGTTCGCCGTCCTCGCGGACCATCTGGTAGGTGCCCCGCATTGTCCCGGTGGGAGTCTTGAGCGCACACCAGGAGGAGTATTGGAAGGACTGCTCCGGCGCCAGGATGGGTTGCTCGCCGACTACGCCCGGGCCTTGCACTTCCTCGATGTGATCGAGCGCGTCGGTGATGATCCAATGACGGCTGACCAGTTGCACGGTGTCGCTGCCCTGATTGGTGATACGGACGGTATACTCGAAAACCCATTCGCCCTGCTGCAAGCGCGAGTTTTCCGGCGAATGGCGGGACATCACCTCCACGCGAATGGAGTTGGTGACCGCGTCGGACATCGGAGCATATTCCGAATGGAGATCAGGCATAGCGAACGCTCATCATAACAGGGTGACGTGCGCCGCCGTCGGGCTGTTACCGGATGCTGGTACCTGCAGTTGCGGTGGCGTGCGAGCTGCGCCCTCTTCCACCTTCATGAGTCGCTACAATTTCAGCGAAGCCGCCCTATGCGCCATTTGATGCCCATCGTGACGCCGCGCCTGGTTTTGCGTCCGCCCACTCTTCGCGATTTGGATCCTATCCAGACCGCTAAGGAAGACGCGTGCCCCGATTTGCAACGTTGGATGTCTTGGGCCTTCGACGATCAACGGTCGCGGCAGGCGATGGAAGACTCTATTCGACGAACGATCGATTACCAGACCCAAGCCGGAATCGCATTGGCTGGGTTCCATAGGTTCAACGGGGATTTCGTTGTGCGAACCGCATTGGATGTTACCGATGAGCCCGACGTCTATGAGACCGGATATTGGGTGGCGCCTAAATATGCCGGACAGGGCATGGCTACGGAGGCGGCAAATGCAGCGATTCGTTACGCGTTCGGCCACCTTGGCGCGAAGGCAATCAGCATCGGGTATTTCGACGGAAACGAGCCCAGCCGGCGCATCGTGGAGAAACTGGGATTCAAGAAAATAGGCGTGGCCCGTCAAGGTGCGAAACGGTGTTTCGACGGTACGATGCTCGACCGTCACGAATACGTCTTGACGACTCCCAACCTACTTCCGGAGCTTGACGTCTCATGGGGTTGAAGCCATGCGGAGTCGCTAGAACAGCCACCGTTGTATCTTTGGTCTGCAGCCCGGATGCAAGTCCACTTGGACAAGTAGTCCCGAAGCCGCCGAAAGGATTTGTCCGGCCAAATTGCCCATCACCCGTTCGATAGAATAACAGCAGGTTCCCGCTATGTCCGTAATCACCAACGCCCCGCCGGCCACCGCCGCCGAGCAGTTGCCGGCCGTACCGCTCACGCTCGAAGGCTCCAGCATGTTGCACCAGATGCTGCGCATGCGCTGGACCGCCTGGAAGCAGCTCGACCCCTCCGACCGCACCGAAATCGCGCACGAAGCCGCCGTCGCACTGGCTGAAATGGAGCGCGACGCGGGCGGGCAAAGCGCGGCCTTTTCGCTGCTGGGCCACAAGGGCGATTTGATCCTGCTGCACTTCCGACGTTCGTTCGACCAACTGAACCAGGTGGAGCGGCGCCTGGCGGGGCTGCGGCTGTGGGATTATCTGGAACCCGCGTCGTCGTACCTGTCGGTGGTGGAACTGGGGCTGTATGAATCCAGCCTCAAGACCTACGGCAGTCTCGCCGAGCGCGGCATCGCGCCGTTTTCGCCCGAATGGAACTCTGGGATCGAAGAAGTGATGGCGCGCCAGCGCGAAGCCATGGCGCCTCGCCTCTATCCCGACATGCCGCCGCATAAATACCTGTGCTTTTACCCCATGGACCGTAAACGCGGCGAGCTGAAGAACTGGTATCGTCTGCCGATGGCCGAGCGCCAGCGCCAGATGCACGAGCACGGGATGGTGGGCCGCCGCTACGCGGGCGAAGTGAAGCAGATCATTTCCGGATCGATCGGGTTCGATGATTGGGAGTGGGGAGTGGACCTGTTCGCCGACGATCCGCTGGTGTTCAAGAAGCTGATCTACGAAATGCGCTTCGACGAAGTGAGCGCCGATTATGCGCTCTTCGGGACGTTTTACGTAGGAATCCGCTGCCCGGCCGCTGAGCTGGCGCAGTGGCTCAATGGCTGATTAGGCTCTTAAGAATGGGTCGCCTCCAGACGAACTTGTGCGGCATCCCACTCGAAAATCCGGTGATTGCGGCATCGGGCACGTATGGCTACGGCATCGAATTCGCAACTGTCGCGGATTTGAACGCGATGGGCGGCATCGTGGTGAAGGGGCTTTCGCGCGAGCCCATCGTAGGCAATCCACCGCCGCGGCTGTGGGAAGCCGAAGGCGGCATGATCAATTCCATAGGCCTGCAAAACGTCGGCGTGTGCGCCTTCATCGCGGAAAAGCTGCCCGCCTTGCGCCGCTTTCGCACCGCGATTTTCGCCAACGTCTTCGGCTACGCGCCGGAGGATTATGCCGAAGTGATCCGCGTGTTGGAGGATGCCGAAGGCGTTGCCGGATACGAACTGAACGTTTCGTGCCCCAATACCAAGCACGGCGGCATTTATTTTTCGAGCGATCCGGCGCTGCTCGCCGATTTGGTTGCCATGGTCCGGCCGCTCGCGCGGCGGCCGCTGATCGTGAAGCTGTCGCCGAATGTTGCGCGCATCGAGCCGCTGGCCAAGGCCGCGGAAGACGCCGGCGCCGACGCCATCAGCCTGGTGAACACGTTCGTTTCCCTCGCCATCGATGCGCACACGCGGCGGCCGAGGATCGGCGCGGGCTTCGGCGGATTGTCGGGACCGGCCATCAAGCCCATCGCGCTGCGCATGGTATACGAAGCTTCGCAAGCCGTGCGAATTCCCGTGGTCGGCCTGGGCGGCATTCGCAAGGGCGAAGATGCGGCCGAATTCCTGGTCGCCGGCGCGACGGCCGTGCAGGTGGGCACGGCGAACTTCTGGGATCCGCAATCGCCTTGCCGTATCGCGCGCGAGCTGGACGATTATTTAGCGCGGGAAGGCGTGGCTAACGTACAACAATTGGTGGGAACCTTGCAGATATGAAGAAAATTGTTTTGACGGACAAAGCGCCCAAAGCTCAGGGCGCGTATTCGCAGGCGGTGGTGTACGGCGGGTTGGCTTATCTGAGCGGCCAGATCGCGCTCGACCCGGCCAGCAACAAGTTGATCGAAGGCGGGATCTCCGCGCAAACCGAGCGCGTCCTGGAGAACATCAAGGCCGTGCTGGAGGCGTGCGGCGCGTCGCTCGATACCGTCCTGAAAACCACGGTGTTCCTTAAGGACATGGGGGACTTCAACCCCATGAATGAAACCTACCAGCGCTACTTCCCGAAAAATCCACCTGCGCGATCCACCGTGCAGGCGGCCAAGCTTCCACGCGACGTGGGAATCGAAATCGACGTGATCGCGGCGATAGTGAACCCGCAAGCTTAGTTGCGCAAGCTCAGTGCGCCGAATATTGGGGCTGCGGGGGATTCAGCTTGATGTCGAGCGTTTTCTCTTCCTGGTCCACGTCGAAGTTCTGCCCGAACGTCTGATAGTCCTTCGCAATCACTTGCACCAGGATGGTGCCCTGCGGGATGGGAGGAATCTTGACCATGCCGTCTTGATTCGTGCGCAGCTCCCACTCGGTGCGGATTTTCTTGCCGAACTTGGTCTTGGAGCGCCCTTGGACAAACTTCACGATGACGCTCGCACTTTCGATCGGCTTGCCGCCGAGGCTGTGTACCGAGATCGTCAAGGTAGTCATGTCGACGGCGAGCATCGGAACCAGTAGGACGAGCGACAAAGTCATCGATAAAATTAGCGCGCGCATAGGTCCATAATATGCCTTTACGCAATATTGGGTCGCAGAAAACTCTTGGGCGAACCGGCGGCGCGTGTTACGGCTTCGGCCGCGAGGTACCCGCTGCGAACCGCGCTCTCCATGATGGGCGGCCAGCCGGAGCGCGTCCAGTCGCCCGCCAGGAACAGGTTTCCGAACTGCGTGGCACTCGCGGGCCGCGCCTGCTCCAGGCCGGCGCGTGCGGAAAACGTGGCGCGAATTTCCTTCACCACGTGCGCGCGCTCGAGCTTGGCATCTGCCGCCAGCGGAAAAAACTCCGCCAGCTCGCGCAGGGCCAGAGCGATGATTTCCCCGCGCGGCATTTCCACCAATTGGCGCGACGCACTCACCACCAACTGCACGTAGCGGCCGGCGGATTTGTTGAACATCCATTGAATGGTGCGGTCCAGCAGCGTCGCGTGCGGAAGATCGGTGATCGGGCGGTCGAACCACAAATGAATGCCGGTAATGGGCGAGTGCTCGAAGCCTTCCAGATCCAGATCGAGGTCGGGAAGGATCGCGGGCAGGCGCTCGAACGGCAGCGCGGAGATGTAGTAATCCGCTGAGCAATGCGCGCCGGCTGCCATCACGCCGTTGACCACGCTGTTCTCCGCCAGCACAGTTTCCACCGCTGCGCGCAGATGAAACCGG
>JASHQT010000556.1 GCA_030039005.1 Bryobacteraceae bacterium
ACACGAGCGGGGCTCCCAAGGTCAGCCCAACCTGACGTTCGGTCACGAAGAACCAAGAGTCTGTTCGGTAGGTTCGCCAAAACATCCCGTGAAAAGTCCACGGTTTCTAATGCTGGGTACGCGGTATCGAGCGTGTCGTTTGTCATAGCCAGCGACACAGCAAGCACTGCCTCGGGAACCTGCGAACACAACATCTCAAAGAATGCCGTTGCGCGTCCGACAGTAACGAAAGTGTTCCAAAGGCAACCCTGGCGCAAAAGGTCGCGGGCTTGATCCAAGGGAGGCTTCTCCCAAAATCGAGTAACGCGCGCAAGCGGGCCAACCACACACTCCGAGACAACCACGCCGGTTCAATCCATCCATAATCGACTTCGGGATACTCGGCTGCGGCTCCAACGAGGACAATCGACTCGGAATTCTGCTCCGCGCATTCCACCGCAGCTCGGATCGTTAAGCGAAACGAGTCGTCATCGGAATAAAAATGGTCACAAGGGAAGAACGTGACCACAGCGTAAGGATCACGTTGCAAGACATGAAGAAGCGCCGTAATAATCGCGATCCCGGTGCCTCGATTCGCGGGCTGTTCGATAACGCGGGAATCGCCCGCGTCGCTTAAATCCTCAGCATAATATCTTTCGTGGACGCGAGAAAACACGAATACCTGTCGATCGCGCAGGAAGACAGGGTCAACCCGAGTGCGCGTCTGGCGAAACAGACTCTCGCCGCCGATGATTCGACAGAATTGTTTGGGTCTGGAATCGCCTGCGATCCTTCGCGTCAGATCTCGCAACCGAACTCCGTCGCCGCCTGCCAGGAGCACAGCCCAGAGGTGCGGCGCTGATGATTCCACGTTCTGGCTGCGGTTCCCATCGAGAAAGCTATCGCGAACTGTTTGTATCATGTTCTCGCCCATCAACCTCTTCGTACCGAATCGCACCCGCTCAGGAATTACGGTTCGTCCCACTCGCGAATTGCCATCACCAGATATAGCTCCGCATGGCATGGTAGATGCGCCACGTAGGGCATGCCATTTGATCCGTCGCGATTGAGCCCTTGGAAGTCTTCGTGATGAGGACTGACAATCATTAGGTGCGGACCGACGTGATGCTCCAGGCCAGAAGGGTTTTTCGCCGACTTCACCCATGCACCCACGTACATGTACGAGATGCCGACCCGATTCATTTTGGTGATGAATTCGGGACCGGCGCGCAATGCGTCGGCGATCTTCTGCGCGTCAGTCACCGGCAAGCGATCAGACGACTGGGCGAGAGCGGTAGCCGCGAACAAGAGAACACTGGTGAGGAGCATCATTTCATCCCTTCTTTCTGACAGATTCAGTTCGGTCCGTTTACGTCGATACCGGCGTCGTCCATGGCAGCAAGCCGCGAACCTCTCACACTTCCTAAAGGCATCGGTGGCTCATCTCACGGTAGAGCCCGCCTCTACGCATCTTGTCGAGCAACGTCGTTCTTTTCACGCCCAAACGCGCGGCGGCGCCATATTTGCCGCCGACCACCCAGTCGCTGTCCTGGAGCGCTTTCAATATGTGATCCCGCTCCGCTTCCGCCAAGGTCACTGGCTCCGCCTGACCCGGCATGGCGGGCCGCAGCGGTGGCAGGTGCAATACGTCGCTATTCGTCAGAATTACCGCGCGCTCGATGAAATTCTGTAGCTCTCGGATGTTTCCAGGCCACAAGTGGCCCATCAGAGTATCCAGCCCGTCGTTCGTAATCCTAGAGATCTGCTTGGACATGCGGTTAGCGTATTTGTGAACAAAATGGGCTGTCAGCACAGGAATGTCTTCCAATCGCTGGCGCAGCGGGGGAAGGGCGATCGGAAAAACATTAAGCCGGTAATAAAGGTCCATTCGAAACTGCTTACTCGAAACCAAGTCTGCGAGGTCCTGATTTGTCGCCGCGACAATGCGGACATCCACTTGCCGCGTGTGCGTGCTGCCCAGCCGCTCGAACGCCTGTTCCTGCAGTACTCGCAGCAACTTGGTCTGCAAATGGAGAGAAATGTCGCCGATCTCATCCAGGAAGAGCGTGCCGCCGTCCGCCATCTCGAAACGACCCAACTTCTGCATTACGGCGCCGGTGAAAGCGCCCTTTTCGTGACCGAAGAGTTCACTCTCCAGAAGGTCCAGAGGGATCGCCGCGCAGTTGAGCTTGATAAAGGGGCGATTTCGGCGTGGGCTGTGGGCGTGAATCGCATTTGCGATGAGTTCTTTGCCGGTACCAGTTTCCCCTTCGATGAGCACCGTGGAATCGGCAGGTGCGACTGTCCTAACTTGTTCCAGCACCCCACGTAGGGCCTGGCTCGACCCCACGATGCCTTCAAATTCGTTCCGCATTTCTCGATGGCTCTGCGACAATTCGAGCTCATCGAGATAGATGTAGGAGCCGTATTGTGACTGTTTCTGAATCTCATACATAGCGCGCACGCTAGCTCCACTTGCCATCATTAAGGCCCCTTTCCTTCGCTTCGAGATTCAATGAGAATGAGCTCCTGAGATCGAGCACCAATCGGCCTTCTCCTGCCCGATCGCTAGTCGAAGACACATCCTCCGCTTCTCCGTGAATCCGTCTTTCGTCAGGCTGCGTCAGCCGTCCGCGCAACCACGGATGGTGCGGAAGCAAACAGCGAGATGAGGCCCTCCATTAACGTCGGGTGCGTCAGAACCGCATCGCGCAATTTGGTATAAGGCAGTTCCGCAAGCATTGCAATCTGAATCGCGGACATTATTTCCCCTCCATCCACTCCGAAGGCGGTAAACCCGAGGATTCGGTCGCCATCGATCTCCACCAGCGCTTTGAGGAATCCTCGAGTCTCAGACAGCGTGTGCGCTCGCAGCACTGCTTGCATGGGGATTTTGAACAACCGGTACGCGATGCCCCGATCCCGAGCCTGTCTCTCGCTCAGACCGACGCGAGCCAACTCTGGGTCGGTGAACATACAGAACGGCACTTGCCGGCTCGTCGTAACATGGTTCCCACCCTTGATGTTGTCGCGGACCACCCGGAAATCGTCAAAACTGATGTGCGTGAACATCGGTCCGCCCGTTACATCGCCGACAGCCCACACTCCGGGCGCGGTCGTCTCAAGCCGCTCATTGACCTTCACGTACGCGTCCCTGGTCAACTCGACCCCGGCGAGTTCGAGGCCGAGACCCTCGGTGTTGGGGGCGCGACCCGACGCGACAAGCAGATGGGTGCCTTCTATGGTTTTGTCCCTGCCGCCGTCCCCGAACACAACTTGTACGTGGTCGCCGGACTTTCCCGATATACGTTGGATGCGGGCATTTAGAACAACCTTGATGCCTTCGTCTTCGAAGAGCGCGTGGAGGCCTTCCGTCACGTCGTCATCTTCGTGGTGCGCCAGGCGGCCGTTCCGCTCGATCACGGTGACCTCGCTGCCGAAGCGGCGCAGGGCCTGCGATAATTCGAGCCCAACGTAGCCGCCGCCAATCACAATGAGATGCTTCGGTACCTCATCCAATTCGAGCGCCTCGACATGCGTGAGAGGCAGCGACTCCGCAAGACCGGGAATTGGGTCGAGCCGCGCTCGCGTGCCGGTGCTGATGACGACATTCGTCCCGCGCAGGCGACGCGTCTTTCCATCGTCGAGGCTCACTTCAAGGGTTCGAGCTCCGGTAAACCTCCCAGACCCCATGATCAACTCCCCACCGCTCTGTGCGTATTTGTTGCGATGGAACTCGACATCCGCTGCAACCATGCGGCGTTTGCGGTCACGCACGGCTGACATATTTACCGTGAAGCCATCCGAGGAGATGCCGAACTCCTTGCCCCTTCGAAAGTACGACGCGACTTTCGCGCTATGAATGATGTTCTTGCTCGGCAGACAGGCAATGTTGGGGCAGGCGCCTCCGAGGTATTTACGTTCGATCGTGGCTACCCGTCTTCCTTGCTCCGCAAATGTCCACGCCAGAAATTTTGATCCGAAGCCGCTGCCCAGCATTACCAGGTCGTACTCTTCCGGTTCTCTGTTCATTTCATCGTCCTTTCCGCACCCGCTGCGGTGTACTCTCCGAACGACGCGACGGCAAGGGAGCCCTCGTGTTGTGCAGTTCGGTCCGCAGCGGCGGCTCTCATAAGATCCTGTTTGAGCAGGTACACCGAGACAGCCAGCAGGACCACATCTTTCATCAGGAACGCAACGTTACCAACCATTGCCGGAAACCCGCCGGCTGATTTAGCCCAGCCGTCCGGCATGAACGGAATGATCGTGACGGTGCATAAAAAGGACGTAATCGATCCCAGAGCCCCGAGAACTCCCAACTTTTTGTTCCAGAACCCAGCCAGCAGCAGCGCTCCGAA
>JASHQT010000557.1 GCA_030039005.1 Bryobacteraceae bacterium
AGGCCGTGATCCTGGATCTCTAGGAAAAAATTCCCTTTACCGAACATGTCGGCGTAGCCGTAGGCCAGGCGCTTGGCTTCTTCGTACCGGTTCGCGAGAATCGTCTCGTTGATATCGCCGCGCAGGCACGCCGACATCGCGATCAGGCCTTTGGAGTGTGCGGCGAGCAGGTCTTTGTCGATGCGCGGCTTGTAGTAGAAGCCTTCCAGGAACGCCGTCGAAACCAGCTTCAGCAAATTACGATAGCCTTCCTGGTTTTCGCACAGCAGCACCAGGTGGTTGTAGCGGTCGGTTTCACTGCGGCTCGCCAGCCCCTGCTGCGAGACGTACACCTCGCACCCGATCACCGGATGCACGCCCTTCTGCTTGGCCGCGTTATAAAATTCCACCGCGCCGAAAAGATTGCCGTGGTCCGTCATCGCCACCGAAGGCATCTTTTGCTCGACCACCAGGTCCATCAACTGCCCGATCTCGCAAGCGCCGTCCAGCAGCGAATAATCCGTGTGGCAATGCAGATGAACGAAAGGTGGTGCGGAACTCATTCCCTAGCTCTCAATTCGGGGGGAGGGTTGACTCCATTGTACTCCCGTGCTTGCACCCTTAGTTCGATCTCGCGCGAATTTTCTCCGTCGCTTCTCAGCCGAATTTCGAACCGATCCTCCGGCATCAACTCGGGAAACCGTTCACCCCATTCGATGAGCACCACCGCCCGCCGGTCGAATATTTCATCCAACCCGAGCGTCGCCACTTGCGCGGCCGTGTCCAAACGATATAGATCGATGTGATAAACGCTCGGGCCGTATTCGTGAATTAACGTGAACGTCGGGCTCGAAACATCTTCCGGCCGCGCGGCGCCCAATCCTTTCACGATCCCCTTGGCCAGCGTCGTCTTTCCCGCGCCCAACTCTCCAATTAGCAGCACCACTGCTTTCGCCGGCAATTCGGACGCGATTTTCTCGCCCAGCGCGATGGTCTCCTCTTCGCTATTGGTGTGAAAAACTCGCGACTTCACGCATCGCCTCAGGCAGGAACTCGAACAGGTCCGTCGCGATCAGGGATTTCTCGCCCAGCTTCACCGCGCCCAGCTCGCCCGCGCGCCCGTGCAGCCACACCGCGGCCAGCAGCGCATTTTCCAATTGATCCGGAAACTGCGCCACCAATCCCGCGATCATTCCGGTCAACACGTCGCCGGTGCCGCCGGTCGCCATGGCTGGTGAACCGGTCGGGTTGATCCATACCGGTCCATCAGGGAACGCGATTACGGAACGGTTGCCCTTGAGTACCAGATAAATGCCGTGTTCTGTCGCGAACGCTCGGGCGGCGCCGATTCGGTCCTGTTGGATCTCGGCGATGGTTTTGCCCGTGAGCCGCGACATCTCGCCTGGATGCGGAGTAAAGATGCGCGGCCCGGCGAACCCGAGCTCTTGCCCCGCGAGCGCATTCAGCGCATCGGCATCCACCACCATCGGCGTCTTCGACTCCTGAACAAATCGCTGGATGAATTCCACCGTCTCCGGATGCTGCCCCATCCCCGGACCAATCGCGATGACGGTCTTCTTCGCCGTGATCGCGGCCAGAGCAGGAAGGTCCGGCGCAATGGAGCCCTCGCCGGTCTCGGCCAGGGGCTCGGTCATGATTTCGGGCGCGTAAGACGAAATCGCCGTTATCGCCGACGCCGCGGAAGCCACCGTGGAAAGTCCCGCGCCCGCCCGCAGCGCCGCCACTCCCGACATCGCCGCTGCACCAGTTTTCCCCCGCCCGCCCGCGATGGTCAGCACATGGCCATACAGCCCTTTGTTCGACTCGGCCACGCGCGCACGAAACAGCGCCGCGAACTTGCTCGGCTCACTTAATGCAAGCTGAATGCTCGGATCGCCTTCGAATATCTCGGGCGGCGTTCCGATCGGCACCACATGCACTTTCCCGGCCAGCTCGCACTCGGGCGCAAGCACCAACGCGGGCTTCAGCGCCGTGAACGTCACCGTATGCTTCGCGCGTACCGCCCCGCCCGAAGGCACGTCCACCGAAACCACCTCCGCCAGAGGAAACTGAGTATTGATCGCCTCGATCAACTCCGCCGCTTTCCCCTTCGCCGCCCCCTCGGCGCCCGTTCCCAGCACCGCATCGATCACCAGCGTTGCGATGCGCATCTCCTCGGTGACTCCAGGCCATACATAGCCGCCGACGGCCTTCAGCATTTTGTAGTTTTCGAGCGCATCGCCGCGCATTTCGTTCGGATCGGCGCCCAACACCACCCGCAGCCACTTCGGCTGGATGCGCGTATGAAGTTGCCGAGCCACCACCAACCCATCCCCGCCGTTATTGCCCTTGCCGCATATGACCACGATCCGCTGCTCGGCCAGCGGCGCATACTCGCGCTCCAAAAATTCCACCACGCGACAGCCGGCGTTCTCCATCAAAATGAGGTTGGGGATGCCGCGCTCCGCCGTCTTGCGGTCCACTTCGCGCATTTGCGCCGCGGTCAGCACTTTCACGCTCGCACCTCGCCCAGCACCTGCTCCAGCTTCTGCAGGCTCGCCTGTTCTCCCATCACGATCAGATAATCGCCGGCTTCGATCTCCGCCTCGGCCGGCGGATTGAACCGCATTTGCCCATCCGATTTCCGGATCGCCAGCACGATCACGCCCAGATCCTTGCGGATGTTGGTCTCAAGCAGCGTCTTCCGGGCAAACTCGCTCGAGGCGGAAACGCTGAACTGCTCGATGCCCACGTCCAGACCCATGCTTTTCGTGGTGAAGTCGATGAACTGAAAAACGTGCGGCTTCAGCATCACTTGCGCCATCCGATTGCCCGTCATATCGTACGGCGCGAAAATGTAATCCGCGCCGGCCAGCCGCATCTTCTTTTCACTCTGCTCGGAATTCACGCGCGCCGCCATTTGCAGCCCGGGCTTCAGCGCTTTCGCCGAAAGGATCACGAACAGATTGTCCGCGTCGCTCTGCAGCGTCGCAATCAACCCCTTGGCGCGCAGGATGCCGGCGTGCTTCAACGTTTCATCGTCGGTGGCATCGGCCAGAACCGCGAGCATGCCCTCCCGGATGGCCCATTCCACGCGCTCCTCGCTTTTGTCGACTACCAGGAAGGGAACTTTGGCGCGTTGTAGCTCGTGGGCGGCGCCGCGCCCCACGCGCCCGAAACCGCAGAGGATGATATGGTCCTCCAGCTTGTCAATCATTTTCCTGGTCCGCCGTTTCGCGAAAAATTGCGTGAACTCCAGCTCGATGATCACCTGCGTCATGCCGCCCACCGCCAGCAGCATCACCGTCACGCCGAAGAATATCAGAAACGAGTTGAAGATCCGGCCATGAAAACTGAGTGGATGCAGCTCCTCGTAGCCCACGGTGCTGATGGTGATCAGCGTCATGTAGAAGGCATCGAACGGAGGATAGTGCTCGATCCAGATGAACCCCAGCGTTCCAGCGGTCAGGACCAGTAGAAATGCGCTGACCAGCACGATCAGCCAGTTGCGAAGGCGGCGCATAGCAGCTATTCTCCCTCACCGTTTGCGCGCCACCAGCACCGTCATGTCGTCCGACAGCTCCGGCGCGCCGGTCCACTCGCGCACGCGCTCCATCACGCTCTCGATGATGCGCGCTTCGTCGCGATCCGCATTTTTCGCCACCACCTCGATCAGGCGCTGCTCGCCGAACATCTCGCCGTATTCGTTTTCCGGCTCCGTGATGCCGTCGGTGTAGCATAGCAGCAGATCGCCCGCGCGCAGCTCCAGCTTGCTCTCCTCGTACTTGGAGAACGGAAACGCACCCACCACGGTGCCGTTGACATCGAGCGGCGTCGCTGCCCCTCCCCGGAAAAGCACCGGCTGCAAGTGCCCTGCGTTGGTATAAGTGAGCACCCCGGTTACCGGATCGTAGATCGCGAAAAAGAACGTCGCGTATTTTTCGGGCGACGTGGTGGCGTGCAGTTGCAGATTCAGCTCGCTCACCATCCGTGCCGTCGAAAACCGCGTGCCGTTCATCGCCCCATTGAGCGATTCTGTAGACGCCCGCAGCTCCATCCGCACCGCCGCCTGAATCGTCGCCATCAACAAGGCTGCCGAAATTCCTTTCCCCGCCACGTCGCCGATGGCGATCGCGAGTTTACCGTCCACCAGTTGATAATCGTAGTAATCGCCCGACACCATGCGCGCCGGATGGCACATCCCCAGCACCTCGAGACCCTCCATCACCGGAGGCGCCTTCGGATAAAGCTGGTCTTGTACGCCGCGCGCGATCTCGATTTCGGTCTCCAGGCGCTCCTTTTCCTTCGACACCGCCAGCAGATGCTCCAGGTTTTGCGTCATGGTGTTGAACGAGGTGGCGAGCTCGGCGATCTGATCGCGCCCCTTCACCTGGATCAAGTGCGAGAAATCGCCGTGCATCACGCGCTGCGTCCCCGCGTATAGCGAATGTACCGCACCCGTGATATTGCGTGAAATCGAGATGCCGATCATCAATCCCGCCACTCCCACCACCAGGAACGCGATCGCTACGCCATAAAAGATCGCCAACACCCCGCCCTGCGATTCGTCAGCGCCGGGGCTCAAGATGGCGCCCAAGATCGCCGACGGCCGCGTGTGAACAGCCAAAAGGGCGCGTTCGGTTTGCTCCGGATGCGACCAATCGGTGGCCTGCATCAGCGACCACCAGCGCACATCCACGTCGAAGCGATTCACCGGCGGCGGCACCGGCACGGTACTTTCCTCGCCGCCTGCCGCGCTCGGCTTGAAATCGGCATCGCTCGCGCCGGGCTTGTTCCCATCCCGCGCTCCGGAAAAAAGAAAATAGATCTCGCCTAGGCCCGGCTCCAGGCTGCTCAGATACCGCCGCGTCAGCGGGACCAGCGCCAGCATCCGCGCCTCGCCCGAGGCTGTATCGGCCCACGCATAGTAGCGGCCGCCACGATAAACCACGCCCGTGGCGTTCGCACCCAGGTCCGGTGGAATACTCAGCTTCGCGTCCGCCGGCCAATCGCGCGTCTCACCGCGCTCGGAAATGCACACAATCAGCCCCGGGAAATGTTGCACCTCCCGCGTCGCGATGTTCTGCAAATTGCCCGGCGAAGCCTCCAGATCGCCCGCAACCGATCGCAGTGCAACTAACCTCCGGTCCAGCTCGGACCGCACCAGGTAGGTCGCCATCTGGCCTGCCAACATGTACCCGCCCAGTCCTACCAGCGTCAGCACCAGCAGCACCGGCAGCACGCCGATGAACAGATACGTAACCACGAGCCGGTTGCGCAGACGCCAGGTGAACTTTCTCAGTCCGAGCCGCAGCAGTCGCAGCGCAAGCCACCCGCCCAACGCGTACGTCACCAACGCCGCAAAAATCTCCAGTCCGCTCCCCGGCCACGCCACGCGCAGGATCAGGTACACCACCAGCGCCGCAACGAAGGCCTTCATTACCTTCCCCGCCCGCTTCCAAACGGACTGGATCGAAAAGTTCACACGCGCGATTTGGCGATCTCGGGAGTCTCAGCGGCCGCTTCCGGCAGCGGCTTTTCCGGTTCCAAAAAATACCGCGTCAACTGTTGTTGTAGGACGCCCAACGCCGTTTCCGGATCGTCGGCGTATTGGAACAGCTTCAGGTCGTCGCGATCGATGGTGCCGTGCTCCACCAGCGCCTCGAAATTCAGAATCTCGCGCCAGAATTTCGATCCGTACAGCACGATCACGATCCGGCTTTCCAGCTTCCTGGTCTGCGCCAGCGTCAGGATCTCGAACAGCTCGTCCAGCGTTCCGAATCCTCCCGGAAAAATCACCAGCGCCTTGGCCAGGTACGCAAACCAGAACTTGCGCATGAAGAAGTAGTGGAACTCGAACGCCAGCTCCGGCGTGATGAACGGATTCGGCCGCTGTTCGAACGGCAACCCGATGTTCAGCCCGATGGTTTTGCCTCCCGCATCCGACGCGCCGCGGTTCGCCGCCTCCATGATGCCCGGTCCGCCGCCGGAGCAGATCACAAACCGGTGCGACGCCGAATCCAGCTTGCTGGACCATTCCGTGATCAGCCGCGCCAGCGTCCGCGCATCGCGGTAATAACGCCCGAGCGGCCCTTCTTCGCTGATGCGCGCCGAGCCGAAAAACACGATCGTGTCCTGGATCTTTTCATCGCGAAAGTGCGAAAGAGGCTCCAGGTATTCGGACAGAATCCGCAGGCCGCGTGCGTCCGGACTTTCAAGAAATGTTTCGTTCAGATAAGCCACCGGCCGGTGGCTGTTTTGGGAATTGCCTTCAATCATGGGACGGGGTGGGGGCGCCTTCGAGCGCCTCCAAACGCTTCTCCAATTGTCTCACTGTCTTCAGCAACTCAGGCAATTTCGGAAAGGCCGTGATCGCCCGCAGCCATTCGCGCGCATCGAACGCGGGCGACCCCGACATCACCGCCCCCGCCTCCACATCGCCCCCGATCCCGCTCTGCGCATAAATGACGGCATTATCGTGAATCGTCAGATGCCCGGAAATGCCTACTTGCCCCGCCAGCAAGACGTTTTTCTCCAGAATCGACCCACCCGCCAAGCCCGTCTGCGCGCAAATGATGTTGTCCTCACCCACCACGCACCCGTGTCCCACCTGCACCAGGCTGTCGATCTTGGCGCCGCGCTTCACCCGCGTTTCGCCCACCGACGCCCGGTCCACCGAGGTCAGCGACTGGATCTCCACATCGTCCTCGATCACCGCGACCCCCGACTGCACGATCTTGAAGTGCGTGCCCTCCCGCGTCTTCGCGAATCCGTAGCCGTCCGCACCCACCACCACACCGTTTTGGAGGATCACCCGGTCGCCGATCCGGCAGAACTCGCGCACCACGGCATGCGAATGAGCACAAAAGTCATCGCCGATCTCGGCCCCTTCGTAGATCACCACGTGCGGGTGCAGAACCGCGTTCTTGCCAATGGTTACGCGCTCGCCCACCACGGCGAAGGCCCCGATGGAAGCACCGTCCCCGATCCGCGCCGTCGAAGCAATCGACGCCTGGGGATGAATGCCGGGTTTAGGCTGCGGCGGCTGATAAAACAGCGCCAGTGCCCGCGCGAAGTCGTGGTAAGGATTGGTCGAAA
>JASHQT010000558.1 GCA_030039005.1 Bryobacteraceae bacterium
GTTTTTCCTCTGGGCTCTATTTTTCTGGTGCCTGGAACGCGATCGCAAGTTCGTCGCCGGCTTTGTCCTCGCGCTGTGCCTGTTCAAGCCGACGCTGGTGGCGCTCCCGGCGCTCATGCTGATTGTGGGCCGGCGCTGGCGCACAGTCGCCGGATTCACCGTGGGCGCTCTGGCCGCCCTAGCGCTTTCGATTATGACGGTGGGGATAGCGGGTTGCCGTGCCTGGTTCGAGACTCTGTCAACCTATGCGAAATTGTCGCAGGGCGGCGAGGCCTGGCATCGCGGCAAGAATGTCGACGTTCTCGCGTGCATCCATTTGCTCCTGCCGTATTGGCCGAATGCGGCGGCTGCGATCGCGGGGGCGCTGGGGCTGGCGGGCGTCGCCTGGCTTGGACGGGCGTGGTGGAGATCCGGCGCAAGCGCGACCAACCGGCCGCTGTGGGCCGCCACGCTGTGCCTGACGCTGGTGGTGAATGCGTACGTCCCGATTTACGATTCGATCCTTCTGGTTTGCGCGGCGGCGCTGGCGGCGTCCGTACACCGCCTGCCTGCCCACTGGCTCCTCGCCCTCTACATGATCCCGTGGATCACGCAGTCGTTCGCCGAATTCTTACACGTTCAGTTATTTACGTTTGCCATCGCGGGCTTTGGCTTTTGGTTGCTTGAAGTTTCCCGAACTCTTAGCATTCGCCAATTTAGACAAGGACGGGAAGAAAGTACTATGACAGCCCCGATAGCACTGCGGGCGACCGGGCGATTTCAGGTTCGTTCTAGGGGCTTGCCCTGATTTAACGTACCGGCTTGGGATGATAGTTTACCAATAGCGAAGGAGAAATCCATAGCGAGGGAGAGGAGAGACAATGACACGGATCACAAACTTGGTTTTGAAGTTGAAGGTATGGAAGGATACTCGGGGCCAGGACCTGATCGAGTATGCATTGATGGTTGGTTTCGTCGCGGTTGCCGCGGGCGCGATCATGCCAGGCGTTACTTCCAGCATCAGCACCATCTTCAGCAAAATTACCAGTGTGATGGCCAACGCTGCCACCAGCTAAGCCGCACACTGCTACGCTACGCACAGTTTTGGGGTAGGCGCGGGAGTTCGTCTCACGATCGCCTACCCTACCCAATCAACCCATTAACCGCGCGACGCCGCCTAGCGGGCTTTGCTAGTGTGTCAGCGCGCCGGCCGGATTCTCTACGCTCGCGAATCCGGTGAAGTTTCCCGCCTCGTCGGCCGCAATTTCCTGCGCCGGTCCGACAATCTCCAGCATCGAATTTTCGGCGATTTTAGCTTGTAGGTTTTCGCTCAGCCGCAAGAATCCCAGCTCCATCGAGTTCTTGATCCATCCGTAGGTCACCTCCGCCGGATCCACGCGCCCCACCACGGTCGAAATCCGCTGCAGGCATTCGCGATCGCTGGGGAAATGGATCGGCGTGCGGACCTCGGTCGGCGTATTGGCGGTGAGCGAGTTGATCAGCGTCGCGTCCCAGTCGATCTTGCCGAGCATCCGGTCGTGCACCACGTCCGCCATGCCGATCCCCATGGCATTGCCGTAGGAGTGCGGGCTCAGATCGCGGATAAAGATGCGCTCCATGCGGTGCAGATCGGGCCAGGGATTGGACTCGCCGTGCACGCTGCGGTTCACCACCTTGGTATCCATCCCGGAGCCGCTGAAGTTTTTCCCGATCTCATCGACGATCAGAACATCCAGCGGCAACGGAATGCGGCCCATCCAGCCGCGCACCTCGACCAGCAATTCCTCATCGCTGCGCTCCATCTGTTCGGCGGGAACGGCCTGGATCAGGCCCATATTGTGATTGGCGTCTTCGAGCAGCGCCAAACCGCCCAGAATCTTTCCGGAGGCGAGCACCTGCCGGCCCACGGTGCGGATGACATGCTCCAGGCCGAGCTTGTACGCATAGCTGTGGTAGCGTTGCGCGCCGGCGAATTTGCCGAGTCCGATCGCGGTCATCTTCATGAGCCCGCTTTCGAGTTTGCCGGAAAAATCGGTGTGCCATTTGACGCGATTGATCAGCAGGACGCCGTCGCTCTCAAACGCGCTGCGATCGAGGTAGGTTTCGATGCCGTCCTGCGTGCGGCCGGTGGAAACCACGTCCAGCGAACTTATGACCGGACAATCCATCGTGGCCTCATGGACGCCGTAGTGCGCGAGCACGTCGGCCTGGCCTTCCGCGGTCGCGCTGCCGTGGCTGCCCATCGCCGGGAAAATGAACGGGCGCGCCCCGTGCGATTTCCAGTAATCCACTGCCGCGCGTGTGACCGTGGCGATATTCGCGATGCCGCGGCTGCCCACGCCGATGGCAATGCGTGCCCCGCGCGCTTGCGGCCTCACGCGCGACGCAAAATCGCGGCCGGCGAGCTGGCGCAAAACCTCGCCGCGGACGTCGCCAATGGAGCGATCGGGAAAATGCTGGCGCACCGGCAGCATGCGGGGCAGAACCCACGAAACTGGCATGCCTTCAGGATACCTTCTTGCGCTTCTTGGCCGGCCTTTTAGGCGCGAACTCGTGCTGGTGCTTCTCCATCCACACGCGCGCGCCGCGGAATGCGACGCCCTCGGCCTCCAGGCGCATGCGTTGTTCCAGGCCGTTTTCGCCGGGCAGCGAAATTTTCCCGCCCGCGCCCACTACACGATGCCAAGCCAGCCCCCGAGCTCCGCGCAGCGCCCACACCACCTGGCGTGCGCAGCCGGGAAATCCCGCCGCGCGCGCGATGTCGCCGTACGTCGATACCTTGCCGCGCGGGATTTGCCGAATCGTGTCGCGGATTATTGCGAGCATGGCCGGCTTTTGTACCATGCCAGCGTCCGCCGCAGCCCCTCTTCGAGCGTATATTGCGGGTCGTGGCCCAAGTCGCGGCGGGCGGCGGTGGTGTCGGCCTGCGAATCGCGCACGTCGCCCGCGCGCGGCGGGCCATAATTCGCGGGCAGGCGGACGCCTTCGATCTGTTGCAGGAGATCCCAGACGTAGTTGAGCGAATATCGATTGCCGTTTCCCGCGTTGTACATCTTGCCCGCGGCGCCGGGCGCGGTGGCCGCCTTCAGGCACAACGCCGCCACGTCCTCGACGTACGTAAAATCGCGGGTCTGCTCGCCGTCGCCGAAAATCGTGGGCGGCACGCGCTCGACGAGCGCTTTCATGAACAGTGAAAGCACTCCGGAGTAAGGGCTCGCTGGATCCTGGCGCTCGCCATACACGTTAAAAAATCGCAGCGCGACGGTCTCCAATCCGAAGCAGGACTGAAACACGCTCGCGTAGTGCTCGCCCACCAGCTTCTGCACCGCATAGGGCGATTTCGGCCGCGGCAGCATGCTCTCCGTCTTGGGCAGAATGGGGGTGTCACCATATGCCGACGATGACGCCGCATACACCAGTCGTCCGACCTTGGCTTCGGCGGACGCGCGCAGAACGTTGAACGTGCCGTCGATGTTCACCTCGTGCGAGGGAACGGGATCGCAGATGGAACGCGGAACCGAAGGAATCGCGGCCAGGTGGAAGACGATGTCGGCGCCGCGGATGGCGTTTCCTAGGGCCGCGGCGTCCCGAATATCCGAGCGGTTCCACTCGATGCGCGAGCGGATTTCTTCCAGGTTCTCCGCGCGGCCAGTGAGCAAATTGTCGATCACGCGGACTTCGCCATCCTGGCGGGCGAGTAACGCGCGCGCCAGGGCCGATCCAATAAAACCCGCGCCGCCCGTAACCACGTAGCGTGTGAGCCGCAAACCATCATTATAGGCCGCGGAAAAGCATAGGCCGCAAAAAAAAAGCCGCCCCCGCGTTTGGCGGAAGGCGGCTGCACGCAAAACCGGACGTGCGTAACGGATGCGGCTAACGCTTTACCGTTTCCCGTTGTCGTTGTTCTCGTCTGGCTTCGTCATAGGCAACGTCGGATTGAAGGCGCGCCCAATCATCGGCCTGTTTCTGGGCTTCGTCCTTGGAGATGCCGTACCGTTCCTGGATGCGGCCCACCAACTGGTCTTTTCTTCCGGCGACCTGCTCCCAATCGCTGTCGCTGAGCTTGCCCCACTGCTCGCGGGCCTTGCCCTTCATCTGTTTCCAGTTACCTTCGATTCTGTCCCAATTCATATGGTCAAAGGTCTCCTTCGCTTGCTGGCAAGGCATGCGATTGGCCAGTTGGCGATGGGCTTAACAGGCACATTCCGGGAGGTTTCACGATCGAATAACGCAGAAAAAACTGCCGCGGCTATCTCACCGTCAACCGTACACGTAGAAAATTTACTTACGTCGTGATACCAGTAGATATTGGACGCCATTTTCGAGACCAATCTGCCGGGCATCGAGCGATATGCGCGCGGCAAAGTCCGCGACGTATATGCGGCCGGGGAATACCTGGTGATCGTGGCGACGGACCGGCTTTCGGCCTTCGATTGCGTATTGCCCACGCCCATCCCCGACAAAGGTCGCGTGCTCACCGCCATGACGCTGTTTTGGCTGGAGGAGTTGCGCGAGACCGTGCCGAATCACCTGGTGTCGGCGAACGTCGCCGATTATCCGCGCGAGTTTCACCCGTACCGGGATCAACTGGAAGGCCGCTCCATGCTGGTGCATCGCGCGCGCATGCTGCCGGTGGAGTGCGTGGCGCGCGGTTACGTCTCGGGATCGGGATGGAAGGATTACCGGCGCGAGGGGTCGATCTGCGGCATTCCGCTGCCCAAGGGACTGCAAGAGAGCGGCCGGCTGCTCAAGCCCCTGTTCACGCCCGCCTCGAAAGCGCAATCGGGCCACGATGAAAACATTTCCTTCGAAACTGTTGCGGGCCAGATCGGCGAGCCGCTGGCGGCGCGGATTCGCGATCTCACGCTGCAACTATACAACCACGCCGCGAAATACGCCGAGACGCGCGGCATCATCATCGCCGACACGAAGTTCGAGTTTGGATTCGTCGGGGACGGCTCGCATGCTGGCTCTCATGCTGAAAGACTGGTGCTGGCCGACGAAGTGCTGACGCCGGACTCCTCGCGGTTCTGGCCGCGCGCGAGCTACCGCCCCGGAGGACCCCAGCCTTCGTTCGACAAGCAGTATGTGCGCGACTATCTGGAATCCATCCATTGGGACAAGAAGCCCCCAGCGCCCGCTCTGCCGGACGATGTGATCGCGCGGACGGGTGAAAAATATCGCGAGGCTTATCGCGTCCTGACAGGGAAGGCTCTTTGAACTGGATCGATCTGGTCCTCGCCCTGGTGATCGCGTGCTCCATCGTCGCGGGCTTTTCGGCTGGGTTCGCGCGCGTCGCGGTGGGTTTCGCCGCCATGATCCTGGGAATCTTTTTCGGCTTCTGGTTTACGGAGTCGTGGCCGGCTACCTGCTCGACTACGTGACGTCGCGGCCCATCGCCAACCTGATCGGCTTCTTCGTCATCCTGGCGTTGGTCTTGATCGTGGGCGCTATCGTCGGGCGGATTCTGGCGAAGTTCTTCAAGTGGGCGGGACTGTCGTGGCTCGACCGGCTGATGGGCGGCGGATTTGGATTGCTACGCGGTTTTCTGATTGCCGCCGCCGTGGCCACCGTTCTGCTTGCCTTCGCGCCCGAACCCACTCCACGCTCGGTGGTGGATTCCCAGTTGCTGCCCTACGTGATCAACGTCTCTGACGCGATGGCGGCGCTGACGCCGCACGAAATCAAAGATCCTTTTTACTCGACCAAAGACAAAGTAAAAGGAATGTGGTCCGGCCACGCCACACATAAGCTGGAGGGCGTGCGGCACGAATGAACTTAGTGATTTTTGACTTGGACGGAACCCTGATCGATTCCAAGCTCGATCTGGTGCATTCGGTCAACGCCGCCCGCGCGCTGATGAATCTTGGGCCCCTGCCGGAAGAGATCGTTTCCTCCTATGTCGGCAACGGCGTCCCGGTGTTGATGCGCCGCGCGCTGGGGCCGGAAGCAAGCGAAGCCGAGGTCGCCCGCGCCCTGGAATATTTTCTGAAGTATTATCGCGCGCACATGCTCGACAATACGCGCCTCTATCCCGGCGTGCGCGAGGCGCTGGACCGGCTGCTCGCCTATGGCGCGAAGATGGCCGTGCTGACCAACAAGCCAGTGCGCTTCAGCCGCTCCCTGGTAGAGGGCTTGGGCCTCGCGGGCCACTTCTTCCAGGTGTACGGAGGAAACAGCTTCGAACAAAAAAAGCCGCATCCGGTCGGCATCGAAACGCTGCTCGGCGAAAGCGGCGCCCCGCGTGAATGCACCATTATGGTGGGCGATAGCGGCGTGGATGTGCGCACCGCGCGCAATGCCCGGGTGACGGCATGCGGCGTATCGTACGGGTTTCAGCCGGAAACCTTCGTGCAGGATCCGCCGGATTTGTTGATCGGCGACATGATGGAACTGGCCGAGTACGTCCTCAGCCGCGGGTGAAGTCGCGCTTCAAGATGCGGGGTTTCGACGCCGTGCTGCAGTACGTCCCGGAAGCGATCGCCCTCGCGAGAGACAGAAGGCGGCGTACGAACCGGCAGAGGGGTCAGAATGCCCAAAGGTTTCGGCGCTGCGGAGATCATATATGCCCGGCCGGGAGCCAATTTTTACAATACGGCGCGCCTCGATTGCGCTCACAATAGCTAGATGGCAACCGGAACCAAAGCGAAAGCCGTCCCGTTGCCGGAAAGGCCGTGAGGTGGGCATGGCGATAAGCGAGCGGAAGGAACGGAAGTTCTTTAGCGTGCTCCCGAAAGCCAGTCCCGGGCTCGCTACAGCCTGGTGGGCCGGCCTGATACTGCTGGGTGTGCTGCCTGCGGCATTCGCGGTCGCGATGGGCATTCTGATTGGCGCCGTGCGAAACGGCCAATCACTCGTGATGCCGCTCGCATTTGTGGGCAGCATCTTCCTTGTTCTCCAGGTCCTGAACCCGATCCAGACCGCGATCAGCACCAATCTTGGTGACCGCACTGCGGCCTGGCTCTACGATCGGCTTACCGAAGCGTCTGTACGGCCACCTGGCATCGGCCATCTGGAAGATCCCTCGCTGGCCACGGACCTGACAGTCGCGCGCGATTTCGATCTGGGAATGACGGGTCCGCCGCTCTCCGTCGCGATGGATTTCATCGCCAGCGGCATGATCACGATGGTCAGTGGATTCGCCTCAGCCATCATTGTCGCGGCGTACCATTGGTGGGCAGGCGTGGTTCTCGCCGGCGCTTGGCTCGCCACGCACTACTTTCTGCGCGAAAGCGGCGTTTGGTTCGACCGCAACACACCGGAGGTGCGGGCAGCGCAGCGCGACGCCGATTACGCCTACCGGCTGGCCGTCGATCCGCCCGCGAGCAAGGAGCTGCGCTTGTTCGGCCTGGCCGGCTGGACCCTCGATCGATTCGTGCGGCAGCGCACGCGATTGCATGAGTTGCAGTATATTGCGACGCGCATGCGAGAGCGCCCGCTGGCCTGGAGCATAGTGCTGGTGATTGCCGCGAACGTGGCCATTTTCTGGGCCATATCGAGCGCCGCGCTCGCGCATCAAATCAGTCTTGGAGCGGCCGTGACGTTTTTGCAAAGCGCCGTGGGTGTTTCGGCCATTGCATTTGGCGGCCTGAATTGGGCGCTCGATGGAGCGTCCGCGCCGGTGGCGGCCGTCCTGCGCCTGGGAGAAGCCGCGGAGCGAGCTGGCAAACTGCCTTTGGGCAACCTAGCCGCGAACAGCAAGCCCGCGCGTGAGATTCGCCTGCGCGACGTGACGTTTGCGTATCCAGGCAGCGCCCCCGTCTTGGAACACTTCGACTTGACCATTCCCGCGGGCACATCGCTTGCGATTGTCGGTCAGAACGGGGCAGGGAAGACGACGCTGGCGAAGCTGTTATGCCGCCTCTATGATCCGAGCGAAGGCGCCATTGAAGTCGATGGCGTGGATTTGCGCAGCTTCGATCTGGAGTCGTGGCGCTCGCGCATCACCGCGGTGTTCCAGGACTTCATTCGCTTCGAATTGCCGCTGCGGGATAATGTCGCGCCCAAAGGTGCGCCGGATAAGCTGATTTACGAAGCTCTCGAATCCGCGGGCGCTGACAACCTCGCCTGGTTGGACACGGTGCTCGCCAAGGGCTACACGGACGGAACCGATCTCTCCGGCGGGCAGTGGCAGCGCGTGGCGTTGGCCAGGGCGCTGGTTGCGGTGAGGATGGGCGCAGGGGTTGTTTTGCTTGATGAACCCACCGCGCAGCTCGATGTGCGCGGCGAGGCGGAGATTTTCGAGCGCCTGCTGGCGGCTACGCGGCACTGCACAACGATCTTGATCTCGCACCGTTTCTCCACCGTTCGGCATGCCGATCGGATTTGCGTTTTGGAACATGGGGGCGTGGTCGAACTGGGAACGCACGACGAATTGATGGCGCTGGGGGGCCGGTATCGGACGATGTTCGACCTGCAGGCGCAGCGATTCCAGGAAGCGAATGAGGAAGGCGATGCCTACGAAGTCCTCTCCTAGCATCGAGCCTCTGCCGCCGGCGCTGGGGTCCATGTGGCGGCTGTGCAAACTCGGGTACCGGCGCGAGCGCCGGCTGATGATCGTCTCCTTGGTCCTTGCGCAGCTCGCCGCTTTGCCAGGGTCTCTGTTGGCGCTGTGGCTGGCATTGCTGGGCGACGGTGTGATTCAACATCGATCGGGCTTGGTCTTGGGTTCCGCGCTAGGCATGGCTGTGAGCACCGCCGCCACTTGGTTCCTGCTGACGATCAGCACGCGCGTCCAGCGGCGATTCCGCGATAAGGTGACCATCGCGCTGGAAGCGCACGTGGCGCATCTGCAAGCGTCGATCGTGTCGGTGGCGCATCAGGAGCGGCCGGAATATCTGGATCGTCTCTCGATGCTGCGAAATCAGATCTTCGTTCTCGACCACATGTACGTGTCGCTCTTCACCACGCTGGGGTGGCTGCTGCGCCTGGCGGTGACGATGGCACTGCTCGCCTGGGTCCATCCGGCGTTGCTTCTATTGGGCGTATTCGCGCTGCCGACGGCGGTTGCGTCATTCTGGAGGCCGGACGTCGAGCGTAAGGCGCAGGAACGCGGCGCGCAGGCCGAGCGGCTCTCAAGGCACCTCTTCCATCTGGCGACGACAGCGGCCCCGGGCAAAGACGTACGGGTGTTGGGAATCGGCGATCAGATTCTGCATGACCGGCGCGCAGCCTGGGAGCGCTGGTATCGCCCGATCGCGCGGGCACGCTGGGGAACCGCCGTCTGGAATGCACTCGCTTGGGCGATTCTCGGCGCCGCCTATGCCGGAGCGGTGGTCTTCGTGACCTGGGTGATTCATGCCCCGGCGGCACAGATCCTGCTGGTGCTCGCAGCCGGCGCGGGCCTGGCCGCTTATCTGCGAGCCGCCGTGGGCGAGATCGGCTTCCTGCGCGGATTCTGGGCCGATGGTTCGCGGCGGCTGGCCTGGCTGGAGGACTATGCCGCGAAAGAGGCCGCGTCCGGCGATCTGGCGGCTCCTGCCGTACTGAAGGAAGGCATTCGATTCGATCATGTTTCGTTCGCGTATCCGGGAAACACAACACGCCTGGTGTTGGAGGACATCTCGCTCGCGTTGCCGGCCGGGGCGGTAGTTGCGATTGTGGGGCAGAATGGCGCGGGGAAGACCACCCTCGTAAAGTTGCTCGCTAAGATGTACGAGCCGGCCTCCGGCGCCATCCTGATCGACGGAGTGCCGCTGTCGCGCATCGCTGCAACCGATTGGCGCGCACGCCTGTCCGGTGCATTTCAGGACTTCTTCCGTTTCGAATTTCGCGCGCGGCACACCATCGGTTTGGGCGATCTCGGCCGCCTCGAATCTGAGCCCGCGGTCGTATCAGCAGTCGACCGTGCCGGGGCCGGCGACGTTGTTGCGCGTCTCCAGCTCGGCCTGGATACTCAATTGGGTCCGACCTGGCCTAACGGCGCCGAGCTGTCATTCGGGCAGTGGCAAAAACTCGCGCTGGCTCGCGGATTCATGCGCGACGACCCGCTGGTGCTGGTGCTCGACGAACCCACCGCTGCCATTGACGCCGAGACCGAACACGCGCTGTTCGAGCGCTACGCCGCCGCTGCGCGCAGTGAGCAGAATCGCAACGGCCGAATCACCATACTGGTGTCGCACCGCTTCTCCACCGTTCGCATGGCTGACCTGATACTCGTGTTGGACGGAGCGAAGCTGGTCGAATCGGGTACTCACGACGAGCTGATGGCCAACCATGGTCCTTACTCGGAGCTGTACACGATCCAGGCCGCCGGCTACCGGTAATTGCAGGTCCCACCTGGAATGCGCGTAAGTCCGAGCCGTTATCCTCATGCGGGTTCATCACACGGATGCAATTCTCCACATTCAGTGGTAGATTCTCTCCCCAGGAGGGTTGCACTATGCCCGCGTGGTCACTGCTTACGGTCCTTACGGTAGCCTGGGCGATCGTTACGCTCATCCTCGCCGTGCTCGTCGCCTACCGATCGCTGGTGGGCTTCAAGGAGGAGGACACGCTCATTCTGAGCTTTGGCGAGTCGAGCTTGCGAGAAGAACAGAAGCAAGTCCAGTCCCGCTTGCACTATCTACGGCCGTTTATCCTCGGATTCGGCTGGGCGTCTGCGGCGCTTCTCGCCATCATCGCCGCCATCTGGATCTATCGCGGGGTACAAAATCTGCTTGCGTGAGCCAACGACCCGTGATCCAACGTCTGGGCCGAGCAAGTGCCGATGCCCATGCCGGTTCACGGAACCGGCGCTGCCGCGATTGGCGCGACGATCTAGCCTGCACCAAAGTGGATGAAGCCGGAGTTCTCTAAGCTACAATGAGTCAAGCGATTCAGGTCGCGCTCCAGCACTGTAACCCATCGAAGGGGCGGTTAGCTCAGCCGGTTAGAGCGCCTGCCTTACAAGCAGGAGGTCCGCGGTTCGAGCCCGCGACCGCCCACCACCACGTCAGACTCATCCGCGACCCGGCGCACCCTCTACACTAGGGAGTGTGGTGGCAGCTCGGTATCTCGTGTCTCTCTTATGTCTTTCTCTTGCGGCGCATGCGGCCGAACTCCAGCCGGAGACCGCGGCCGCATTCGACCGCTACGTAAA
>JASHQT010000559.1 GCA_030039005.1 Bryobacteraceae bacterium
GCCAAACAGCGCCGTCGCGGCGACCACCATCGGACGGCGGCCGATGCGATCCCCCAGGTAGCCCAGCGCGAAGCCGCCCACCATGGTTCCGAACAATCCCATGCTGAAAATGTTGCCGAGCTGGAGCTTGGTCAAGTGATACTGCGCGCCGAAATACGGAGCGGCGAAGCTAATGAGGTTCGTGTCCAGCCCGTCAAAGAACGTGATGATCCAAGAGATCAAAACCAGCGCGATCAGGAAGCGCCCGAGCTTCTGCCGTTCGATGATTTCGGAAACGTCGACGGTGTTGCGAGGGATGATGTTGTGCTGTGCCAAACCGGTACTACGATATCAAACCGTTCGCGCGTGCCGGCTGCAAGGCCGAAAGGCGTGAATGGATCGTCGCTCACCAGACAGGCAAGAAGGTAGCAGGCCAGTCCGGGAAGTGAAGAAAGAGTGCGGACAATGTGCAATCGAACCCAATCAGCACGGATGAGCCCTCAGTCATGGGGCGGGCTCTGAACTGACCATCACCGAAGTCGGCGCACAAGGTGGAGTTCGAGACCCGATAAAGGGGCGCCGACCTCGTGCATAGCACCGCCTGTGGCGAGTGAGCCGAGATCAATCGCGGCTAATCCAGTGCTGTTGATCAACTCCATTACTCGTTGTTTGGCGTCGATGTCGTCACCGGACGTGAAGATGACGGTGCGGGGCTTGGCCGGGGAAAAGTCCTGGATCCAAGCCATCGGCATGTTGCTGATCGATTTAACGAGCCTTGCGCCGGCCGCCATCTCAGCAACCATCTCGCTCGATGTGCGCCCCTTCAGTGCGGCACGCGATCTGGTGACGCCGACCAGGCTGATGTCTGGAACTGGGTCCGTATGTGCGTTCGTCGCGTCGATCAGAATTCGGCCGCGCCAATCGATACCTTTGAGCGCTTCAGGAACCTTCACCCAATGTATCGCGAGAATAACGACGTCGCATGCAGCCGCCTGTTCCCTGGTTCCCGCGATGGCGCCTGGACCGAGATCGGCGACAACATCACCCAGTGTCTCCGGACCTCGGGAATTGGACACAAGCACCGTATGACCAGCGATCATCAAATGGCGGCCGATTGTACGCGCTACGTTACCGGCGCCGATAAACCCCACCTTCATGACCAATCTCCTTTCTTCGCTGGACTCGCACAAAATCAGGCCCGCCTTGCCGCGGATCAAGCGAAGTGCTCGGCAAGGAACGAGCCGATCATCCGGAGTGCCTGTGTTGAGGCGTTCAGACGGCCCACGCTGCCCAGGAAGCCGTGCACCATTCCCTCCCAGACGTCCAGCTGAACATCCACTCCGGCTGCCATAGCCCCGTTGACGAAACGCACGGAGTCATCCAACAACACTTCGTCCTCACCGGCATGGACACGGATCGGCGGAAGACCGGCCAAGTTTGCACGGAGCGGCGAAGCGATGGGATCGTTGGGATCTGCTCCGTTCAGATAGGACCGCACCAGTTCAGCTACCTGAGGCTGGGTGAAGTAAGGGTCCGCCGCAGAACGCGTGGTCCAGCTTGCTCCAGAGAGCGAGAGGTCCGTCACCGGAGACAGTGCGATTCCCGCCACGGGAATTATCGGATTGTTCGGCTGAGATGCCGTCAGTGCGGTAAGAAGTCCGAGAGCCAGATTTCCCCCCGCGGAGTCGCCGGTGACAGCGACCTTCCCGTATCCACGCTCAACCAGACCGAAGTAGCAGGCGCGGACGTCCTCAGGCGCTGCCGGAAAGGGATGCTCGGGCGCGAGCCGATAATCAGGCACAAAAGATACCGCGCCAGCATGAATCGCGATGTGCCCGACCAGGTTGCGAAACGCTTTCGCAGACCCCCAATTGAACCACCCTCCATGAATGTGGAGGACCACGGCGCCGGACTCAGTGGCTTGCGGCCTGCACCACCACCCGGGAATACCACCCACAGTGCCGGCTGCAAAGGTCACGCCTTCAGGAACAGTGACGCGCTCCATGATGGCATCGAAAGGCACGCGCGCGGAAATTCCCTGCAAGCGCCCTTTGTTGGGTTCGACGGCAGCGCGCATTTCAGCCATCGCCTTTTTGTCTCCCGCGGAGATCGGATGGAACACGGTTCCGCTTCGCTGCGCGAATCCTCTGCTTTCAACGCTCGTCGGCATAAGCTTTCTCCTTTGCGCGTCAATCAAGCGAACTTGCGCACTCAGCGAGTTTGGCCGTGGCCAGACCGATCCCTCTATTACCGCCGGTGATCACAGCTACTTTCCCATCAAGTGCGCCCAACTTTTCTCCTTCGATGCCCTCACAGATGTGCGGAGCCGTGCGCCGGGTTCATCTGGCGAATTCTGTAACCGTGATGGGTCCGAAACAGCCGCGTGCACGGGAACATCCGAAGGCTGAATAGCAACCCAACTGCAGCAGGCGTATTCGCCCCACGAAAGGACAACCTAATGCTGAGCGTCCGAAACCCGGAGCGTCTACCAGCGGCGGAGGAAGGCTCCCAGCGCGAGCCCCACGGCGGCAGCGGCCATCAAAGAGCGGTCGGGCGATCGCATCAACAGACGCTTTGCATCCTCCAGGATATCCCCGCGCGCGCTGCGCTGCAGATAACCGGCTGCCGTTCCAACAGTTGTCCCGACCAGGCGGGCGAATTGAATCAGATTGCATTCACTTTGTGGCATGTGTCCCTCTACCTGTGGGACGGTGGGCGACGGTATTCATTTCGCGCGCGAGCGAAAACGGGCCTGCGGTAAAATTCCGGTAGACTCTCATGCGCAGATGTTTCGAACTTTTGCTGGCCGCCGGGATCTTCTCCGGCGCTTTCTTTTTCAGTTCCTCGATCGGAAGCGCGAAGCCGGAGTACGCGCGGCGAACCCAAAAGGAGTGCAGCTTCTGCCACCCGCCGGATTCCTGGAACCTGAACGACGCCGGCAAGTATTTTCGCGATCATCATTACTCGCTGCAAGG
>JASHQT010000560.1 GCA_030039005.1 Bryobacteraceae bacterium
CGGTAATGTCAGAGGTAGACATCGTGAAAGACTCACTTTCGCGTTGTTTAGGGATCGTGCCGGATGCCAGTCCGACGCGGTCCCGTTTCAGTTCTAATGTTCGATTCGGTTTAAGAATCGTACGTCAGAACCACGCTCAGAATACACCTAAGCCGATTAGATAATCAATAGACCGATGCGCTTATTTTTCAGAATTCATCTAAGCCGATGAGGTGTGTACAATTGTTGTGATGGCTAAGCGTGTGACGAAGGATCTGATTCGGCAGGTGATGGCTGAACTTGGATCACGTGGCGGTAAGCGAAGTCTGGAAACGATGACCGCCGAGGAGCGATCGGCACGGGCGAAAAAAGCATCCATGGCGGCTGCAAACAAACGCACGGCGGAACGGTTGGCGAGGGAGAAGAGGAAACGTCGTCGTTAGAAAGTTTTTCGCTCAGGTACCTTTAAGTTTCATGCCGGGGGTAGGTCGATTCGATGCAGGGTCCTCTGGTCGCAGACGTAAGCGGTAGCGCAGGGTGTTTAGGAAAAAATAAAACTTAGCGATTAGCAATGACAAGGTCATTTGCGATGTGGCTCCGATCAATCTTCGTTGGCGTGGTCGTGGCTCTTGTTGGGTTGGTCGTATCCCTTCGCTCCTGCCATCGTGACGATCTGAACGTCTCTCCCGACGCGAAACGAGCGATAGAAAAAGCTAAGGGGAGATGACCGCTGATCCGAACCTGCCGAACTGAGATTGAACAACATTCATCGCCCCGACCGTAATCGAATCGCCGTCAGACGCGTCGCTGTCGCTGAGAAGTACAATCTGGAAGAAGGGGATTCCTCAAATGCTCAAAACACGATTAATCGGAGTCGTCTTTGCAGGACTATTGACGTTCGGCGCATTCGGACAGGAGGTTGTGATCCACGTCGCTCCACCCCACCCGATTGTAGAACACCGGGGTCCGGCACCGGGTCCAGGCTATGTGTGGATTGCCGGTTACCACCGCTGGGACGGACGCGCTTATGTGTGGGTTCCCGGAAGATGGGAGCGACCGCCGCGTCCTCACGCCAAATGGGTGGCTCATCGGTGGGTGAAACGGCACGGCGGATGGGTGTTGGTCGAAGGGCATTGGAAGTAGGCTTCGGGTTTGATGTGAGCGGGGTAGTTCAGGCTACTCCACCCGTGTGTACGTTGTCGTCGTTGGATCGTTCTGCATGCCCGTCATCGTAAGCTTGTCCCCATCGAGTTTGAACGTATAGACCCCAACCCGGCCCGCCGCCATAACTTGGGGATTCTTCGCAACCATCGCGTGGAAGTTCACCTTGTCGCCGACGATTTCATATGTTCCTGATGCCGCAATGAAGGGTCCCCACGTTGCCAGCAACTCCTCGGCAGATGCTTTTGAAGCGTCCGTCACGGGTTTGCGGGGCTGTTCGGTGGCAATATACATCCGGCTGTAATGATTACCCGTGAAAATGAGCAGTCCCGGTACATCATGGAGAGTCCCGCCATTCGGTCCGCTTCGAGTGACTTCGACGACACGCCACGTCCCGGTGAGAGGAGTGGGCTTTAGCTGCGCTTGGGCCAACATACACCACGACAAAAGCGCTACAACTGTGAATGGCGTCCGCACGGAGAGGCTCCCTCTTTAATGGGTTGTTCAGAAAGTATAGCTGTTTCCGCTACCGAACAAAACGCCTCCACACCGCTGGCGTGCTACGAGAGCAGTGGAGGATCACGATTCGTGAAGAAGGGAGGGATTCGATAGTTCGGGGTTGTGGAACTCGGAGCTGACACACTCGGACTCAGAACCTAGCAAGCGTACAGCTCACGTGCCCTCTCGAACTCGGGTTTGGCTCGCCTAATAATCTCCGCCGCAGCATCATCGTCGATGCTGACGCTCTCGGGACCACGCAAAGAACCCTCCGGTTCGAGCATAATCTCCGCATATGCCTTACGGACTTTTCGCGATCCGATAAAGATGCCGATGGCGGCTGCACCGACAAATGCCAATAGCGTGGCTGCTGTTCTTCCTGACATTTAGTCCATTATGTCCACCGTGGGTCCGATGGCGCAAGAGCCAAATCAAAGGAATGGCCGGGCCGGTTCCCTACGGCTCGTGGGCCGCAAAGTCGTTGTATTTTGCACTCCGCGTAAACCCCGCCAACTCCCAATTCGTCTATCCTTCTCACATGGACATCTCCAAAATGCTGGCGGAGCTTCGGGCGGAACTGGAAAACCTCGAACAGGCAATTGTGGTCCTGGAACGTTTGGTGGTGGGACGTGGGAGGCGACGTGGGCGTCCACCAGCGTGGATGACAGCGGTCAAGCGAAGGGGAAGGCCGCCAGGAAGCAAGAATAAACGCAAAGCGACTAGCTGACAACTCCTCGACGCAGAGGATATACTAGCTGCCGACTTACCCGAAGGGAGGGGATATGTCATTTCTAGCGTGGATCGTACTGGGGTTGTTGGCCGGGTTCATCGGGAGCAAGCTAGTGAACAGACGGGGTGAAGGAATCTTCCTCGACATCATTCTCGGCATCGTCGGAGCTGTGGTGGGAGGTTGGCTCTTCAATCGCTTCGGAGTAGTCGGAGTAACGGGATTGAATCTCTACAGTCTGCTGGTGGCCGTTGTTGGAGCCGTCGTGGTGTTGCTGGTGTTTCACGCGATACGGCGGGCGTGAGACCCTTATCGTCGCCGCATCAAGTCCATTGTCCGACCGGCGAAGTACCCGACCACCACGGCAAGGATGAAGCAGGGGAACATGGTGCCCACGACTGTCCATCGGCGCGGAACCAGCAAAACTTCATCTCCGTTCAGCGGAAGCAACAGGCCGAGATGGATGAAAAGTAGTGGGCTTCTAAAAAGCGCAAGGAATCCAGGAAGACCTAGTTTCCTTGGACTGGTGCCCGCGAATCGGTGTATACTTTCGAGAATCGAAGATTTCACCGGCAAGGAGGAAGTATGCGACTCACACAAGCAGTTTTCGTAACCCTTGTTCTGACGGGCGTCCTCACGGCTGCTGATTTGGCCGGTAACTGGAAGCTGAATGCAGAAAGGTCTAAACTCCCGGCGGACCTCGCGAGCGAGACAATGACAATTACGCAGACCGGACCAAAGAGTTACAAAACCAAAATAGATATGGTTATGAAGTCTGGCGAAAAAAGACACGCAGAACTCAACCGAACCTACGACGGGCAAGAGCACGTGCTAAAAGGCGTTGAACTCCGCGAAGAAACAGGCGCGAGCGAGATTTGCCAACAGGTCGATCAGCTAACCCGAAAGGTCACAGCTAAGAGAGACGGAAAGATCATTGAAGAGGTCACATCGACGCTTTCCGAGGATGGTAAAGTCGTAACCGTACGGATTCACGGAATCGTAGGGAACACGGAGGAAGTGCTCGTTTTCGATAGGCAGTAAGGCTGACTGCTGCGTGTGGTCAAAGCATCACTAGCGAACAAGAACGAGGCGGGCCGGGAAGAGGGGTTGAGTAAAGTTTCCCAACGTCAGCGTGGTCCAGTTTGACAACGCGCTTGCAACCATTCCCAGTTGTCCAAGTACGGCCTGACTAGGTCCTTTTCCGCTTTGCGCTTTGCCTTTTTAACATCGTCATTATTCTTCGGAAGGTCATAGAAATCTACGTATAGCGGACCACCCGCCTTATGAGCGCCGCCCTTGATTTTGGGCGGCCGAGTTCCCCAATCCAGATTCATCTGTGCGGCTTCCTCCGCAATGCTCTCGGGAAGGACCAAGCACTGATACTCATGTGGCGATTTCACACAAACCAGGACGACGACTTGGGCTTTGTAGAAGTTATGAACCGATCTGTTGAACATGGTCTCTTTGCGGGCGAGAACCGACTCGGTGCAATGGCCATACCCGAACCACCAACCATTTTCGTAAGTAGACCCCTTCACTTGTACTTGCCACGTGTGACCTTCGCAGGCCGCCAGCAAATCAGCGTTTGCGGAGATTCCCTCCTTGTTAAGGTCGCTCACCCGGAACCCCCGGTATTCCAATTCGTTCGATACGATACGTTCAGCAATGCGACCGACATTGTATTTGCTTATTCGAGTTAATGCCATGCCATCTCCCAGAGTAGATCTTACATGACATGGTGTTTTGGTATACTTCACGGAATTGTGGGCCTACCGGATCTCCTTAAATCCGCTCCGCAACTCCAGGCCATCGCAACGACTATCGTTGCTGGTGTTCCGCTGGCCGAAATCGTGAAGAGAATCGTTCTGCCGTCTGCTGACGTTCTTGGCAAACGTATGGCTGATCGGGTCGAGCGTTGTTTCGGGAAAGCCGCAAAGATGATCGAAGACGCTGGCGTCACTCCGCAGCCCGTAGAGGATAAGTTGGTGGTGGAGATTCTGAGGGGGGCATCACTCGAAGATAATGAAGATTTGCACACGATGTGGGCAGCATTGCTGGCAAATGCGGCTTCAAAAGAGACCAGAGCAAGGGTCAGGATAGGGTTTGTAGAGATTCTACGACACATGTCCCCGGACGAAGCAACGTTACTCAACTGGATATCCGAACACATAGACGAATACCGGGCGGTGCTCCTGCAAACGGCGGTTTTCCCCCTCAAGCAACTCTTTGCCGATATTGTGCTTTTGGAAGATGATCTAACCAACGTGCGGGTGTGCCTGAATAGGCTCGAAGCAGACATGTTGCTCACCAGGACCAGTACGGACAGGGAAAATGGGTTCATTTTCCAGTCGGAAGAAAACGAATCGAATTTTTCAACCGGCTTCCCCTACTACCTGACTTGTGCAGGCATCGAATTCATCCTGGCGGCCCGCCCGCCCAAACCCAAAGCGTGAATGGCTGGGCATGGAGCACGGAGAATGAAGACACTATTGAAAATCGTCAGCTTCATAGCTGCCGTTTCAAGTCACCTATATGGCCAAGGCACCTACACTTATACTGGCAACGACTTCTACGCCGCAACCGGGATCGTCTCGACCACGGACCATATTACCGTCGTGTTAACGTTTTCCTCTGCTTTGCCACCCAACTGTCGTATCGGCGAGATCGATGTGGCTGATCAAGTTTGCCCAGCCAACATTTTCTTGTCGGCGTGGAGTATGAGCGATGGCATTTCTTCCCTGGTATTTCCATACGTCAACGGATCGTTCCCGACGTTGAACTATGAAATAACAACCGGCTCGAACGGTCAGATAGAGTACTGGAGCATTTCGGCAACGACTTCAGAGGTATCCATGGACACCTGCTACCTGATAGTTCCACCGGCACCCTGTGGAGACACGACCACCTATTCCAACGGAACGGGCACGACACTGGGACCAGGCGGCCTGCACGGCCCCACTCCGGCTGTACCCGAAGGTACATGGACGAGCGCGATTATTCAGCCTGCGCCAAAGCAGATGACGAGCGTCACGCTCACAGCTTCCTTGAATCCTTTGCCTCCTGGGAGCGCCGAAGTTTTCAATATTATCGTTTCGCCCTCGTCGGCAACCGGAACGGTAACTGTATTCGATAATGGGACACAGATCGCACCTGCTGCCAATCTCAATAATATGGCTGCGGCCAGCATATCTGTGAGCAGTCTCGCCACCGGCAACCATTCGATTACCGCTGTTTACAGCGGGGATGTGAACTACGCCGCGAGCACCTCTCCGCCGCTGACGCTGGTCGTAGAACCTTCTGCAACAATTGCTGCGACGGCTAACGCAGCAAGTTATGGCCTAGTCCCCGCTGGTGGGCTGGCGACGCTGTTCGGAAGTTTTCCGGGTCTACCGACACAGTCTTTGACGATCCCGGCAATCATCAGTACCGTTGCTGTTTTTGTCGATTCGATTGCGGCACCGATCTATTACACCTCGCCGACTCAAATCAATTTCCAGGTCCCGTGGGAGGCCGAGAACAACGCCACGATTCAAGTAAGCAATGGAACCTGGACCGCATCGCAATCGGATGTCGCTATTGCACCAGCGGCACCGGGAATCTTTGAGATGAACGCTTCCGAGCAGGGGGCTATCCTTAATGCTGCCTATGCATTGGTATCAACGTCAAATCCGATTCCCCCTGGCCAGACGATTTTGATTTATTGTACAGGCTTGGGGCCTGTCTCTCCAACCCAAACAGACGGGACTCCGGCCCTATCGACGCGCTGGTAACTACTGAGCTCACGCCGC
>JASHQT010000070.1 GCA_030039005.1 Bryobacteraceae bacterium
GTGTGCTTGTTGTGGTCTGACTTTTAGCGCGGTCACCAATGTCCGCCGGGACGGGAAACGGCAGCACTACTACCGGTGCAACGGCAAACAGTTAGCCCGGGGACTTTATGGCCGTGAGGGCCAGCGTTGTCCGTCCAAGGGTGTGCGGGGCGGAGACCTGGAAGCAATCGTCTGGCAAGACGTCGAAGAGTTCCTACGTAATCCCGGAACGGTCATTGCGCGCCTCCAGGAGCGCCTCCGTGGTCAAGCCGGCGACGTTGGTAAGGACCGCGCCCGCCTGGATCGTTTACAGGGCCTCCTAGCAACCAAAGCGACCGAGCGTAGCAAGGTGGTTGGGCTGTTTCGCAAGGGACGGTTGAACGAGTCAGAACTCGACCAACAACTGTCTGATGTCGATCGAGAAGCCGAAGGCCTCACGGCCCAAATCGAGGAGTTAGAGCGGAGGCTGGGCGACACGGCCGCGAGCGAAGCCTCCTTGGAAAGCACCGAGGCGCTGCTCAGGCGGCTGCGCAAGCGACTGGACGAACCCTTGACTGGGGAGCAGAAGCGGCAGTTGGTTGAGTTGCTCGTGGCGCGTATCCAGGTGGAAACGATCCGGGGCGGGCCGAAGCCCGAAAACGTCGTGTCGGTGATGTACCGGTTCCCAAGTGTAACTGTGAACTGCACGGACAGGGGTTCATCGCGCCGATCAGGATGAAATCGGCGGGGAACGCGAGCGTCATGTTGGTGCGCGCCAGCGTGACTGACGATTCTTCCAGGGGTTGCCGCAGCATCTCCAGCACGTTGCGCGGGAACTCCGGCAGTTCGTCCAGGAACAGCACGCCGTTGTGCGCCAGGCTGACTTCGCCCGGCCGAGGCGTGCCCGATCCGCCGCCGATCAGCCCCGCGTCCGATACGGTGTGGTGTGGTGCGCGAAACGGACGCCGTCCGAGGAGCCCTCCGCCGCGCGGCAGCAATCCCGCGACGCTATGAATTTGCGTCGTCTCTATGGATTCCTGGAACGTCAGTGGCGGCAAGATGCCGGCGAAGCGTTTGGCGAGCATCGTTTTGCCGGAACCCGGTGGCCCGATCATGAGCACGTTGTGACCGCCCGCGGCCGCAACTTCGAGGGCGCGTTTGGCGCTGGTTTGCCCACGCACGTCGCGAAAATCGGGCAGTGGCTCATCGCACGCGAGGGAGGCCGCGGCGGAAGACGGCGTGGGACGGAACTGATCCGGCTGGTTGAGGTAGCTCACCACTTCGGCCAAATGCCGCATCCCGAACACGCGTACGCCTTCGGTGACCGCGGCTTCGGCGGCGTTATCGGCCGGAACCAGGAGATTGGGGATGCCCTGCCGCCGCGCACAGACCGCGATCGAGAGAACGCCCCGCACCGGGCGCAGCGTGCCGTCGAGTGAAAGCTCGCCCACCAGCACGTGCTCATCGGTTTTGCCCACCGTCCCCATTGCGCCCAGAATGCCGAGCGCCATCGGCAGATCGAACCCCGCGCCTTCCTTGCGGACATTAGCCGGCGCCAGGTTGATGGTGACCGATTTGTTCGGGTAACCGAAACCCGAATTGAGCAGCGCGGACTTGATGCGCTCGCGGCTTTCCCGCACCGCCGTATCGGGCATGCCGACGGTGACGAAATCGCGTGCGTTGCCGCCGGGGTACATGTCCACCTCGACGTCGATCAAGTGTGCTTCGATTCCAAACACAGCGGCGCTGCGGGTCCGGAACAGGGCCATTTCCCTTGAAGTGGCTATTCGACGGAAAATATCTCGTGCGTTTCGTACATTTGGTGGCCAATGTTATCATGTACGGTCAGCACGATGGTGTACTTGCCGAGCGCCTGGTCCTTGGCGAGGTTCAGGTTGAGCTCGCCGGGCTGGTAACGCTGCGGATAGTAGGTCTGGATTTTCTGATCGGCGGCGTCGGGCTGTGTGTACACGGCAGAGCCGTCCTCGCGCAGCACCGTGAGCCCGTAATCGATATCCACCTGGTTCTTTTCGCCGAGCTTGTAGCCGGTCATGTCGAACTTCGCCCAGACGGAGTCGCCGGGCCGGTAGGCGGCTACCTGCAGCGCACGATCTTCGTCCTCATTGCGGAGAAAACGGAAATTGCGGACGATGAGCGTGTCGCTAGGCGCGACGTCGCGACCCTTGATGTGAAACACCGCGCGCTCCTCCTGCATGGTCTTCGCCAGTTCGTCGGTCAGCTTCACCAGAACCACGTATTCGCCGGTGTCGGCGAGCGGCGGAATCACGATGCTGTCGCGCAGCTTGGGCTTCCAATTTTTGTCCTCCTGGGTAACGGCGGTTTCGATCTTGTCCTGTTTAATCGGCTTCAGTAACGCGCCGCTTTTGTCGCGCACTTCGACCTGATACTGGAGCGCGATGGTCTGTTTGCCGTAATCGTCCGGCTTGTCCACTTTGCGATAGCCTTCCACCTGGCAACTGAAATAGATGGTTTCGCCGGGGACGAAATCCTGGTCGGAAGCTTCGGGCGGGCCGTCTTCGCTTGTGGCGAACACGGAATGCACGATCGCGAGGGGTTTGTCGGCGGCAGTGGCAAGGAGTCCGGAGGCCAGCAGCAGAACTACAGGTAGCGATTTCACAGCCTATTCCACTACTGTACTCCAGCCGCGCCGCGAGAGGTCCCAATAGATAACGGCGCCGGCGGCGATGCCAACGGCGAGAAGCAGCGATCCGGTCAGGAAATCTTTCAACAGCAATTTTCCGGTACCGAACAGGATGCCGTAAATCAAAAGGCAGCCGCAGATCCAATCGAGCAGATTCGAGAGGCCGCCGGTGGAGGGGCGCACGTCCGGCGCGAGCCGCGCGATGGGCCGCCAACCCGCCGCTGACGGATGCGTGCGGCGATAGAACGCCACCAGCGTTTCCTTCGATTCGGGGCGCGTGAGGAACGTGACCGCGAGCCACACGGCGGTGGTGATGGAGACCGTGACGATCATGATCCAGGCGAAATCGCGCGGCTGGTCCTTATCCAGGCCGAAAACCATCTGCATGATGAGGGAAACCACGAAGCCGGAGATCATCGCTGACACTTCGCTCCAGGCGTTGATGCGCCACCAATACCAGCGCAGCAGCAGGACGCCGCCGGTGCCCGCGCCGGTGACCAGCAGAAGTTTCCATGCGCCGGCGATGGAATCGAGATAGAACGTGACGACGGCCGAAACGATCGTGAGACACACGGTGGCCCATTGCGAAACGGTGACATAATGCCGCTCGGTTTCCGATTTTCGCCAGAAGCGCCGGTAAAAGTCGTTGACCAGGTAGCTCGCGCCCCAGTTGAGCTGCGTGGCGATGGTGGACATATACGCGGCGGCGAAGGCCGCAATCATCAGGCCGCGCAATGAGGCGGGCAGATAGGCGATCATCACGCGGATGTAGCCGGTCTCGGGATCGGCGAGGCCGGGAAAGAGTATCAGGGACGCGAGCGCCACCAGCACCCAGGGCCACGGGCGCACGGCATAATGCGCGATGTTGAACCACAAGGTGGCCAGCAGCGAATTCTTTTCGTCCTTGGCGCTGAACATGCGCTGCGCGATGTAGCCGCCGCCGCCCGGCTCAGCGCCCGGATACCAGGTGGACCACCAGTTCATCGAAATGTAGACCAGGAACGTGATCATCGGCATCCAGGCCGAGTGCAGGTCGGGGATGAAATTGAGGACGGAACCTTGTGCCGCGCCGCGTGCGTGATCGACCAGGGCGAGCTTGGCCTTCATGCTGTCGATACCGCCGACGGCACGTACCGCGAACACAGCCAGCACCGTCACCATACCCATCTTGATGACGAATTGAAACAGGTCGGTGACCAGTACGCCCCAGAGTCCGGAGAGCGTGGAGATGAAGGACGTGAGCGCGATCATGCCCATCACGATGGCGAGCGCTTCGAGTTTGGTGACGCCCAGCACCAACTCCAGGATCTTGACCATCGCGAGATTCACCCAACCGAGGATGATGCAGTTGATGGGGATGCCGAGATAGAGCGCGCGGAAGCCGCGCAGGAA
>JASHQT010000561.1 GCA_030039005.1 Bryobacteraceae bacterium
ACGCTTACTTCTTTAGCTCCACGCTGATCAGATGAATCTCGATGCCCGAGACGTTCTCCACCGAATGCGGCGGCAGGCATTCCATGAACGTGGCTTCGGACTTGGTGAGCAAGCCCGGAACGGTGCGGCTGTCGAACAGCACGTTGCCGTCTTGATCGCGGCGGATGAAGTCGCCCGCCACGATCGTGTAGTAGATCGCCGGCCAGCGGTGCGTGTGCAGCGGCACGCTCTGGCCCACGGGTATGCGTGTATCGATCACGCGTACGCGGTCGTTTTCGAGCACCACGCGATGATACTCGGGCGCGGCGGCGACGGCGTCGAGCGCATCAGGCCAAGGCCATGGATTTTGTTCCGCGGGGGTTGCCATGCTTTAGTATCGGCTCTTCATCACCGCTTCACGTCGGCGGCGCCGCCTTTGTCTTTCGTGTAATGCTTCACGTCCTGATTGCCTTCGATGCAGCCGAACTCCATCTGTTCGTAATTCGGCTCGTTGTTCCTATAGAAATCCATCGCGATTTTGAATGGCCGGGTGAGCACTTTCGGATCTTCCACCGTCGCTTCATATTTTATGGTGTTGGCGTCCACGGGCGTGAACCGCTCCACTACGTGCTCGGCGTCGCTATGGAAATTGCCGGTGGTGTCGTACCAGGTGCGATCGTTCAGATTGGTGGTGTCCACCACCAGCGTGTCGCCTTCCCAATGCCCCACCGGGTCGCCTTCGAACAGCTTGATACTCGCGGGAATGTGCGGGCGCCCGTCGGTGGGAATGATGCGGTAGGCGTGCATGAACTCCCAGGTCATCACGACGTAGTTCGCCGGCTGGAGGATCTGAAATCCGAACTGCACGTACATCTGCTTGGGAACGCCGGATTCATAGCAGTGCAGCTCGGGCTCCGCCGCCAAGTCATGCTCGAAGGTCTTTTTGGCCTTCGCGGCCGCCCACGGCTGATAGGGCAGAAAACCGTCCGGCGGGTCGACAATCGCGCCCTTTCCGGGAGGGACGCCCGATTTCGGCGTCGGATGGTTCTGCAATTCGAATACCGCGCCGCCGTTGTTCGCCGCGGCCCAGAAGCCTTGCATGTCGGGACGGCCGCCGACCGAGCGCTTCACCGGTCCGCCCGCAACGTGGCGCGGCGCCGCGAAAATCCCGCCGCCTGCACCGCCCTCACCCTGCTGGGGACGCTGCGGCGGCTGAGCGACTAAACATAAAGCAAACACGAGCAACACGGCGAACCTCACTGCGCTCCTCCCGATTCTTCGTCGCGATAGGCCTGGCACTCGTACTCCAGAATGCGGAAATTGGACTCGGTGTGCCGATACAGCGGAATGCGGATTTTCCAAGGCTCGGTGAATACTTCCGGATCCTCGATGGTGGCTTCGTATTCGAGCGTGTCCGGCCCCGTGCGCGTGTAGCGCTCCACCACGTGCAGCTTGTCGCTGTGATAATCGCCCGCGGCGTCGAACCAGGTCTGGTCGTTGAAATCGCTTACGTCCACCACCAGCGTGTTGCCCTCCCAATGTCCGCGCGAATCGCCGTTCCACCAGTCCAGGCCGTCCAAGTGCTCGGTTTTGTTCGTGAAAATGGTGCGGTAATTGTGAATATATTCGTAGGCGATCAGCGTGTATTGCGGCGTCTCGAAAATCTGAAAAGGGAAATTCAGATACGTGATGCGCGGCACGCCCGGCATGTAGCATTGATTCAACGGATCGCCGGCTTTGCGGTTCTTGAAATTCGCCTCGCGCTTGGCGAGCGCTTCCGATTTATAGGGAATCTTGCCGTCCGCGGGCTGCACGATAACGCTAAGGCCCGGCGGAATCCCCAGCGCTCCGGAATGGTCTTCCAGATCGAATGCGGCCGTGGTGTCGCGGACCTGCCAGATGCCTTGCAAATCGGGCAGGCCGTCGGGCGTGCGGGGAACCTTGTACGCGCCACTCCGGGAGCTCTGCGCCCAGGCCGCGCCACAGGAAAGCGTCAGGGCCGCGAGCAAACTCGAAACCAAAATCTTCATTGGACCCGCGCTACTTCCCGTCTTCTTTTGGAGGCGCCGGAGCTTCGCTAGGCTTGGGCAGCGCATCGGCATTGCCCGCGAACAGCCGCCGACCGTCGGGCGTCTTCACCGAGCGCGTCCACATAGCCGCCGTGCCGTCCTTGGCCGCAAAGCCTTCGATTTCGATCTCGTCGCCGGCCTTCAGCGTAGTCTTGCGCCATCCCTGGCGATACAGCACGTTCGGCGGCAGCGCCTCGCACGACCACGTCGTCGTCTTGCCGTCGGCATCGGTGACTTCGATATGAATCTGCGTGTGCGGATTCACCCAATCCATGCTGACGAACTTGCCTTTTAGTGTGACTGGCTTGTTCACGTCGAACTCGGCGGCGAACGAATGATGCGCCAGCGCCGGCAGCCCCGCGAGCAGGACCGCGCTTAAAACACCCACGGCCACACCGATCACCCCAACCTTGACCTTCATCCTGAAATGCCTCCCACGTCGTTCCCCCAAAGGACGACTTGCTGCCAGCGGATTGTTACGGTGGCTTATCGAGCGCGATTCTATAACGCGCCCGAAGAACAAGTCAACTGAAGCAGGCTTCTTGGCACCTGGGACGAACCCCATGACGATCACTCCGGGCCCAATCTCGCTGGATTTACGCGAGGATCTGTTTCGACTGGCCGGACCGTAGTCTACGCAGGCGCAGCAGTTCGGAGAGAAGCTCCAGTTCCCGATGCGAAAGCGTGTTGGCGATCCGGAGGAACTCCTGGGCGGACATTTCTCCCCGCGTCAAGCGGCCCAACAGATCTTTAGCAGTGAATTTCACATGACCTCGAGACATTCACCCAGGCACGCTCGTGGCCGTTCTGTATCCGGTTGAAACATCGCGGTTAGCAATTCGGCGAGTGAATAAAAAAGTTCACTTCGGCCAGCCGAAAGGTTCTCGATGGCACGCCTGCGGCCTGATTTATTCGGATTTGAGCGCTTCCACCGGATCGACCGCGGCCGCGCGGCGCGCCGGGACGTAACTGGCGAGCACCGCGGCGGCGACCAACACGAGCGGCACTGCGGCGTAAGTCAGCGGGTCGAGCGGGCTGATGCCGAACAGCAGCGACTTCATCAGCCGCATCAGGCCCGCGGCTGACAGAAGCCCAATAGCCGTGCCCACCGCCGCCAGCGTGAACCCGTGCCGCACGAACATCTTCTTCAGCTCGCCGGGTTCAGCGCCCAGCGCCAGGCGGATGCCGATTTCGCGCCGCCGTTGCGAAACTGCGTAGGCGATCACGCCGTAGAGCCCGATCACGCCCAGCACCAGTGCCATCGCGCCCGCGATCGCGAGCATCACTAGCGTGAACGATGTGCGCGCGATCGAGCGGCCGTAGATCTCCTGCATGGTTCGCACTTCAGCGACGGGCAGGCTGGCGTTCACGGACCAGACGGCCTGCCGGACCTGGTTGATGAAGCTCTCGGTACCTGCGCGGTCGCTGCGGATGACGAACGTTACTGCGCGAACGGCGTTCGCCTTGGCGGTCCCCATCAGAAACGGCATCATCGGGGGCCAGTAGACGATCTCGGGAGCTTTTTCCTGGACGCCTCTCTCGCGCACGTCCTGGACCACGCCGATCACTTCATGCCAAGGCATCCCCGGAAACTCCCGGATTCTTTTGCCGATGGCGGCAGATGGCGCGCCCCACGTCTCGCGCGCCAGACTTTCCGAGAGCAGCACCACCGGCCGGCCGCCATAAATCTCGTCCCAGGTCAGCTCGCGGCCCGCGATCAGGCGCGTGCCGGCCGTGCGGAAGAACCCCGGCGAAGGATATTGATACATCCGCAGCGGCGGAATTTCGTTGGGCCCGTAGTTTTGACCCTCCACCATGATGTCGTCCCACATGCCACCGAAATTTTCCATGGGCACGTCGCTCGCGAAGCCCGCGGAACGGACGCCGGGAATCGCCGCCAGCTTGTCCAGGATGTCGTTTTGCGTGCGGGTGACGCGCAGGGGTTCCGCAATGAGCGATTCCGGAATCGCGACGCGGATCGTCTGCAAGTTCCCTGGATTGGTGAATCCCGGGTCCACGCGGCGTAGGGCTTGGAACGTGCGAATCATCAGGCCCGCGCTGATCAGCAGCACCATCGCCAGCGCCACCTGCGCGATCACTAACAGATTGCGCGTACGATGGCGCTCCCGGCTGACGCTGGCCGTACGGCCGGCGCTGCTCAAAGCCGCGGCAATCCGCGGTCCGGCATATTTCAAGGCCGGAATCAATCCGAGTATCAGGCCGGAGAGCAAGGACAGAACCAGCGTGAATGCGACCGCCCAGGCGTCGAGTGAAATTTCGTTCAGCCGCGGCAGGTTCGCCGGACCGATCGCGGCGAGGAGCTGCAGCCCGGCTTGCGCGATCGCTAATCCGAGCGCACCGCCGGCGAGGACGAGGATCATACTTTCCACTAGCAGCCCGCGGACGATTCTCGCCGCGCTTGCCCCCAGCGCCGCGCGCACGGCCAGTTCCTGCTGCCGCGCATTGGCGCGTACCAGCAGTAGATTGGTGACGTTGGCGCAGGCGATGAGCATCACCAGACCGATCGTTCCCATCACCACCCACAGCACGTCGCCGACGTTGCCGACCACGTCATCCTTGAGCGGTCGCAGAGCGGGCGTGATCTTCCAGGTTTCATAGACGTGCGGATTCGTGCCGGGGCCGTTGGACCAGGAGTCCATCCAAACCGGCAACAGGCGGGACAGATCCGCATCGGCCTCGCGGATGCTTACACCCGGCTTCAGCCGCGCCACTCCCTGAAACCCAAACCCGGCCAGTGTCAGGTGCGAGCGGGTGAGAGCCAAGGGCGCAATCACGTCGAAGTCCTGGTCGGCGATCTCGAAGCCGCGCGGCATCACGCCCACAATCTGGCGCGCGCGCGAATCGATCGTGATATCCCGGCCGATCACGCTGCGGTCGCCTCCATAGCGCCGCTGCCAGTAGCCGTAGCTGAGCATCACGATGTTAGACGGGCTCGCAAAGGCGAAACCAGGGGGCGCTGGTCCGCGCGGAATCTGATCCTGCGCGTTGAGCCAGCGGCCAAGTAGCGGAGGTACATCCAGCGCCTGAAGCACGCCGTCGCTGACGATTGTGACGCGCACTTGCTCGGGCTCCGCGAAGCCGGTGACGTTCGCGGTATCCCTGGTCCATACGCCCATGGATTGAAACGACCGGTTGTGCTCCGAGTACGTAACGTACATGGAAGGCGACAGCAGCAGGCCGTCGGCGAAACTCGCCAGCCCCGCCGCGCCCGGTGCGAACTGGCGCAACGCGACCAACTGACCCGCCTGGGGATAGCGCAGCGGCTGCAACAGGACGCTGTTGACCACGCTGAAGACCCCCGTGTTGGCGCCGATGCCGATCGCGATGGTCAAGATCGCGACGGCGGTGAAAGCCGCATGGTGGCGCAGCGCGCGCAAGGCATAGCGGAAATCGCGGAGCAGTGTGTCGAGGAACGTGAGGGTGTTCATGCGGTAAATTTCCTCCCGGATCTGCATCGTGTTACCGAGTTTGCGGTGCGCGGCGGCGCGGGCGGCTTGAGGCGGCATCCCGCGGGCGATGTTTTCGTCGGTTTCGATGTCCAGATAGGAGGAGAGCTCTTGGCCGCGCTCGCGGTCCCATTGCTCGCGCCGGAGAAATCGCCGCCATCCCATGGGTTTCAGTATACTCCACTAGACACTCGACCGGAGAAACGTACCTGATATACGCGCGATCCCCTGTTTTGTTCCGAAAATATTTCAGGAGACCCTCGATTGGACCTTGCGCTCCGGTCCCTAGTCCCCGACCCTAGTAGATATCCAGCGCCTCGCCGACCGTTACCTCGTCCAGCGGGTCGTGTCGGGCGAGTTCGCCAGCATCGGCGGCGAAGAAGTTGTCCAGCAACTGGCAGCTCATGCGGAGCAGGTCCGTGATATCAGGCCGGACCAGCGCTCCGCGGCCGATGGAAGCCAGCCTCTGGGAGATCGCCTCAGCCACCGCGACCTTGTGCGGTGAGGGCGGCCACTGGCTGATTACCTCCAGCCGGTAGCCTTGGAATCGCACATCCGCTTCGGCCGGACTTTCAGTGCGGTCGTTGGGCATTTGACTGACTTATCGGCGGGGTTTCTCAAACTTAGTACTCAAACGGAAGGTGCTCTCAAACTTATTCTGGCCCGGACCGATAAGCAGACTTTAGCGGTGCCAGGTGCACCGCGCAGAACCCAAGCGGGGCAGGTGCACCGCGTACAAACAAAAGCCGGGCGGGTGCACCGCGGCCGCCCGCTGGCAAGGAGCAGTATGCCCGATCTCGAAACCCAGCCTATTCCCAAAATCGGCTCCAAGCCCACGCCCTGGGCGCTGGATGACCTGCCGCCATTTCCCTGGGTGGCCAAACGACTCATGGCCACCGTATCCAGAGAGGATGTCGACATTCACGAAGTCGGTAAGCTGATCGCCGCCGAGCCAGTGTTTGCAACCCGCGTGTTGCAGCTCGCCAACTCACCGCTGTTCGCGTTGGAGCGGCAGGTCAGGACCATCTCGCACGCCATCATTCTGTTGGGATTGGACCGCGTCAAGGCCATTACCTTCACGCGCGCGCTCGAAGATTTCGTCACCCCGGCGCTCAGCGTCAAAGCGCTGCGGATGTGCTGGCAGAACTGCCTGGTGGTGGCGCTCCTATCGGAAAAAATCGCCCGCGCCTCGCGCATGGACGCCGATTTCGCTTACGTCGCGGGGCTGCTGCGCGACATCGGACGGTTGGCGCTGCTGGTGAAATATCCCGAGCCTTATTCCAATATCCTGGCTGTTTCCGGCGAACAGCAGTTCGATCTTCTGCTGCTGGAGCGCGAGTTGTTCGATATCGATCATTGCGAAGCGGGCGCCTGGCTGATGGAGCAGCTTCCCTTCCCCGCCGATCTAGCCGAAATCATCGAGCACCATCATGACCATGTGAATCACGATTCGTTCCGCATGCTGCACCTGGTGCAGTGCGCGGACCGGCTCGCGGATGCGCTCGGATTTTCCGTCCTGGCGGGAATCCCGGACCTCACGATCTCCGCGCCGCCGGTGGAGGAAGTGCTGCAGCACCTTCCCGAATCCGCGCGCGGGCGCCTGGGCGATGATTACGAGCAGTGGAAACACGAACTCATCGCCCGTCTGCATGATTGGCACTAGAACATCTTCCGTCCTTCGCCGCCGGGCAAACTTACCTGGAAGCTGTGCCACCATCGACCGGCAGGTCGATGCCCGTGATAAAGCTGCTTTCGTCGGAAGCGAGGAACACGGCCGCCGATGCCAGCTCGTCCGCGGTGCCCACTCGTCCCATGGGGATCATCTTCCGGAAGTACTCGCTTGTACCTTCCGGAGATCCTTTCGCCGGCATGAATCATGGGCGTCTCCGTCGGCCCGGGACTGATCACATTCGCTCGAATACCACGGCCGGCTAACTCCGCCGTCCAGCTCCTGACAAAGGAAACCAGAGCGGCCTTCGTCGCGGAATATGTACCGAAGCCTGGTATACCCATCTGCCACGCGGCCGACCCGGACAGGATGATGGATCCTTTGTCGGAGAGTAGCGGCAGCGCTTTTTGCACGGTGAAGTATGTGCCTCGGACGTTCAAATCGAAGTCCTTGTCGAACGCTTCGGGCGTCGATTCCGCTAGCGTAACAGGATCTACTACGCCCGCATTGGCGAAGACAACATCGACACGTCCCTTCACCTTTCGCACTGTTTCGTACAGACGGTCAAGATCCTCTAGTTTCGCGACATCTCCCTGAACGGCCGTGACATTCCTCCCAATCAGAGAGACCGCCTGATCCAACTCCGCTTGCCGTCGCCCAGTGATAAACACGTAGGCCCCTTCCTTTACGAAGCGCTTGGCCGTAGCCAGGCCGATCCCGCTATTGCCCCCGGTGATAACGGCTACCTTCCCGTCAAGTGCGCCCATCTTTTTACTCCTTTGTCCCTTTGTGCTTGCGCAACATCGGACACTAATTACGGATGTAATGAGGGCGGCGCCGGATGCATGATGTTGGAAGCGGCTAAGGCAATGCGTAAACCATCAACGTGTCCGTGGCCATGATGGCCACGTATTGCTTGCCCCCTTTTCCGTCGCTGGTGGCGCCCGCGTACGTCATCGGATTGGCGTTGGCCGTCTTGGCCAGCATGGCGGTCCACAGCTCCTTGCCGGTCATCGAATCGAACGCGCGGAAGCGATGATCGTTGGTCGCTCCGATGAACACTAACCCTCCGCCCGTCGCCAGTGGCCCTGCGCTTCCACTAGAGCCCGCGTTCCGCTTTCCCTCGGGCAAGCTTTCCACCAATCCGAGCGGCGTTGCCCAGGCGATGTCGCCGGTGTTGGCGTTCACCGCCACCAGCCGCGCCCAGGGCGGTTTCTGGCACGGCCAGTTTCCGATGGTTTTGCCGTTCGCGTCCAACGCCCGCGCGCTGAAACCGTGATAAGGCCCCGGGCCGTCGACGCTGGCGCGGTCATACGGCTGCGTGGAGCCTTCCGTGCCCCGCCCGTAATTTCCACCCGGCTTTTTCTTTTCGATCCAGCCGGTGAGCGCGCCGTCGTGTGTGTTCACGAAAACATAGCCGGTCCGCGGATCGGCCGCCGTGCCGCCCCAATTCACTCCGCCGGTGCCGCCGGGAAACTGGATGTAGCTTTTGGGAGGCGCTCCTTCTTCATGGAATCCCCAGGGCGTGAATGGCCCGGAGTTCGCAAAGCCTCCATTCTTGTCCCACAGCTCGCGGCAGGCCTTGGCGTGTTCGGGCGTGGTGTCTTCGGCGGTGACCATGTCTTCGGGCGTAAACTTCACGCGTGCGAGCGGCGGGGGTTTCAAGGGGAACGGCTGCGTCGGCGAATACCACTCGCCCGGAACGTCGCCCTTGGGAACCGGACGCTCTTCGACGCCGAACACGGGCTTGCCGTTGGTGCGATCCAGGATGAACATCCAGCCGGCCTTCCCGATTTGCGCGAGCGCGGGGATTTTCTTGCCGTTGACGGTGATGTCGATCAGGCTCGGCGCGGGCGGGAGATCGGAATCCCAAAGATCGTGGTGGATGGTCTGAAAGTGCCAGATGTATTTTCCGGTCTCGGCATTCACTGCCACCACGGAGTTGGCGAACAGGTTTGCGCCCGGCCTGTCGCCGCCCCAGTAATTAGCGGCCGGACCGCCGAACGTCATGTAGACGATGCCGCGCGCATCGTCCACGCTCATGTACCAGCCCCAAACGTTGACGCCCGAGCGTCCTTTCCACCCGTCGTTGAGCCAGGTTTCGTGACCGATCTCGCCGGGCCGCGGCACGGAATGAAATTCCCAGAGTTTCGCGCCGGTGCGTGCGTCGTAGGCGCGCGTGTCGCCGGAGGGACCCACGGGCACTTCACCCACGGTCGCGCCGATCATCGCGACGTTCTTATAGATGGTGGGGACGCCCGAATACGGCACCACCATATCGACCACGCCTTCGTTACCGAAGCCGGGGTCGAGCTTGCCGGTCTTGGCATTGAGCGCGATCAGTTTCGCGCCGGAGGTAAACAAGATGCGCGGCGGGTTCTGTTTATCGCCCGGCCAGTAGGCGACGCCGCGTTGCGACGCCACGCCGCTCGGAAGCGCGTAGCTCCAGATCTCGGAGCCGTTGCTCGCATCGAGCGCCAGCACGCGGCGTCCGGCGGGCAAATACATCACGCCCGCGACCACGATCGGTGTTGCAGCGGACGTCGTTCCCACGGTGGAGCCGGCAATCGCAAACGGATCGGCCTGGGAGTCCGCCTGGATGGCATCGGCTTTTAAGGAAAAGGTCCACGCCGGAGCAAGCTTCGCGACGTTTTCCGGCGTGATCTCGGAAAGCGGCGAATACTTGGTGCCGGCCAGATTACCGGCGTAGTATGGCCAATCACCGCGAGGAACCTGAGCCGCCAGCGCCAGCGTGGCCGCGAAAAGTAGAAAGCATAAGCTGCGCATGAAATGGGCAGTATATCAAGCTCAAATGTGGCGCACGCGTTCATCGCACGCAAGAGTGCGTGCGCCACGAACTCGCGGCGGAGTGGTTAAAAGATGTACTTCAGCCCAAATTGGATCACGCGCGGGCTCACCGAAAGCTCATTGATCTGACCAAAACTCGCAGGCGAATTCACGTTCAATTCCGCAGGCAGCCCGCCTGGAGCTGACGCCTGATTGCCAGGCGGCAGGAACTGCGGATGATTGAAGGCGTCAAAGAACTCGGTGCGGAACTGTAACGATTGACGTTCGGTGAAGCGGAAGTTCTTCAGAATCGAAATGTCGAAATTGAATTGGCCCGGTCCCAGGATGATGCCCTGCCCGGAATTCCCAAACAGTGTTGAGCCGTCGGGGGAATTCGGCGCCACGATCCCCGGGCAGAAAGCATTGATATTGAAATAACCCGGGCCGCCGTTGCCACCGCCGAGACGTGAGTCGATGCCGCCCGGCGTGGCGATGTCGCCGTAGGTCATCCCCGGACACATCTGCGCGCGGATAATAGCGAAGCCGCCCGTTCCATAAGCCGTACCGATGGCGGTATCGGCAATGGTCAGAGGGACGCCGTCCTGAACCGTCGTAACGCCCGACACGTTCCATCCATTGGCCAGCACTCCCAGGGCGCCGGAGTGTTGCCCCAACGGCAGATCGTAGCTATAGCTGACGATGAACCGGTTCGGGTGGCTGAAGTATGCCGGGCCGTACTGTTGCGCCAAGCTCTCGGGGTTATTGCTATCCGCGGAAATGTTATTGATATTGGAATCTGAGAGTGTGGTAAGGTCTTTGCTCCAGGTGTAGGAGGCCTGCATGGTCAAGCCATGTGAAAATTGCTTCCGCAAGGTAACTTGCAGGCTGTTGTAATTGTAGATGCCGTCAAAGGAGGTGATTTGATAGCCCGTCGGCTGATAGCCAAGATAGGGAACGCGCAATTGGACGTTGGCCGCGGTGTTGGTGGTCTGGCCATTGATCGGACCGCTCGGGCTGGCTAGTTGCGCCGAATTGACGTCATGGTAGGTATCCACCAGGTTGATTCCGCTCGCTCCGACGTACCCGGCCTCCAACACCCAGGTCGGCAAAAACTGGTACTGGAACGTCAGATTGTATTGCCGCACCAGCGGCGTATGCACAGACTGGTCGAGTGCCGGAGTGTTTAGGGCAGAATAAGCACCCGTCTGGAGGTTTGCCCAGCGCGAAGCGAATACGCCGGCGGGCGGTGTTGCCGGATAAGGATTCGCCAAACTATATGGATTCACGTCGCCGTAGTCCACGGTTTCTCCGTAAGGGTTGCCCTGCTCCACCGAATGCACGAAACGATCGCCGGCGATGCGGTCATAAAAAATGCCGAATCCACCGCGAATCACGAACTTGGGAGTGACCTGCCAGGCGTAGCCAAAGCGTGGTCCAAAGTTGTCCTTGGGAGGACCGTTGCTGATCGGAAGGCTGCGATTGGACTGCAGAACGCCAGCGGGCAAAGGACCCCAAGTGGCCGTGCTGTAGTTGTTGGGCACCACATTGCCGGCCAGATATGCGGCGCCAGGATTGTAGATATTGGTGGGCGGCGCGGTTGGCACCGGTAAGCTATCTAGCTGGCTGGCCCAAATGTTGGTGAGGTTTCCGTATTTATCGCTGAAAACCCCGTCATATTCGTAACGAAGTCCGATATTGAATGTGAGCTTGGAGCTGACCTTCCAGTCGTCCTGGAAAAACGCGTCCTGATTCGGCAGCCGGTAGCCGTGGATGAGGCCGCCGGCGCCGCTGCGGGTGCAAAAGAGGCACTCCACGATCTCACTGTACGGATAGCCGGTGGTGCCCTGTGGATTCCCAGGATTGCAAGTGGCGTTGCCTGCCTGACATCCACCCAGGCCGACCATCATATCCGCGAATGTCGGAAAAACGATGAGGCCGCGCAGCAAACCGCCGAACGTAATGTTCCACTGGGTCTCCTCATACTCATATCCGGCGCGGAAAGTATGTTTTCCATGCGACCACGAGACTTGGTCGGCGATCTGCATCTGCGTGGTCGGACTGTAGGACGGCGCCAAGGTGCCGCCAATGGTTTCGCCGGTATTTCCGATGATGAACGGTGTCATCTCCGTTTCTTGCGGAATTATGGGCGTGTATCCCAACGCCTGCGGCGTAGATGGCGTCATGTCATGCTCATTTTCGAAGTTGCGCTGGAACGATCCGCGGAGTTCGTTCACTATGCTGGGTGTGACCAGCGTGGTCAGTTTCAGTACGGCGTCCGTATTGGAATAGAGCACGCTCGCCGGAGCGCCGGGAAGGCCCCCGGCCAGCGGCAGGCTCTGCGGATTATTGGTGTACAAATATCGCATGGCCAGTGTGTTCTTGCTGTTGATCACGTAGTCGCCGTTCAGAATCAATTGGTGTTCTTCATAAGTGGCGGGATCGGTGATCGTAGTCGGCAGGAAATTCCCCGAGGTGTTGGTCGGAATGTAGTATTGGCCGTTGGGCAGCTTGATGTTGAGGATATTCATCGCGACCGGGTTGATGTTGGACCCGTTGCAAGCGATCTCCGGGAATCCCGGCAAGAAGCCCAAGTAGGTCTCAAAGGCGGCCGCGTTGGAGGGGTGATTGGCCGGGCAGAGCGCGGCGCCCAAGGCGGCCTGATAAGCGGGTGTGCTCCGATCGCCGGAGGGAATCGGGGGTAGAACCACGGCTTCATAACCAATCCCGTTCACGGCTCCATTGAGCTGGCGGGTTTCTTGATAGTTCGCGTAGAAGAACAGTTTGTCCTTCTTAATCGGGCCGCCGATCGACCCACCCACCTGGTTCTGGCGCAGGACTTGCTGCTTTCCGCCCTCATCGGCGTTCTCGAAGAAATCCCTGGCATTGAGATCTTCGTTGCGGAAGAAATACCAGACACCGCCATGGAACGTATTCGTGCCGGACTTGGTGACCACGTTGACGTTGGCGCCGGGGTTGCGGCCGTAACTGGCATCATAAGTCGAGGTCTGAATTTTGAATTCCTGGATCGCGTCCGGATTGGGAATCGGTATGCCGGCGTAGATGCCGCAGTCGCCGGAGCTGCCGCCGTTGGCGATGTTATTTATGGCGACGCCGTCCATCTGGAAGTTATTCTGCCCTGGATCGGCGCCATTGGTGCTGTAATTCGTGGTGGCCTTTCCGAAGCTGGTGGCGTTGTTGACATTGGCGTTCGCACCGGCGGACATGCCGAGAACCTGGGTGTAGTTGCGATTGCTTAAGGGAAGGGCGGTGACGGTGGAGCCTCCGACGGTGGTTCCGAGCGTGGAACTTTCGGTCTGGAGCGCTTCGGCGGAAGCTTCGACGGTTACCTGCTCGGACTGAGCACCGACTTCCAGCGTGCGATTCAGCTCAGGATTCTCGGTCACGTTCAGAGCCACTGAGCCGACCTCCGCAGTCTTGAATCCGGTGGCCGCGAAGCGCACTTTGTAGTTGCCGGGAGGCAGCAGCGTAAACTTGTAGATGCCGTCCGTCCCTGTCGTCGTGGTGCGGGACTGCCCCGTGTCGTTGTTGGTGATGGTGACGGTCACGTTCGGGATCGCAGCGCCGGAGGGATCAGTGACAGTCCCAGTCAGGCCCGAAGTGCCGGCCGACTGCGCAACCAACGTTGGAACGCAAACGGCGAACAGCAAAGCCAACAGAGCTAGCTGCATACAAAGCAGCGTCTTGGATCTCATATCCTTCTCCTTGTAAATGCTCTACGTTGAGTGAATTACGCCTGTGTTGCCGCGATGTGCAGGGGCCACCTGTTGTGGTCAGAGAGGGGGCAGAAATACTCCTCGGATCAACTTGCATGCAACCCCGTGCGATCAATCAATTACAGGGATTGTATGCCAGATCTTTTCGGACAGAGAATCAAAACGTGAGCAAATTTGCCGGAAGCCGCAACATCAGTGCGAGCTAAGAGGCGTCTAGGCTAGCGCCGGAATTTCTCCTGACAGTTCTGGACCACGGTGAAGGGAGCCGCGCTGACCGAACCAGTCGTGCTCATGATGAACCTCTGGCCGTCTCTGGATACGTCGAATTGAAAGTCGCTGGTTGATCCATACTGTGTGATGCCCGGAATGCGGAAGAGTGCCTTCGGTTCGTCTAATTGAAATTCCGCTCGGACGGGCACCGAGTAGAGCCGATTATCCAGACCCGCGTAGAAAAGCTCATGGCCGTCCGGACGCCACCGCACGAACCAGGCACCGCCTTTCGACACTTGGGTTCGAGCTCCCACCAAGCGCGGCGACGGCAGGGGATCGAAGCCCTGCACGTAGACCTCCGGCGTACCCGATTCTGCCGAGAGAAATGCAATATGCCGGCCCTCCGGTGAAAAAGTAACCGCCCAATGCGCGCTCTCACCGCGCAAAAGGGGCATCACATTCCCGTTCGAGGTATCGGACAGCCATGCCTCTTGCTCCTCTTCTCCACGTCCCGTATCAAACGCGATGAAACGGCCGTCCCCGGACCAATCGGTGGGCGCCTGGATTTGATTCGCGCGAATAGCCACTTCTCGGGACGCCGGGTTCACGAGGGGCTGCTGTCCCCCAATCTCCGACACGGCTATAGTTGCCAGAGACGGGATACTGATACGGCTGGTGGTAAGAGCCAATTCCTTTCCGTCGGGTGACCAGACCGGCCGGCTATGAGCCGCCGGCGGGTAGGTGAGGCGACGACTTTCGCGCCCGTCGGCACTGAACAGCCAGAGGTCAAGCGTGCCGCTCGCAGGGGTCCAGATCCCCGCCGCGATGTGACGCCCGTCCGGGGAAATCCGCACATTGCCGTCGTAAGGAGCCGGCGGCCCCAGCGTGCCTACCTGGCGTCCGGCCCTGTCGTACCAGTGGAGCTGGGAAACCGGCCAGCCGCTTTGATAAACCAGGACTCCGGTATCGGAAACGGAGAAGCTCGCCTGGGCGCTGGGGCTGAAGTAGATCACGTTCTGGGCGATCGGAAGCGGCTCGCCCGCAAGCTGAGATCGGTCCGCCTCGAACGGCTGCGCCAGGAGACTGCCCTGCCGAACGTAGAGCAGCATCCCTGGTTCGCCGGGATGAGCTGGCGGCGCGTATTGAACGATGGAATCGGTCTGCATCAACGATGTCGACTTTCCGCCCGGAAAATCGGAGACCCGGGCACGATATCCGCCGCCGGATGGGTCGACGAATAAATTGAGAACGCGATCGCTGTGCGGCAGGAACTGCGGCAAGCGCAGATCCGCGGCTGTAATGGATCTCAGTGCCCCGTTATCGACTTTCAACTCATAAATCGACCGCGCTCCCAAGTAAAGCAACAAGTCTCCCTTGGCACGCCAGGTGCCGAGTGCGACAAGGAGAGGAAGATTGGCAACCGGGCGCGTGGAGCCTGTGTCGAGATTCACTTCCATCAAAACGCGCTTCACCGAGAAATAGAGAGAACGGCTATCTGGCGACCAGAACACACTCCACGCGCCTTCGGTGCCCGGCACCGGCCGCATGTCGAGAGAAGACAGCTCACGAATCCATATATTCGTTCCGCTCGGACCAGTTGCGGTGAAGGCCAGCCGGGCGCCATCGGGCGAAATAGCGAACGCCTGACGGCTTACGGGCGGAGCAAAGATCGATCCTGGCGGCGGAGCAATCGAGAACTCCACCACCGGCCGTGGCGCCGCGCGATCCGGGGTCTTCAGCAAGATCGCGCACCCCCCAATGAGGCCGGCCGCGATTACGGCTCCGATCATCCATCTCGCTGGAGCGCGGTGGGCGCTCCCCTTCCCCTCCGCATTGGATCGCGCGACCGGAGATCCGTCCGCAAGAGAAGGCGCTGGACGCTGGTCGGCGCCCGGTTCATGATCCCGAACAGGGGCGATGAAGCGGTATCCGTTGCCCGGAACAGTCTCGATGTATCTCGGACTTTCGGCGGCGTCACCGAGCGCCCTGCGGATTTTGCTCATGGCCGCGTTCAGGCCGTGCTCGAAGTCTACGAACGTGTCGCTGGCCCAGATGGCCTGGCGCAGATCCTCGCGGCTGACCAGATGATCCGCTCGCTCGACCAAAGTCCTAAGGACCTGAAAGGGCTGGTTCTGGATCGGAATGCGGGTTCAGTTCTTTCGCAGCTCGCCGCGAACGGCATCGAGCTCGAACGGTCCGAACCGGTACTTAGCCATTCAGGCTTCCATTATGCATCTCCCTTCGCAGGTGACAAAGCCCAATAAATGCTCTGCCATTATTGGCCTACCGGATGATACGAAGAATTTACCCCAAAGTTACCGGGGGGAAATGGACAAGCGATCGCGCCTCAATCAAAATGCACTTCGAACAACACCACAGGCAAAGGGAGATGCGAGAAATGGGAGCACAACATTCTTCTAAAGCGGGCACCGCGATGACTCTGGCCGTCATCGGAACTACTTTGATCTTGAACAGCGCACGGCGCTTGAAGGCGCAGGACTTTGACACCGACCAACAGCGCATCTTGCAAGGCTATGCGGTTGCTCCCGTTTCTCTGAACATGTCGGGGAGAAACGCCGTCATGGTGCTGCTCGGCAGTTATTACGTGAATACCGCCGGCGATTGCAACGGTTGCCACAGCAGTGGCACACCGGCTTCTCTTTTCCTTTATCCTTACGCAACGGGCGGAAACCCTTACTTCAACCAGCCCACAAAGATCGATCCGACGGTGTATCTCAATGGCGGCGCGCAATTCTATACAGTAGGGACACCCACTGGGCCTCTTGGCTACGCCGGCCCAGTCATCGTCTCCCGAAATCTGACGCCGAACTACGCCGGGCTGCCAGAAGGCGGCCACACGCTCTCTCAGTTTATGCAGATCATGCGGACCGGCATCGATTTCGACCAGATTCATCCTCCTTGTTCGCAACAACAGTTGAATACGATCAACAGCCCTGGCAGCATGACTCTTGCCGAGCTTCAGGCGGCCGTGAACAACTGCATACCTACCGGGGTGATCCCGGGAACGTCGTTCGACAATGAGCCGAACGGCAATCTGCTCCAGATCATGCCGTGGGCTGCGTTTGCGAACCTAACCGACTATGACCTCGAGGCGATCTACGAATACCTAAGTGCGATTCCCTGCATAAACAACACTCTACCCCTGGCTCCTGCCGGGGCACCCGACGAGTTGCTGAACAACTGCGGGCCTGGAAGCCCGGTCCCCGCGGCGCGGCCTGGTGACAATGTCAATTCCATCTTGAAACTGGGTGCTTCCAGGCGGCGGGATTAACTAGCTTAGGCTTTCGACCCCTTCCGCCATTTCAAGCAGGCTTGGCTAGGCGCGGCTTTACTTGCCAATCATGTGCTGGATGTCGCGGTTGTTTTCCTGGCAAATGAATTCGTAGATCTCTTCGTGCGGCGCCAGATCGGCCACGCTCTTGATCGTGAATGGACGAACCAGGACGCCTGAGTCTTCCACCGTGGTCTCGATTTGCATGTGCCCCAAGTCGGGGCGATGGTAGCGCTCGACGATATGCAGTCGATCGGAGTGCGGGTGCGCCTCGATGTCCAGCCATACACGTGGATCGAACGCCACACGATCCACGACCAGCGTGTCGCCGTCCCAGCGGCCGATCGAGTGCCCGTACCACGCGGGATTCGGATCCGCCGGATGGCCGCGGCCGTCCAAATAGATTTGATGAAAACCGGGGCTTTCGTCGTCGGAAATATAAATCAAAAAATCCTTGCTTTGGACAAATTCCCACAGCGGACCGTAGCGCAGCGGCGCCGAAGGCAGGCAGCGCGCTTGCGGGCTGTCTTTCGAATTATTCGCCAAGCGCTCTCGCTGGATCGCGGCCGCAGCCGGCAGAAATTCGGGCTTGCCCGGATCCACCACATCGGGAATCCACCACACGCCCGAAAGGTCGGGCTTGCCGTCGTAGGTGCGCGGCGTGGGACCGGAAGGCGGCTTATGCCGCCTCGTGTCTTCCTCAATCCGCAGGCGGTCTTCACCCAGCGTGTTGAGCTGCGATGTGTCGCTGAGATGGATATCCAGCCGCAGTGCGAGCGAGGCCTTGACGATCACACCCTTCATCACGAACTGCCGCAGCCCGGGCGCCGAAGCCGCGACGTAATAGGTCCCTGGCGGCAGATTCTGCAGCTCGTATTTGCCGGAAGCCGACGTCATGGCTTTGAACACGGCGTGCGATTGCGCGTTTTCCGCGAGCACCGCGTTGTGACCGATAGGGTCGCCGTTGGAATCGAACAGGGTGCCGTGAATGCCGCCGGTAGGTGTGGCATTCTGGGCCGCCGCCGGCAGCAAGACGAGACAACAGGAGAGAATGAAACGCAGCAAATTCTAACCTTACCAAACAAAATCGGCTCCGGGCGTCATCGACGCACGGAGCCGAGGCTAAAGTAGACGGAGGGTTAGAAGTAATACTTCAAGGCAAATTGGAGGATGCGCGGGTTCACCGAAGTGGTCGTGATTTCTCCGAACGTGCTGGGCGTCGAAATCGCCGTCCCAATGGGATTCGAGAACTGCGCATGATTAAAGGCGTTGAAGAATTCCGTGCGGAAGATCACCTGTTGCCGCTCGGTGATGCGGAAAGTCTTGACAATCGAGATATCCCAATTGAAATTCCCCGGCCCGAGAATAATTCCGACGCCGGAATTGCCGTACAACGTCGGCGGACCGTAGAAGCCGGCGGCTTCGCCATAAGGCGCCAGCGGCGCGCCGCAAAACGCGTTGATGTTGAAGTAACCCGGTCCGCCCGCCGCACCGCCCAGGCGGCTTTCGACGCCGCCCGCAGTCGCCACCGAACTATAGGTTGACCCTCCGCACATTTGGGCGCGAGGTGTGTCGTAGGTGCCGAGGTCGTAAGCCGTCCCAGCGTTTTGATCTGAAATGGTGAGCGGCGTCCCGTCTTGAACCGTGGTGACGCCCGATACGTTCCAGCCGTTCGCCAGAACTCCGAGCGCTCCCGTGTGCTGACCGAACGGCAGATCGTAACTGTAGTTGAGCACGAAGCGCTGCGGATGGCTGAAGCCCACCGGACCATACTGCTGCGCCATCGCCGTCGGCAGGTTGCTGTTGGCGCCGCTGCCAGTCAGCACTTCTGGAATATCGCTCAGATCTTTGCTGTAGGTGTAAGACCCTTGCAGGAGTAAGCCATGGGTCAACTGCTTTCTCAGCGTGACCTGCAGGCTGTTGTAGTTGGAGATACCGTCGAAGGCCGTCTCATCGACGCCGGCCGGTGTGTAACCGAG
>JASHQT010000562.1 GCA_030039005.1 Bryobacteraceae bacterium
GAGGATCGCCTTCGTCTTGCCGAGGCCATCCCCGATCTGGCGCGCCGATTCCCGAAGTTCCTCATCAAACCCGGAATGGCGCGCGCGATCGTCAGTCCGCCGTCGAGCCCCAGCGATTGTGCGTTTGCTCGCGTATCGGCGAACTATACGGCGGATCTGTGCACACGCGTCACTCCCTGCGTCTTCGGCGGCGATCCGGATTGTTCGGAATGCGGCTGCGCGATCAGTTCGGCGCTGCATTGGATCACCAACGAAACATCAGCCGCGCGCCTTGCGTTGAACGCATCGCTCGGGATTGGCAAATTGGCCGCAAAACTGGAGCGTGCCAGTTAGGCCAATCGCCAAAGGCCAAGGGCCAGTTTATTCTTCATCAGAGGACAACTTGGCAAGAACGGAGAAGTCCTCGAGCGTGGTGGTGTCCCCCTTCACTTCGCCGCTCGTGGCCAGCTCGCGCAGCAGACGGCGCATGATTTTGCCGCTGCGCGTCTTGGGAAGCGCGTCGGTGAAGCGGATATCGTCGGGCTTGGCGATGGGCCCGATTTCTTTCGCCACCCACTGCCGCAGTGCGTTTTTCTGGTCTTCACCCGGCGTCTGGCCGGCTTTCAGCGTGACGAACGCCGCCACCGCCTGGCCTTTGACTTCGTCGGGCCGCCCCACCACGGCCGCTTCGGCCACGATGGGATTCGCCACCAGCGCGGATTCAATCTCCATGGTGCTCAGCCGGTGCCCGGCGACGTTCAGCACGTCGTCCACGCGGCCCATCAGCCAGAAGTAGCCGTCGGAATCGATGCGCGCGCCGTCGCCCGCGAAGTACATGCCGGGAATCTGCGACCAGTATTGCTGCTTGTAGCGCTCGGGATCGCCGTAGATGGTCCGCAACATGGAAGGCCAAGGTTGTTTGATCACCAGGAATCCGCCGGAGCCTTGCGGGACGCTTTTCCCTTCGCGATCGACGACGTCGGCGATCACGCCCGGCAGCGGAAGGGTCGCCGATCCCGGCTTGGTCGCGATGGCTCCGGGCAGCGGCGAAATCATGGCCGCACCGGTCTCGGTTTGCCACCAGGTATCGATGATTGGGCAGCGCCCGCCGCCGATCACTTCCCGATACCATATCCAGGCCTCGGGATTGATCGGCTCACCCACGCTGCCGAGCAGGCGCAGCGAGCTCATGTCGTGCTTGCGCGGCCACTGCTCGCCCAGGCGCATGAACGCGCGAATGGAGGTGGGTGCCGTGTAAAAGATGTTGACTCTGTATTTATGAATGATGCGCCAGAAGCGGTCCGGCTCGGGCCACGTGGGTCCGCCTTCGTAGATCACCACACTCGCGCCATTCTGCAGCATTCCGTAGACGACGTAGGTGTGGCCGGTCACCCAGCCGATGTCGGCCGAGCACCAGAAGGTGTCCTCCTCGCGCAGGTCGAAGATCCACTTAGCCGTGATGTAGGAGCTGACCGAGTAGCCGCCGGTGGTGTGGAGAATGCCTTTGGGCTTCCCAGTGGTGCCGGAGGTGTACAGCAGATAGAGCGGATGCTCGGAATCGAGCGGTTCGGCCGGACACTCGTCCGGTGCGCTCTCCATCAGCTCGTGCCACCAATGGTCGCGCCCGGCCTGCATCGTCACATGGCTGCCGGTGCGGCGGTAAACCAAAACATTCTTGACTGTCGAACAATGTGGGAGCGCTTCATCGACGGCGGCTTTAAGCTTGACTTCGGTGCCCCTGCGGAACGCCCCGTCCTGCGTGATTACCGCCGACGCGCCGCAATCGTTGATGCGGTCGATCAACGCCTGCGCCGAAAATCCGCCGAACACCACGGTGTGCGGAGCGCCCAGCCGCGCGCAAGCCAGCATCGCGATGGGCAACTCGGGAACCATCCCCATATAGATGGCGACGCGATCGCCTTTGCGCACGCCCAGCGATTTCAGCACGTTCGCGCATTTGGACACCTCGCGCAGAAGCTGCTGATAGGTGAGAGTGCGCGAATCGCCCGGCTCGCCCTCCCATAAAATCGCCGCTTTGTTTTTGCGCCGGGTGTCGGCGTGCCGGTCCAGGCAGTTGTAGCAGATGTTGAGTTCGCCGCCCAAGAACCATTTGGCAAACGGCAGCTTCCATTCGAGCACACGGTCCCAAGGCTTGAACCAGTGCAGCTCGCCGGCGATTTTCGCCCAAAAGCCCTCCGGATCGTCCTTGGCTTGCTGATACAGGCGCTCGTATTCGGCCCGGCTTTTGATTTGTGCGCCGGCGCGAAACTCGGCCGACGGCTCGAAGACGCGCTGTTCGTTCAGAACGGAATCGATGGCATGCGTGGACATGGCTCTCCATAGCATATCGCCGATTGGATCTTTGGCTTCAGTGAGAAGTGAGTTGGCGATGAGAAACCAGGGTGTTTGAGGCTCCTCGAGGAGCTGGCCGTTTCCGTCGAGGTGAAGTGAGGGCGACCTACGAGGAGCTATTTCCTCGAACGCCGTTTCCCGACTACGAGTGGCCGACTACAAGCCCGGATTCATCTCCAATTCCGAAGTTCCCGCCGGGCTTGAGCGGTCATGATGCCTGTCCGCGCGCAGACTCAGCCGCTTCACGGTCGAGTATCACGGCCAATTGCCGCAGCAGCGCGGCCCCGTCACCGCGATAAGCGCTCCCATGCTGGCAAGCGAGCATCCATGGACCAAGCTCCGCCAGGCGCTCTAGAATCTTGGATGTGCTTGTCGCGTGAGCGTAGTATTCCATCATTGCGCGCATTCCTTCGCTCGCCGTGAGCACCTCCGATTCGGTCACCGGCGGTAAGGTAGCTCCGGGCTGTGTGAACAGATCTCCGCAGAGCAGGGTCTGAGTGGTTGGATCGAACAGAATGCCGCAATCCCAGCCGTGCGGAACGTGCGGTGTGTAGAGCCATTTCATGGGACGGCCGATAGAGAGCTCCTCTCCGTCTTTTAGACCGCGCCCGGGGCGGGAAGCAAAATCGTCGATTGATGTCAGCGCGCCAATTTCGGCGCAGAATGGTGTCGCGTCCGGCGCTGCCGCAAGAAAGTCATTCAGTGCGCCAAATTCATCCCCTTCAAAGTGCGATCCTCCGACCCAGCGTAGTTTTTCGACCGGCATCACCTTCTTGATGGCCTCCACTGTCAAGGCGAACAGGCTCCGCCAACCGGCATGGAACAATAGGGGTTCTTCGTCCGCAACCAGGTAGGAGTTGAAGGTGAATCCGCCGGGAATCACATCCAGCGGCGTCGAGATGCGATAGATTCCGGCCGCGACTTCGTCCACACGAGTTCCTGCTTGTGGGTTCACAATCATGGTGGTTCTCCTTTTCGGGAATCGGCCATCTAAACCGGAATCCCCACGTTCAATGCCCAGATGCATGGCCACTCGCTTCAACGGGCCCGGCGGGGATTGATTGATTTTATATCAGGGGCTGGATGGGGAACATATCACGCGCGACTCGTATCAAGCTCGGACCGGTGAAGCGGGCGAGAAGCCGCTTCTCTGAAATTACTCCCGGTAAACGCCAAATCGATCAGAGCCGCACGCCAAGCACGGCCCTGACAACTCGTGTGCCACTGGATCGTACCGACGCAGGGATGTCGCCCTGGGCAGCGCTGGAGCGTGAGATGGGCGCAAACGGGTGGCGGGCAATCACCAAGGCGTGAAGCCTCAGGCTCTAATCAGGCCCGCGTCCGATAGTGCAGCGAGATCCATCCGTTCGCAAACCGGCGCTCCTCCAGGAGATCCAGCTTTACGGATACTTCACCGGGCAGGACTCGTTTGCCTCCGCCACGTATCACAGGCACGACGAACAGATGATACTCGTCGACGAGCCCGGTTCGGATCGCCTGTGCGGCGAGCGCTGGACCGCCCACTGAAACGTCGTGATCTGACTGAGCCTTCAAATCGCGAACCGCCTGCGGGTCGAATACCCGCTCGAGACGGGTCTTTGATGTAGCGACGGTCGCCAGCGATTTGGAATAGACGATCTTGCCGGCCTCTTGCCAGACCCGCGCGAAGTCCAGCATCGACGGCTTCAGACCGGGAATGACGTCCGGCGTTTCCCAAACCGTCATCGTCCCGTACGTCGCGCGTCCATAGAGATAGGTGCCGATGGGGCGCAAAACATCGCTGATGAAAGCAAACACCTCATCGTCCGGCGCCGACCATTCGAAGTTGCCGTCATCGGCGATGTAGCCATCCAGCGACATTGGCGTGGCGTAGATCAGTTTGGCCATCGTGGGGCCTCCACATCATATCCTCGCAGGGGCGCGTCCCGCGGCCTCGATCACCAACCTGCGGTGTAGAATGAGTTGCGGCTGTAACGTGTTCGGATGCGAACACTTCGGCCCCTGTCGCGCGTCATATTGGAGCGGAGGCTGTTGGCGGAGCAAACATGCGAAATTTCCTGATAGGCCTTGTAGTCGGCGTGCTGCTGGTGGGCTTCGGCCTACTGATTTTGTTCTTCGCCGCTGTCCGCTTCGCGGGCTCCTACGCGAACCGGCCCGTAACCGTGGCGGACGGCTCCACGCTCGTGCTCGACCTGGAAGGCGACGTGCCCGAGCGCTTGCCCGCCGAGATCCCCATTCCATTCCTCCAGAACCAAAAGGCCATGTCGGTGGAGCAGGTGTGGGACGCGCTGCACAGAGCCGCCACGGACTCGCGCATCCGCGGAGTTCTCTTTGAACCTCAGGGCCTAGGCATCGGCTGGGGCAAGATGGAGGAGCTTCACGACGACCTGGTCGCGTTCAAGAAGTCGGGCAAGCCGGTCATCACGTATTTGCGAACTCCTAGCGCGCGCGAATACTATTTGGCCACAGCCACCGACAAAATTGTCCTCGCGCCGGAAGACACGCTGGACCTCAAGGGTCTGGCCGCCGAATCGCTGTTCTTCAAGGACACCCTCGACAAGCTGGGCGTCAAGGCCGAAGTGATTCATGCCGGGAAGTATAAAGACGCGGGCGACATGTTCACCATGACGTCGATGACGCCCGAGACGCGCGAGCAGTTGAACGCGATCCTCGATCAATACTACGCCGACCTGATCTCGACGATCGCTCAGGGCCGTAAGAAGCCAGCAGATGCCGTACGAGCGATGATCGATAACGGCCCGTTCCTGGCGCACGATGCCCTGGCCGGCGGGTTGGTGGACATGCTGGGCTATGAAGATCAGGCGGTGGGCGAAATGCAAACTCGCTTGAACCAAACCGAATTGAAACGGATTTCCGGCCCGGCCTATGAAAAAGGCGCGGCGGCTGGAACGCATCGCATCGCGCTGATCGTCGGACAAGGAATGATTACCGCCGGCACCGGAATTGATGCCGCGGACGATGAAAGCTTCACCGGGACAGGATTCATCAAGCTGCTGCGGCAGGTGGAGAACGATTCGTCTATCCAAGGCGTCATCATGCGCATCGATTCGCCGGGCGGTGACGCCGTGGCCTCCGACGACATCCTGCATGAAGCCAAGAACCTGAGCAGGAAAAAACCGCTGGTGATTTCCATGAGCGACGAAGCCGCGTCGGGCGGTTATTACGTCTCTGTCACCGGTAATCCCATCATTGCTTATCCCAACACCCTAACCGGCTCCATCGGGGTGATCTTCGCGCGTTTCGCGCTGCATGGTCTATTCGACAAGGTCGGAATGAACGAGCAACTCCTCACGCGGGGCCGCTTTGCGGACCTGGACGACCCCGCCGTGCCGCTGAGCGATGCCGAGCGGGAAAAATTGACCGGCCAAATCGATGATTTTTACCGGGCATTCGTCGGCAGAGTGGCGGAGGGACGTCACCGGCCGTTCGACCAGATTGAACCGCTGTCGCAGGGCCGTGTCTGGGTGGGCGCGCAGGCGAAGGCAAACGGGCTGGTGGACCGATTGGGCGGCCTGGACTTAGCGGTGGAAGCCTTGAAGCAGGAGGCTCACATGCCCGCTTCCGAAGGCGTAACCCTGGTCCCTTATCCAGGGCGGCGCAGCCTCCTCGAGGTATTGTTCAGCCGCAATGACCCGAGCGCCGAAGTCCAGATGCGTATAGAAAAAATACTCGGCAAGCTACCGGAGCTGCCGATCCGTGCGCTTTCCGAACACGGTTTCCTGGAAGTGATGCCCTACGCGATTAGTATTCGCTGAGAAGATTTTTCGCCGGTATTTCCTCCGGCTTGGGTTTCTTCCAGGCGCGCCAACTGCGTCAGAATGGCGAGTCTTTCCATATCTGGAATACGCGCTTCAAACCATTGATAGTAAATTCGAAAGGCCGACAAAACCCGTATCGCCCGCTCCCGATCCTTCTCCAGAAGCGCACGCCGCAGGTTTTCCTGAATGAACCGGCTTCGGATGGAATCGACGTCCATTGTTCACCTGCTTCGCTTCTGC
>JASHQT010000563.1 GCA_030039005.1 Bryobacteraceae bacterium
CTGAAAAAGGTCCTGCACTATGTCTACGACTAGCGGTTCCCCGCGCGGACTCTTCATTACCTTCGAAGGGCCGGACGGCAGCGGCAAGAGCACGCAGGCCCGGTTATTAGCCCAACGAGTGCGCCAGCGCGGGCGCGACGTGCTCGAAAGCGTCGAACCCGGCGGCACGCCGATCGGCCAGCAAATCCGCCGCATTCTGCTCGATCCCGCCAATCAGGAACTGACCCCCACCGCCGAACTGCTGCTGATGTTCGCCGCCCGCGCGCAAAACGTGGAGCAGTGGATTTGGCCCGCGCTGGAACAAGGCCGAATCGTGATCTCGGATCGTTTCAGCGATTCCTCCATCGCTTATCAGGGCGCCGGCCGCGGGTTGGGCTGGGAAAAAGTCCTGGAGCTCGACCGCATCGCCTGTCACGGCCTCAAGCCGGATCTGACCCTGTGCATCGACATCGACACCGAAACCGGGCTGGCGCGAGCGCTGGGGCGCCCAGAGGGCGCGGCGGAATGGCGCTTTGAAGAACAGGCCGTCGAGTTTCATCACAAAGTGCGCGCGGCCTATCACGAGCTCGCCCGGCGCGAGCCGCGGCGTTTCCGTTTGATCGACGGCAGCGGAACGCGCGAAGAAGTTGCGGAGAGAGTCTCACATGAATTCGATGCGTTCGTTGCGGGCCGAGAACTCCATTAGCTTCTGCAGGCGTCTGAACCTGGTCTCTTCTTTCTTCGCGCTGGCCACCCATCCTGCGGTCAACCGGCGATAGCCGGGCGGGAACTTCCCGTAATTGAGCCAGGCGGTGCGTTGTTTGCGAAATTGTTCTTCGAGCGCTTTCGGCAACTCCGTGGACATGACGGGAACTTCGCGCCGGTCGCCCGAATTGTAAGCCGCCATTCCCGCGGGCATCATCTTGCCTTCGGCAATCAGCCGCTCCACTCGTGCGAGATTCGATTTCGACCACGCGCTCTTGGCTTTCCGCGGCGTGAACCGGAAGGCGTAAGCTTCTTCGTCCAGCTTCTTTTTCTTGCCGTCCACCCAGCCGAAGCATAGCGCCTCTTCGACCGCATGATCGTAGGAGATGGTCTGCTTTCCCGATGCCTTGTTGTAGAAGCCCAGCCAGACCTCTTCGCAGCGCGCGTGATGCTTTTCCAGCCAGAGCCGCCACTCCCCACGATCGCTTGCAAAAACAGCTTCCATCGCAAATCAGCTCACCCTCTTCAATTCGTCGATGCGATCCACTTCTACGATCAGCCCGCCTTTGGCATCCACTTTGAACGAGGGGAGAAACTTCGCGCCCCAGATGAAGTCATCGTGCGGATAGGAATAGCGCGAGTGCACCAACTGGCTGAAGGTGTCGTCAAAACCCTGCAGCAGGATCAGGATCTCGGCGGATAGTTTGCGCAAATCCTCGGCCGTCTTCCCGAACAGTGGGCTGGCGTCGTCGATCGGATGCACGATGGTCCAGGTAAGCGCGAAAAAATAGATGCCCGGACGCTCAAGCGGCAGTTCTACGAACCTGCGCCGCAACTCTCCATTGCTCGAATCCACAGTCATCAACAGGACCTTGGCTTCCATGTTCATGAGCGTGTTGCTGCGCGCATTGGCGACGCGGAACTGCAGCGCGGTGCCGTCTTGATAGGGCGCGATGAGCGCTTTCTTGCTGTAAACGATGCGGGCGGAAGGGCGCGAAAAACGGCCGTAGAGAAGCCCGGTGGCTACGGCGAACACCATCAGGCCGGTGGCTGCTTCGGCCGCGGAGACCACGTTCGCCCACGGGCCGTCCGGGTACACGTTGCCGTACCCCACCGTCGTCAAGGTGTGAACGCTGAAGAAGAAAGCGTTCGCAAAGTCGCTCATATCGGACTCCAGGCCCTTCAGGTGGCTGACGCCGAGCGCTAGATATAGGCCGGCGAAAATCATGTTGATGACCAGGAACCCTACCGCGATAAGCAAAAGAAAACGGGGCCAGGTGGTGTCGATCAGCAGGAGATAAGGATTGGCGTCGCGCCAACGCAATCCGGTGCGCTTGACGTTGAAGGAACCATCGGCATTGATGGTGCGTCGCAGCTCGCCGCTGAATTGCGTGGTCAATCCGGGATCGAAGGCTTCTTTCTTCATGATCGAACCCAGAATAACCCAAGCGCCTGGAATGAAGACGAATCAACCAGCGGGTTGCAAATCGGGTTGAGGTGTGGCCGGAACGGGCGGAGCGGGCTCGCGTTTCCCTCGGCTCAAGAACAGCACAGCCACCAGCAGCAGCGCCGCTCCGATCAACTGCTGGAAGGACCCGCTCAAACGCACGAATTCTGGTACGGTCAAGCGGCGGCTGGCGATCAGAGTGAATGGATAAATTCCCACCGGCTGGCCGCGAATGACCCGGTTCAGGAGGATGGCTTCGCTCCGGTTCAGCCAATACGCGCAAAGCGGCCACAGGATCACCGCCACGCCCAGCCAGATAAAGCCGGCGTCGTGCGTGCGCATGTATTTGGCGAGCAACGCCAGCGCCAGCGCCAGATACAAGGCGAAACCACACCACTCGAAGACAGAAACCACAGAAACCGCCGCTTGAAGAGTATCACAGCGACGTTCGATGCGCGCCCGAGGATGCCTTATCGCAGCAGGCCCATCTTGTCCAGCGGCCAGTAAATGAATACGGCTTTGCCGTAGATATAGCGGCGCGGAACCATGCCCCAGGCCCGGCTGTCGTTGGAGGAACTGCGGTGATCGCCCAAGACGAAATATTGGCTGGGAGGGACCACGCGTTCGGACATCGTGCTCTGATCGCGGTATTCGGGCGGCACGTAATTTTCCACCAGCGCCCTCCCGTTGACGATCACCTTGCCGTCCACCACCTCGACGCGGTCGCCCGGCATGCCGATCACGCGCTTGATGTAGCTCTTGGTGGGATCGCCGGGGAACCAGAAGACCACAGTGTCGCCGCGCTCGACGTTATCGAAGTGAAAACGATAGACGAACTTGTTGATGAAAATGCGCTCCTGGTCGTCGAGGGTGGGCATCATGCTGGTGCCCTCCACTTTCACCGGCTGATAGATAAACAGGATGACGACTACGGCCAGGACGACCGAGATCATCAGGTCGCGCACCCAATGTCCCAGGGAGCCTAGGATGGTGCGTTTGGCGGGCGGCGCCGCGCTCGCACTGGGAGCCGGGTCGAGGGCGGGAGACGTGCCTTGCTGGTCCATTTCTATTTGGTTTCGAAGTGGGCTCGCTCTCTTATTTTCCCACCCGCTCAGCCGCGAAAGCAAGACAGGAAGATGTTATATAGTATGTATTTGAAGGAAAAAATCGATGCATAGGCTGTTTCTTCCGGCGCTTGGACTGGGTCTGATAATGGGCTTGGTAACGCTCGTCCCGCTTCCCTCCTTCGCCGCCGATGCGAGCAACTTGCCCGGCGGCACCTGGGCCGCGATCGCGAAGCTGCCCGACATGGAGGGCATCTGGGAAATGACGTTCGGCAGACGCCGCGCCGCTCAAGTCACGGCTCGCGGTGCCGGAGACTTCGGCCCGCCGGCGCAGTTCACCCTCACGCCCAAGTACGAGGAAATGCGCAAGGAATTTGCAGCCAATCCGCCGCACGATTCTCCCATGGCCAACTGTGTCCCGCCCGGCATGCCGGGCATCATGTCGCAGCCTTATCCCATCGAGATTCTCTTCACCCCGGGAATGGTCACCGTCATCGCCGAAGCGTTCATGCAGGTGCGGCACATCTACACCGATGGGCGCGCGCATCCCGAAGATCCGGATCTTACGTTCAACGGCAACTCCATCGGACACTGGGACGGCGACACGCTGGTCGTCGATTCGGTGGGCTTCACGCCGGACACCGCGCTCGGCATGAACATGGGCGTGCGGCATAGCGACAAGATGCACATCGTCGAGCGTTTCCATTTGGCGGATCCGAAGACGCTGGAGATCGAGACCACCATCGACGATCCGGAAGCGCTCGCCAGGCCGTGGAGCCGGACCATCACCTACGCCCGCCATCCGGACTGGACGCTGGCCGAATACATCTGCCAGCAGAATAATCGCAATTCCGTGGATGCCTCGGGCAAGGCCGGAATCAATCTCACGCCGCCAAAAGAATAACATCGAGATCACGAGATAAGAAATGAGAACTAACGCTATCCATACCGGACTGGCCGCGATGTCGCTGGCCGTTTTCCTCACCGCGGTTCCCGCCCTGGCGCATCATTCCTTCGACATGTTCGACATGTCCAAGCAGATCACCATCACCGGGACCATCAAGGATTTTCAGTGGACCAATCCGCACACCTTCACCTGGATCGACGTCCCGAACGACCATGGCGGCGTGGATACCTGGGCCATCGAGGGCATGAGCCCCAACTTTTTGGGACGCCGCGGCTGGACCAAGCACACGTTGAGCCCCGGCGATAAAGTCAGCATCACCATTTATCCGCTGAAAGAAGTGAAAGTGGGCAAACTGGGCGGCGTATTCCTGCACTGCACGCTGCCAGACGGCAAGGAGATGGTGATGTTCGACGTACCCAAGGCCCCCACGAGCACTGCGAAATAGCAAAGCGGTCTACTTCGCGGGCCGGTGCCGCGCCAGCAGCACCGATCCCAGGCCCAGAATTGCGAACGACATTCCGAGAATCCAGTACATGCTGTCGTAGATGCGCGGCTTTACTTCGGTGACCTGCGGCTGGCCGTTGTCATCGCTCGATCCTTCAGACTGCTCCTGCAGCAACCCCGTGCCGGCAACTTCCACCTTGAAATTCGGGTTCTTGATGCGATAAATGCTGGCCTGGGTCTTGGGCTCCGTACCGGCGAGTTCCAGGTCGTCGCTCTTAGCCGTCACGCCGCTCGGGACCACCAGGTTCGACGACGCCTCCGGATGGATTTCCTTGTCGGTGAAAATCATCGGATTTGCCATTGGGACCGTGTAGTTGATATCGAAGCGCGTTTCGCCGGGATGGATCGGATAATCCACTTTGTAGATGCCTGGCTCTTTGGTCTTTAGCGCCGGCCGCTGGATCGGCATTCCGCCCGCCGGGTTCACCGTAACGCTTCCGAGGCCTTGCGCCTCCGCCGGAACGTAGAATCGAACCGAACCGTTCACCGGGTCGTTGTACGTGGCGTCGGGCGGGCCTTCGTACAGCAGTCCCTCGCTCACCGTCATGTCCTTGTCGCCGGGCTGGAGCACGATGAAGTGCTGCGTCACTTTCGCCGCACCGGCCTTATTGGTAGAAGGGTACACCGGGACCTGGATGCCCGTGGACGGCATGCCGGGCGGGACCATCTTGTTATATTGCACGCCTTGATAGATGGCTTGGATCAGGCGCGGCCCCGCGGCGTCGTTGCTATCGAAGCTGAATTTGCCCTCGGCGTCGGATTTGGTGGTGCCGAGATTTTTCATCCCCGCCTGCGTGGGCTGGATCAGCAGCACGGTGATGTTGGGTTCCGGTTTCCCGGTTGAGCCGTTGACGATCACACCATCGACGGCGGCGAAGGCAGGAGCGATGGTCAGTAGAAGCAACGCCGCGGTCTTCACGCCATCGCCTTTCCGCATGCTCCACAAAATTTCATGGGTTGAGGGAACTTGACCCCGCAATGTGGGCACTGGTCTGCAACCCTCACGGCATTCTCTGCCGAGACCTTGGCTGCTCGCGCCTTTACCACCGCGGGTGGCTGCACCGCATCAATCTCGGCCAACACTCGCGCCAGCTCGCGCTGCAAATCCACCTTAGTCTTTTGGTAATCGGCGTCGGAGAGCTTGCCCAGCCGAAATTCGAACTGCAGGTCGCGCAAATTCTCGTAGATCTGCGCCTTGCGTTCTTCCAGATGCGCCGTGGGCGAAACCGCAGGCGCTTCGGGGATATCTTGCGCGCGCACGAACAGCGTGAACAGAATGGTCCCCGCCACCAGGACTACGGCTGCCGTTAGGACCATCAATCGAGCTTTTCCGTTTCTTTTTCGATCTGATCGTGATAGCGGTCGAACAGTGGATCGCGCGTGGGCGCGACGCCGGCGGCGGCCGATTCAGGACCCTTGCGGCTATACTTGCGGATCACGAATACGACTAGGATCAAACCCAGGCCCGCGGCGCTATACGACAAAAGCGATCCGATGATTCCCGGATGCACCGCCACCACGTCCGGCCCCATGTCGGCCTGGAATGCGGCCAGGATCTGGTCGTCCGACATGCCGGCCTGCTCCATCTTGAGGATCTTCTTCTTGTTCTCCCAGCAGGTGCGGCACGGGTACGGGTCCATGCGGCAGGCCATGTTCATTTTGCAACCGCAAGGGCAATTCAGCCGGTTGGCGATGCGATTCACCGCCGGGCTTTCCAGCTCTTCGGCCGACTGCGCGAAGCACAAACCAGCCGCGAAGCACAAACCAGCAAAGATTCCGAACAGAAGAAGACTAACTTTCAACCGCCGCATGTTTCTCGGCCACTCCTACTACTTGCGTCCGCGCGTAAGACAGACGAACCTTGTTGGGGATCAGGCAAACGATCGTTCCAAACGCGAGCACCCAGAATCCGATCCAGATCCACGAAACCAGCGGGAAGACGTA
>JASHQT010000564.1 GCA_030039005.1 Bryobacteraceae bacterium
GTCATGCTGCGCGCTTGAAACGGTGCCAGCCCGTAGCCCGGCTCCAGCGCTTCTTTCAAGATCAGCTCAGGCGATTTCGCCGCCACTTCTTCGATCTCCATCCCGCCCGCGGCCGACGCCATGAACACCGGCTTGCCTTGCGCGCGGTCCAGCACAATTCCCAAATACAGCTCGCGTGCGATGGGCAGCGTCTCTTCGACGAGCAACCGCTGCACGATACGTCCTTCCGGGCCGGTCTGGTGCGTCACCAGCCGCATGCCCAGCATCTTTTTCGCGATCTCGGCCGCTTCCGCCGCGTCTTTGGCGACCTTCACGCCTCCGCCCTTGCCGCGTCCTCCGGCGTGAATCTGCGCCTTTACCACCACACTGCCGCCGATTTTCTTCGCCGCTGCTTCCGCCTCATCCACCGTGAACGCCACTTCGCCCCGAGGCACAGGGACTCCGTGTTTGGCCAAGATGGCCTTGGCCTGATACTCGTGAATTTTCATGGGATCAAAAGCTAGTTTACCTTATTGAGGTGTGACAGCAGGCGATCTCAACACGATCGTCGCGAGCCCATGCTTCGGACAGTCGCTTTCATGCAGGTCTTCGGCTTAGAGGCTCTCTTCCCACTGTGTTCCTGATGATAAATGCAGAGGAAATTCTCTTGATCGCAAGGATCCAGAGCCGGATTCTCCCAGTGGACGCCAACTTTGTGGGCAACGGCATCCCAATTCTCGGCCCAAGCTCGCAATAACGCCTCGGCCCACAAATGGCCCCGGCGGCTCGTCGGAGAAACACCCCAAACAAGCTCAAACCCGGCTTTTGGTCCGGTGCTTCCCGCAAGATAGGCATATTCGGGGCGATAGTTCATTCCGCCCAATCCTGTCGCTCCTGCTCTAAGTAGCAGGTCAAAGACAGTGGTTCTTCCCCATTGCCGCATTTTGCGCGCGCGTAAATGGGTATAGCGGGCGTCGAACGATTCACGGCTGAGCAGTACATCGCGGAACAAACCATAATTCGAGCACGCGGAAGCAAGCGCCTCCTTAGCGCCCTTCAGCGCGGGCCGTCTCCGGTGATGATCAACGGAACCCGGCGGGAAGGTCATTCGCATAAGTACAGCCTCCAACTCGCTCTCGCTGAGAGGCTCCTGAAGATAGCGTCCAACAGCCTCGGCACCAACACGGGAGCCGAAGCAACTGAAGACCACGACGCCCCACCAATGCTCCTTGAATGTCTTCGCAACCTCAAAGGCCTGACCGATATCGTCCCGTTCATTCAAGCGCAATGCGCCATTGTCGTTGTCAAAAGCCCATAACAGATACGTTCGGAGCGGCTCGTTGCGTCTGTTGACAAGCGCAAAGAGACCCTCGCGGCTCACAGTGGGTAATTCCACGCTTAGCCTATCTAGGCGATCGAGAGCTAGTTTAGCGTATCTCGATGCGCCGGCAGGAGTGTCATAAAATAGTAACAATGCGGTGGGTGACTCTGAATTCGAAAAGCGCGCGGCACATGGCCGAGGCGTTTGTCTTCTCCTTTCTAGTCATCGCCTACATCTGGCTGCGGCCGCTGTGGTGGTCGTGGAGCCTGCTGATCCCGTTGTCGCTCGTGGCCCTTTCCTTCGTCTGGCACTCGGAGACCTTCGAATCGCTTGGCCTGAGTGCGCGGGCGTTCGTCGGCGCCATCGTCGCCTGGCGCTGGTATCTCGCCGGCTGCATCGCATCGCTCGGCGCGTTGTTATGGATCGAAACCACCACCTCGATGCATGCGGTCTACCGATGGTGCGGCTACGCGTGCTGGTGCGTGTTCCAGCAGCTTCTGCTGCAAAACATGACCTATCGCCGGCTGCGCTCGGGACTGGGCGCTTCCTGGACCACCTCCGGCATCGCGGGCGCGATGTTCGCCGCGGCGCACCTGCCCAACCCCATCCTCGTGCCGGCGACATTCCTGTGGGGAACTGTTTCCACGCGCATGTTCGAAGCGCGCCCCAGCGTGCCGGTTCTGGGACTGACGCAGGCGCTGCTTTCTGCCATGCTGTACGTGGTCACGCCGGTCGCCCTGAACGGCCAGTTCCGCGTGGGCCCGGCTTACTGGGCCTTTCATCACCCGTCACAACTTTCCGCGATTTTCTTCTAAAGAATTTTCACCAGCTTGGGCAAAACGCGCGAACCGATCGCACGCGCCCGCGGACTAGCATCGAAGCAACTCAGCTCCCGATGCAAAGACTCATCCTCGCCTACAAGAATTTCGCCGCTTTCCGGCACATCAGCCACATCGGACTGGGCGTCTCGGCGCTCAACACCTGCAAGGTGCTGCGCCGCTCGGGCGTCGCGGCCGACGTCTGGCCCATTCTCAGCGCCGCCGATCTACGCGGGCGCCTGGAGCGCGATCCCGCCACGCACGTGGTCGTCTCCGCGCCCTGGATCCCTACCGCCGAGCTGCACGCCCTCGCCTATAGCCATTCCTCCACTCGATTCGCCGTCAACTGCCACTCCAACGTCGGTTTCTTGCAGGCCGATTCCAACGCGGTCCGCCTGGTACGCGAGGCCATGGAAGTGGAGGCCGCGACCCACAATTTCCATTTGGCCGGCAACAGCGAGAAATTTTGCCGCTGGGTCCGTTCCGCTTACACCCGCCCTTGCACCTTCCTTCCCAACCTTTACTACCTCGATTCCGACTTCCTGCCCTGGCGTCCTCTTTATAACGGCGGCACGCTGCGCATTGGGGCATTCGGGGCTACCCGGCCGCTCAAGAATTTCATGAGCGCCGCCGGCGCCGCGCTCGAGATCACCCACCGCTATAAAGCGAACCTCGAATTCTGGCTCTCGGCCGGACGCATCGAAGGCGGGGGCGACACCATCCTGCGCGCCGCGCGCGCCATGCTCGATGGACTGCCCAACGTCAAGCTGGTGGAAAATGGCTGGCAATCCTGGCCGAAATTCCGCCAAAGCGTCGCGCACATGCATCTGCTGCTCCAGCCCAGCTACACCGAATCGTTCAACATGGTGACCGCCGATGGCGTGGCTGAGGGCGTACCGTCGGTGGTCTCCCACGCCATCGACTGGGCGCCCGAGCATTGGAAAGCCATGATGGATGATGTGCTCGACATCGCGCGCGTTGGCCGCTATCTGCTCACCGATCCCTATGCACCGCAGGAGGGCCTCGATGCCCTCAAGCTGCACAACACCGAAGGCCTCAAATCCTGGCAATCATTTCTAAGCTTCTGATCTAAGCTTCTCACTCCCCTGTGGCGTTCACACTCGTGTGAACGCTCGATTAAACAATCAACATGCAATCGCCATACGAATAAAACCTGTATCCGGCCCACACTGCGTGCTCGTACGCCGCGAGCACGAACTCGCGCCCGGCAAACGCGCACACCAACATCAGCAAACTCGACTCCGGCAAATGAAAATTCGTCAGCATCGCGTTCACGCGCTGGAACTCGAACCCCGGCCGGATAAACAAATCCGTCTCGCCGCTGCGGCCCAGGTACAGGCTCTCCACCGCGCGTACGCTGGTGGTCCCCGCGCAGATCACGCGCCTGGCCGCTCGAATCTTCCCGGCATTTTCCTCGCTGACATGAAATCGCTCCGCGTGCAGCGATTCGCCTCGCACCGGTTGAAAGGTCCCCAGCCCCACGTGCAGCGTCACGTACGCGATTTCTGCTCCGGCAGCCCGGCAGACGTCTAAAATTTCCGGAGTGAAATGCAGCCCGGCGGTCGGCGCCGCCACGGACCCCGCTTCCCGCGCGAACACCGTCTGGTAGCGCTCACGATCCTGCGAGGTGTCCGTCCGCTTGATGTACGGCGGCAGCGGCACGTGCCCGACCCTTTCGAGCCACGCGTAAAAATCGCCATCCCGATCGCCAACAGGGTCAAAGCGCAGCATCCGCTCGCCCCACTGCCCGCGCCCAAGCACCTCGGCCTCCGCGCCATCGAACACAATCCGCTCGCGCGTGCGGATCTTGCGCCCCGGATGCACCAGCGCCGTCCATGTTTTCGCGTCCTCGCTCCGCGGGCTCACCAGCAAAACCTCTACCGCGCCCGAGAACCCCGCGCGATGCCCGAATAATCGCGATGGAAAAACTTTGGAATCGTTCAACACCAGGCAATCGCCTGCACGCAGAAATTGTGGGAAATCGCGAAACATCCGGTCTTCCCAGCGCCCAGCCGCGCGATTGAGCACCAGCATCCGCGATCCCGCGCGATCGGCCAGCGGCTCCTGCGCGATCGCCGATTCCGGCAAGTCATAATGAAATTGCGAAAGGTCCAAATCACACCTTAGCAGTGCCATCACATACAAAAATTCTGGGTATCGAAAGCTCCTGCGATGAAACCGCCGCAGCCGTAGTCGAAGACGGCCGCACGATTCTCTCTTCCGTAGTCGCCTCCCAGTTCGCGACGCACGGCAAGTACGGCGGCGTGGTCCCCGAGCTCGCTTCGCGCGAGCATCTGCGCGCCATTGTTCCGGTAGTGCGGCATGCTCTCCAGCAGACCGGCGTCGCGCTGCCCGATCTTGCCGCCATTGCGGTCACCGAAGGACCGGGCCTGGTCGGCTCTCTGCTCGTCGGCATCACGTACGCCAAGGCGCTGTGCTTCGTGCACAACCTGCCGCTCATCGCCGTCAACCACATCGAAGGCCACATCCACGCCGTGGTTCTCGAAGCAGGATCGAATATCGAGTACCCCGCCGTAGCATTGGTCGCAAGCGGTGGCCATACTCACCTTTTCGAAGTTAGCGAAGCCTTTTCTTACCGGCTCCTCGGCAAAACCCGCGATGACGCGGCCGGCGAAGCGTATGACAAGGTCGCGAAGCTGCTCGGCTTCGGCTATCCCGGCGGGCCCGTGATCGATCAGCTCGCGCCGCACGGCAATCCACATGCGGTCAAGTTCACGCTCGCGCACATGAAGGGCAACACGCTCGATTTCAGCTTCAGCGGATTGAAGACGGCGGTCCTGCGCTGGGTCCAGGAGCGCGATCTATCGCATGAGATCGAAGCCCGCCGCCGTGCGCAAGGCGCCTCCGCCCAGGAATTCCTCGCCTTGACCCCTCAGCCCACGCTCGACCTGCTTGCGTCCTTTCAGCGCACGGTCATCGAAGAGTTTCTGCGTCGCGCCGCTCGCTCCATCGAGGATCTCGGCGCGCGATCCTTGATCGTCTCCGGCGGCGTCGCCTCCAACGCTGGCCTTCGCGCTGCCGCGCGCGAGGCTGGCCTTCCCTGCCCGGTTTATTTCCCCACTCCCGCGCTCTCCACCGATAACGCCGCCATGATCGCCGCCGCCGCCTTTCCCAAACTCCGCGCTCAAAGCTTCGCGGGGTTCGATCTAAAAGCCCAGGCCAACCTTACGCTCGCCTAATCCCCGCCCCCCAATCCCGCGCGAGCGGTCGCGAGCGCCCCTGCTACCATCAAACAGATGGGGCCTAACACAGCACAAGCCGAGCAGCCGAAAGTCCCGATTCTTGGCGTTCAAAACCTCATCGCCGTCGGATCGGGAAAAGGCGGCGTGGGAAAAACCACCGTGTCGGTGAATCTCGCCGTCGCGCTCTCGCGCTTGGGGCACAAGGTCGGCCTGCTCGACGCCGACGTCTACGGTCCCAACGTGCCGCTCATGATGGGCGTCCGCGCGCAGCCGCACGCCATCGGCGAGCGCATCCAGCCCATCGAAAAGAACGGGCTGCGCGTCATGTCCATGGGCTTCCTGAATCCCGGCGACAAGCCGCTGGTCTGGCGCGGCCCCATGCTGCACAGCGTGATTCAGCAATTCCTGCGCGGTGTCGATTGGGGCCAGCTCGATTATCTGATCGTCGATCTTCCACCCGGCACCGGCGACGTCCAGCTCTCGCTCATTCAGACCGCTCCGCTCACCGGCGCCGTCGTAGTCACCACGCCGTCGGAAGTTTCGCTCGAAGACGCGCGCAAGGCAGTCCACATGTTCCAGCAGGTCCGCGTGCCCATCCTCGGGTTGGTGGAGAACATGAGCTACCTCGAATGCCCGCACTGCCACGAGCGCATCGACGTCTTCAGCCACGGCGGCGGCAAGAAGACCGCGGAGGCCATGCGCGTTCCGTTCCTGGGCGAACTGCCGCTCGATCCCGCGGTGCGCATCGGCGGCGATTCGGGCCAGCCCGTCACGCTCGGCGATCAAGGCGCTGCGTTCGTGGCCGTGGCACGCGAAGTCGAGCGGCGCGCCGCCGAAGAGAGCGGCAAAAAAGGGCCTTCGATTCAGATCGAAGAATAGCCGGCTAGGACTTCTTTCGCCTGCGCGCAAAAAAATACGCGGCATAGGCGATAATCAGCGCGCCCGCGGCGATTGACGCGATCGTCAGGTTGTGTTCGACGGTGGCGATGATCCGCTGCCAGTCCGGTCCGAAGTGATAGCCGAGGAACAGGAACGTACTCACCCAGACCAACGCTCCGCCGTAGGCGAACACCGCAAAGCCGTGATACTCGAGCTTCGAAGTGCCCGCCACGATGGCGGTGAAGTGCCGCACGCCGGGCACAAAATAGCCGATCGCCAGCGCCCAATGCCCGATGCGGTTGAACCAGTCATGCACCCAGCGGATCTGATCGTCCCGAACGTGCAGCAGGCGCCCCGCGCGCGAGTGCAGAACCTTCCAACCGAGCGTGCGTCCGAGGATATAGCTGCACGTGATGCCGCACATGCTGCCGCCCAGCGCGCTGAAAAACACCGGAATGGCGTGCAAGTCGCCGCGATAGATCAGAAAACCGCAGCCGGTGAGCAGAAATTCGTCGGGAAGCGGGATGCCGATGATCCCGAACGTCAGCAAACCGAAGATAGCGAAGTAGCCATAGGTGGCGACCCACTGAAGAACGGCGTTTTCCAACCAGCGATGATAACAGCCCCGATGATACAGCGATGACGGCGAAGTCGCCGGTTCGGCTATTCTGGAGCGAAAGGTCAACTGAATGCAACCAGCCGCCATCGGGATCCGGCCGCACTCCGGTTGGGCTGCCGTGGTGCTGGCTACGGGAGGTCCGGGCGCGATCCAGGTGGTCGCCCGAAGAAGAATCGCCATCACCTCTCCGGATATCCGGGGAGCAAACCAGCCGTATCATTTCGCCAAAGACCAAGTGGACCAAGCACAAACTTTGCCCGATGCCGAGCGGTATCTCGCGCGCTGCGCTCGGGCGTCGGAGCAACTTGCCTTCGCCGCCCTGGGGGAGATCGTTGCCGATAGCCGCCCAACGCGCGTGGTGAGCTGTGCGATCTTGCTTGCGGCCGGACGCGCGTTGCCGCCGCTCGCGGGAATTCTCTCGTCCCATGCTCTCATTCACACCGCGGAAGGAGAGTTCTTTCGTCAATGTTTTCGGACAGCCGGCGAACGGCTGAAGTTGCGCGTCAGTGGGATCCGGGAGAAGGACCTGGACCAAGCCGCGCTGGCCTCATTCGGGCCGAAAGCGAATGCCCTGAAGCGCGAGATCGCCGGGCTGGGCCGCACACTAGGGCCGCCTTGGACGGCCGACCAGAAGAATGCCTGCCTGGCCGCGCTGCTGGCACTCGCGGTTCCCGACACTTGATCCGCGAAAGCCTAGCCGGCGGTCTTTCTGGCGGGCGTCACGGCCTTGCCCGGCATCACCGAGAAAAACTCAATAAAGCGCTTCTTCGGCTCCGGCGCGGCCGTGGGCTTGGCTTCGAGCATGCCATGCGCCAGGGCGCCGAACTGCCGGCCGAGTTCGCTCGACGCCTCCACCCACCGGCCGGCCGTCATGGCGCGTTGGACGCCCTGATAGTCGTTGGGGAAGGTCATGTAAATCGGAATGCCGAGCAATTGCTCGATCTGCTGCGGGGAGATCAGCGAGCGCTTGGGGCAGCGGTTCAGCAGCACGCTCACGCGCTCGCCCAGATCCAGTTGCTTGAGGTATAGATATTTTTCGCGCGCCAGATGCAGCGAAGGAATCTCCGGAGTGCACACCAGGAAAATACGCTTCGATTCGTGCATGATCTCGAGCGAATAGCGCTCCAGATTGCCCGACATGTCGAAGCACAGCGCCGCGTAGTTGCGCCGCATGAATTCCATCAGATTGCGGATGTGGGCCGGCTCGATGCGAAAATCCGGATTCAGCTTCCCGGCGTGCAGCACGTCCAGTTTTTCCAGCGTGGTGACCATGGTGGGCCACAAACTCTCGTCCATCTCCAGGGCGTGCTCGGCGGCGTCGATGACGCTGTAGGCGTTGTCCAGTTTGAGCAGAAATCGCATCATGCCGGAGTTGAGGTCGAAATCCGAAAGCAGAACCGAGGTTTCCGGAACGCGCGACATGGCCACCGCGGTGTTCATGGCCACCGTCGAGGTTCCCACACCCGCCTTAGACGGCAGGAAACTGTAGACGTGATTGGTGACCTCGATCGCCGGCGGACGCGTTTGGATGGCTTCCTTGATGCGCAGCAGCGCATCCACCAGCGCCTGGCGATCGAACGGCAGGGAGGCGAACTCCCGAATCCCGGCGCGCATCACTTCCAGCAGTATTTGCGGGTCCACGAACCGGCTTACCGCCACGATTTGCACACCCGGCGTGTTTTTTTCCACCTCGCGCGCGATCTCCATCGCCTTCACCGTTGACTCGGTGCTCACAAACACCACTTGCGGTGCGTGCGCGCGCAGAAAACGCAGCAACTCCAGCGAGTTCGGGTAGTGATCCATCGTTCGCGTGACGCTCACAATCCCGATTTCCGTCAGAATCGCCTCGAGCCTCTCATTTAGGTCGAGATCCGGACAGATGATAATGCCTCTAAGCATCGCCTGACACTCCTTGATGTAGACTAAGGCTTCAACACCGGATCAACAATTGGCTCTTGGTACTAGATATGAGCCCGGATCGCCCTAGCAAGAGCGCCGATCCTAGTCCTAAACTAAGGCAAACCACTTACCCCTTTGGCGGGCTAGTATCCTGGAGAGATCCTGATGGCCAAACGCATCGCAGTGTTTTGCGGGTCCAGTCCGGGCGCTCGTCCGTGTTACCGGGAAGCGGCGGCATCTTTGGCGCGCTATCTGGCCGCCCAGAATATCGGCATTGTGTATGGCGGCGGAAACGTAGGATTGATGGGCGCGCTCGCCGACGCGGCCCTGGAAGCGGGCGGCGACATCATTGGCGTGATTCCGGAATCGCTCGGGCGCAAGGAACGCGCTCATACCGGCCTGGCGGATTTGCGCGTGGTCGGCTCGATGCATGAAAGGAAGGCTCTGATGGCGGAGCTGGCCGATGCCTTCATCGCGCTGCCCGGCGGTTACGGAACGTTCGAGGAGTTCTGTGAGGTTCTCACCTGGACGCAGCTGGGATTGCAGCGCAAGCCCTGTGGGATCCTCAATGTGCATGGCTATTACGATCGCCTGTTGGAGCTCTTCGATCACGCCGTCGCCGAACAGTTCGTGCATCCGGAACATCGCCGCATGGTGATCTCGGCGAGCGATCACCGAGCGCTGGTCGAAAATCTGTTGCAGTACAAGCTGCCCGCGGTCGATAAATGGCTGGAGCGGAGCGAGACGTAGATGCTGGGAGCCAAGCGAAACGTGAGAACGCCGGTTAATCGCGCCGCCACCATTTATCATGTACGTATGAGGTTTCTGCTCGCCGCGGCGCTGGCGGCCTGCGGAATCTGCGTCCCGGTCGCGGCGCAAGTGATTCCGTTTGAATCGAACGGCCTGCTCTATAAGACGCTCACCAAGGGCGGCGTCACCGTGATGTTCGCCTACTTGCCCGCGCATTTGAAGGAATATTCGATCATGCAGGTATCGATCTCCAACGGTTCGCCGATCTCCTGGACCGTGAAACCGGAAGACTTCAGCTATCGCCAGACGGACGGTACGGTCTGGCAAGCCTCGCCGGCTCTCTCGGTAGTGAACAACCTGCTCGCCAAAGCGGGACGGCACGACGTCATCAAGTTGGTGACCACCTACGAGCGCGGCGTCTACGGCAACGAGCATATGCAAACCACGAACGGGTACGAAGCGCGCCGGCAAGCCGCGCTGGCCGAAGGAGTCTCGGCCAGGCTGAAAGCCGGAGCTGCGGCGTCGGCGCTGGCGCTGGTCACCACCAAGCTGCAGCCCGGCGAATCCACCGACGGGGCAATCTTTTTCCCCAGCAGCGGAAAGTTCCTCGCCGCGGGAACCCTGGTGGTCCATGCCGCGGCCGAAGTGTTCGAATTCCCCTCCGACGGCGAACCGGTTACGAAGTAGCTGCTCGGCTCCGACTGCGTCGTCGCCTCCGGGGTTGGCGGTTGGCGATACAGGCACTGCCGAGGTAGCTTTCGAGCAGTAAGGACAACCGGACTGGTGTCACGAGAAAGGGGCGGGCCGCTCGGAAAAGCAGAAGTCTGCGCCGTGCAACCAGCACGTCTCTTCGGCCTCATGCGCATCGCGCCGCAAGGATTTGACCGAAAATAGCTTCGGCGAGCCGATCTGTTTTGCCAGCATCGCATTCATTTCGGCGTCGCGACCGCTGGTGGACGAATAGATCATCACCAGCGACACCGGACGCGCCGAATAATTCTCGGCCTTACGCTCAACCAGCATCATGATGCCTTTGCCGATGCGTGGGCCCACGTCGAAGGTCAGCGGCAGCAGCAACCGGCCGCCCTCGGCCAGCCGGTCCAGCCACAGCGCGCGGGGGTGCGTGACGCCCGCGTTGATGAACACGACGTCCACTGGACCCGGATCGAATTCATTGCCGTCTCCAGCGTGCAGTTCCACGTTCGGCCACGGCGCCAGGTTCGCTCGCGCGCGTGCAGCCAAGTCCGGATCCACCTCAATCGCGGTCACGCATCCCTCAGGCCCCGTCATCTCACTGAGAATCGCCGAAAAATAACCCAACCCCGCTCCCAGGTGGAACGCGCGCTCGCCGGGCGCAATCTCCAGCGCGTCCAGCCAGGACGCCAGCGTGGCCGGATGACCGTTGTTCAGGTTGCGCGCCGGATCAATCACCACCACGATGTTGTGATACAGCCGGCGCGGGTCGGCGTCTTCGGTCTCGCGATGCTGGAGGCGCGCCGCCATCATCTCCAAAGATCCGATCTGCCACGGTCCCGGTCCTAGAAAGTTCTCACGCGGCACTTTCGCAAGAGCCTCCACCAGCGCGCGGGAACGCAACGCCGCGACGGAGGCGATCTCTTCGGCATAAAAACGCCGGTAATCTTCGAGCGATGCGATCATAGATCCTCCAGTTCCCGCCGCGCCCGGTCCAGAATCTCTTCCACGCGCTTCTTCATCTCCGGATCGTGCGAGGCGTGTTTCATGGCCGTGGTCGCGGCCTTCAATAACGGACCGAGCGGGCTACCACCAATCCATTGCCCCCATGTGCCCCAATCCGACGTCCGCCGCCAGATATTTTCCGCCGTTCCATGTTCGCGCTCCAGTTCCTTTGCGCCCAGGTCGGTGAGCTGGTAGACCCGTTTGCCGTCTTTGGTCTCCGAGACGATCATCCCCTCGTCCTCAAGCTGTTGCAGCGCCGGGTACATGGTGCCCGCGCTCACGCGATAGCTGCCGCCCGAGCGTGTCTCCAGCGCCTTCATCAGGTCGTAGCCGTGGCGCGGCTTTTCCGCCAGCAGCGATAGAATCGCAATCCGCACTTCGCCCGATCCGAAGAACCGGCCCCTCCGGCTCCAGGGAGCATCCCACATCCAGGCGCGGAAGTCGGACCCGTATGGCATAGGCCCTCCTTTCGATATATCGTTCGATACAGCTTAAGATATATCTTAAGCAATTTCGAGCTTAAGTCAATAGCTCAGCGAAACCGCGCTACTGCACGGCGATGATCGCACCGGCGGGCGACGAGTTGGCGCCAACCTGAATGGAAACTGGCGCATTGCCCGAAGGGGTTCCGGCCGGGATACGGAGGTTGACCTGGAAGAGCCCTTCGACAGAGCCGGGCGATCCGCCTGCGTACACGACATCCGCAGCTTGGCCCCCTATCGTCGCGGAGACGTTGGCTAACGGCTGTGTCAAATTGGAGCCAACCAATGTCCCATCGACGCCCGGTGGCGATATCACTCCTTCGCCAGTCGCATAAAGAACCACAATGGACCCCGCCGGTGCGGGATTGGAAGCTGAATTTAGCGTGTAGTCCGAGTTGAATCCGTCAATCTGACCGGCCGGGGTGCCCGTCTTCGTAAAGAAGTGGGGCGCGGTGGGTTCCAGTTGTTGAGTGAATGCGGCAGAAATGGAGCCCTCGTAGGAAACTACCACGCTCGCGGTGGATTGCCCGGCTACTTCGTAGGGCACAATGGCGCACACCGCCCCGGCCGACGAATAGATGATCGGCGCCAGATAATTGTTGAATGTCACGGTTGTTCCCGCATCCACTGTCGGCACCCTTCCGGCTAGGCCTGGGGAATACGACGTCACGGTGGCTGGCCCCATGCCGCTTCCCCAGAGGACAACGATCTCTCCTGGCGATACTGGCCCCTGCGAGAAATCTGCTGCGCTGGTGATCGCGCTTACGGAAACCGGCTGGCCTGAAACTGTGATCGTCACCGGCACGGGTATCTCCGTGGAGTCGGCGCTGACATAAAGATTGTAGGTATAGGTACCAGCCACACTAATCGTAGGGGTGATCTTGATCGAAGCCGGGAGCGTTCCCGAAGTGGGCGTGACCGTCACGCCGCTCGTCACAAGAATGGAAAAGCTGCTTCCCGAGGAGGTCCCGTCTCCGATCGATAAGGCTGCGCTCGGGAATTGGGCGCCTTGCCCGTACTGAAACGAGAGTTTCGCCGGCGTAGCCACAAGCTGGGGTGTGATGGTGAGGGTCACCATAACCGTCTGCACCTGCCCGTCGGAGCTGGTTACGAGGACCTCGCCGGTTTGTGTGCCTGCCGCCAGTCCGCTCGAGTTGATGGAAACCGAGTAGCTGGCCGGCGAGACCGGCGTTACCTTGATCCAATCTGGATAGGCTGTGACAGTGAAAGGCCCTGCTCCCGACTGCACGGAGAAAGTCTGCGGCGTAACAGGAGTTGCACTCGACCAGGCGGCCGAAAAAGTCATCGCGGCCATCGATAGCGTCAGGGGCGTGGCTGCTGTGCCGAGCTGCGTTATCGAATACGCTGTTTGTCCGACCGTAATATGGGCGGATCGGTTTGCCGCGCCCGCATTCGCCGTGGCCGACCAAGATACGTTCCCGGAGCCGGCGCCGATAGCTCCGGCGGTAATCGTCAGCCAAGGAGAATCCGACGACGCGGTCCACAGACAGTCGGTCAAGGCGTTGATGAAAGCGCTGCCGAACCCTCCGCCCGCCGGAATCGTCGGCAGCGCACCCACTGGGGCAGCCGCGCACCCGGTAGCTAGACTCAGCGCATAGACAGCATCGGTCGAGACAAGGTTGGAAGCCGGGTCAGCCCGCTCCAGCACGTACAGGGCGTTGGCTCCGCTGTTCCAGAACGCAAAGAGCCCATGGCCCGCATAACTGGCTCCGCCGGCAGGGAACGGTGGCAGGGTAACTTCTCCTGCTCCTGCGAGGTAAGCATCGCCAAAAAGCAGAGCTTGTGTATCGGCAGGCGGGCCGGGGACGATCGCGGTGGAATGTACCGCCGACGCATTTGCTGCCCAGGTGATCGAGTTGATGTTCGGGTAAGTCCCAGTATACTGCATGTCCTGAGCCACGACGTCCGATGTTGCATAGACCTTCCCGGTGCCCGCAATGAGCTCCGAACCGTCTTGAAACAGCCAGAAGTTGTTGCCGACGTTCTCGCTTCCCGGGGAATCCTCGATCGAAACGGCCACCCCATTGGTAATGTCCCACTTGGAAAACCAGCCGTCACCACCCAAATAGAAATATTTGTCATTGGGCTCGAGCCTGGGGATGCGTCCCTCGTAGATCGCACTGGTCGCGGTGACAGTCCCGCTCGCGATTTGGAGCGAATAAATCGGAGACCAATCGCGCTGCGGGAACGCATAGATGTATCCGTTGCCCGCGGCCAAAACGTGGTGCACGTCGGTAACAATCTGGAAAACCTGCAGGACAGTTTGCGCCTTCAGATCCAGATAGGAGATCCATCCGTCGTGCCCCACCGCCGCGTGCAGACCGTCCGGAGCGACCGAAACGGCCAAGGGCGGCATGATCAGCGGAATGAAAGTATCCGTCATGCTCACCGGGTCATAAACATGCAATTCGTCCGGAACGGTGGAGACCACGATCATCTTGTCCAAAGCGGTGCTATAAGCCGCGTCCACGGTGTTTACGCTCAAGTTCACGAGTGATGGAGAGCCCCCCGCCGCTCCGCTTTGCTGGATCGTCAACGAGGAGCCATTGATAACGATAGTGCCGCTACGTGCCTGCGTGGAGTAGTTGGGCCGCACGACAAACTGCACGGCGCCGCTGCCCGAACCGTATGCGCCTTCGGTCAGGCTGATCCAGGACGTCGCAGTGCTGGCGTTGTAAATGCAATCGGCGGCCGCGGTGAAGGACAGCGATCCGAGGCTGCCCGAGGCAGCAACGCTGGTGGTAGTCTGCGCCAATTGGACCGGGCAGGCGACTGGATTGGCCAAGTTGATCGTCTCCACCGCGAAGGGGTTTGAAAGATTCGACGAGGAGTCGGCCTGCACCAGAACATACAGGCGCGTGCTGTCTTGGCTGAAAAATACGCCTTTTCCGTGGGCGGCAAATGAGTTTCCGGAGAGCATGAATGGCGGCAAGGATAAGATGCCGGCCGGCGTCAGATATTGGGTGTCAAACAACTGGATCTGCGTATCGAGGGCCGGTGTGGAGGTCTGGCCAAAAGTCGAAGCAGACGGAACTACGGCTATCTCCTTCAAACTGGCAGACTCCGTGAAACTTACAATAGAGCCCGAAGAAACCGGCAAACTTCGCAGGTAGTACATGTCGATGCTGCTGTCCGTGGAAGCGTGAACCACTGTTCCGCAGGAAGTATAGACCCGGCTCCCATCGTCGGAAAGATAATAGGGTCCGCAGTCGGGATAGTCGCCATGATACGGCCACGTTGTGGGGTTGCCGATCTGCCCCGAGCCGATCTGCACCTCTTCCATGTCGTCTGGCGAGGAGCCATCCTGAGAAAGATAGAGCGCCGTCTGAGAGGCGTTGAGAACCCCGTTCGTCGCATAGTAGTAAGATAATCCCGGGCTGGTCACTGCGGCGCCGGTGCTCAGGTTCAGGCCGCTCATGCCGCCGGTATATCCGTTCCCTGGAAGAAATATCCATGCGTAGGTGTCGCCCAAAATAATGGTGTTGACCGTTCCAGGCACCGTGAACGTCTTGATGATCGAAGCGGATGTGAGATCGATCCAGGTAAGCACACCATCGTGCCCCACGGCCGCGTGTGATCCGTCGGGACTCACCCCGAGAGATAACGGAGTCTTCGGCAACGCAATCGTGACATCGTCGGTTGTGGCGGGATCATAAATATGCAGCAAGTCCGGACTGGCGGAAATCATGATAATGCGATCCAGCGACGTACTGCCCTGCCAGGAAACCGGCCGAAAAGACAAGGAATTGATCTGGGCGTCGCACGAACCCGTCAACATTAAAAGAAACACGGACGCGAAAATGAAGCGAGAGCCAAGCATTCTGGTATTGTACCCATCTTCAAAGCCGGCTTCCGGAGCAGTGCGATTGAAGCAGTAGTTGCCGATTCGATTGGGGATCGACTCCGCCTGATGACGGCGTCGCCCCCGCGGTTGGGGATGGCGACCTCGGAGCGCGCGGCATTCAGCTCAAGAATGGGAAGGCGGGCGTGCCTCGACTAAAATAAAAACATCATGCGGCGCGCGCTCACAGGAACGCCTTGCCATGGCCCTCGCGATGGGGACGGGATTCGCTCAGCAAGCCTCCCTCGGGCCGAGCGTGGCTCTCGATACTCAGCGGGTTCGGCCGGATCGCCTGCGCGTCGATTCCACGCTGGTCATGGTGCCCGTGGAGGTGAGCGACGGCATCG
>JASHQT010000565.1 GCA_030039005.1 Bryobacteraceae bacterium
ACGCCCAGCCTCGCGCTGTGGCTGGCGCGCGCGCTTCGTCCCTTGCTTCGATGGTTGCGGCCTGTGGAAGGCACGCTTGCGGCCGACAGCTTATTGCAAGCGCCGCGGCGCACTTCGGGAGCCGTGGCGGCGCTGATGTTGTCGCTCGCGCTGGTGGTCTCGCTCGGCGGAATGACCCGCGCCAGTTACGATTCCATTAACCGTTGGCTCACGGTGGCGCTCAATCCCGACCTCTACGTTTCGCCGTCACAAAGCCTCACCCAACGCGATTTTCGCTTTCCCGAATCCATGGCCGCGCAGTTGCGCGCGATCCCCGGAGTGGGCGCATTGCAAATGGTGCGCGACGCCCGCGTCGACGTGCTCGGGAAACCAACCATGCTGGTAGCCGCCGATGTCGCGGACCTGAGAAAACACGCCACGCTCCCTCCCATCGCCGGCGACACCGAGGACATGTTCGCTCGGACTCAGGCAGGCCAAGCGGTTCTCGCTTCGGAAAACCTGGCGCTGCTGCGCGGCCTCAAGCTGGGTGACATGGTCGAAGTTCCCACCCCGCGTGGCGTGCTGCGCCTCCCGATCGCCGGCATCGTGACCGATTATTCCGACGAGCAAGGCAGCCTGCTGATGGACCGGTCGCTGTACAAGCGCTACTGGGACGACACTTCGGTGAACCTCTTTCGAATTTATCTCGCGCCGGGCGCGGCCGAGGCGGATGTGAAGCGGAGCATCCTCGAGAAGTTCGGCAATCAGCGCCGGCTGTTCGTTCTCACGAATCGGGAAGTGCGGCGTTACATCCTGCGGCTCACCGATCAATGGTTCGGCATCACGTATGTGCAGATCGCGGTTGCCGTATTGGTGGCAGTGCTGGGCATCGTCAACACGTTGACCGTTTCCATCACGGACCGCCAGCGCGAACTCGGTGTGTTGCAGGCCGTCGGCGGGCTGCGCAATCAGATTCGCGGGACCATCTGGCTGGAAGCGCTGGCCGTGGGCGCCGTCGGATTGATATTGGGATTGGCGTTCGGCGCTTTGCAGCTTTTTTACAGCTTGCATAATGAGGCGATCGACATCGCGGGTGTGCGGCTGGCGTATGAATATCCCTATGGCATCGCGCTGTGGCTCGTGCCGGGCATCCTCTTCGTGGCGTTTCTGTCCGCCATCGCGCCGGGCGAGACCGCCGTTCGTGGATCGCTGGTCGAGGCACTTGAATATGAATAAGCTGGTCATGAATAAGCTAATCGTCGGCCTTCTGCTCGCCGCGGCGTTCGCGCATGCACAGGACGCCCGCCAGATCGTCGCCGAATCGGAAAACCGCTCGCGGTCGAAATCGCAGCAGTATGAAGGCACGCTTGAAGTGATCGGCGCTTCGCACAGAATCAGCCTCAAGCGCTGGGATTATCGCCGCATCGGTTCGTATGGCGCAAGCAAGGCGATTCTCCGTTTCAACGCTCCGGCCGAAGTGAAAGGCGTCGCGCTGCTGATCGTCAATCACACCGACCGCGCTTCCGATCAGTGGATGTGGACGCCCGCGATCGAGCGCGACCGGCGTATCGCCACGCAGGACCGCGCCACGCGCTTCTTCGGCACCGACTTCAGCTTTGAGGATCTGGAGGAACGCGACGTGGATCAGTTCGATTACAAGCTTGTGGGCGACGACGCGATCGAGGGGGCGGCGTGCTGGAAGATCGAATCCAAGCCCAAGCAGTCGAAGACCTCGCAGTACACGTCCTCCTTGGTCTGGGTCCGCAAGGATAACTATGTCGTCGCGCGGATTGAGGACTACAACAAGGACCAGCTGATCCGCCGCATTCTGTACAGCGACATCCAGCAGCTCGACGGCATCTGGACGCCGCGCACCGTGGAAGTCTTCGACGCCACGCGCAAGAGCCGCACCGTATTGAAGCTCGAAAAGCTCCAGTACAATCTTCCGATGAAGGAGGAAGATTTCACGCTCGAGGCGCTACGGCGTGGGTAGGCTGGCGTGGGTGCTTTGGCCTGCGCTTTTATGCATCCCTTGCGCCGCCCAAAACTTCAGCCAGCGCGGTTTCATCGAGACCGATAACGAACTATACCGGCAGACTGCCCCCAACGACCGCGACCAGGTCATCGATGCGGATTTGTTCCGCTATGAGGCGTCCTACAAGGCGCTGCCTTGGCTGCGACTCGCCGGCTCCTTCGACGCGCGCTTTGACACCCACGACGAAACGGATTTTTCGGCGCACCTGGATTGGCAGGACCGGACGCTGCGGCGGCCCTCGTTCTCGGCGCGCGAGTTCAACGCCACCATCACCAAGGACAAGCTCACCGCCGTCTTCGGAAAACAATTCATCCGTTGGGGCGAGGCCGATATTTTGAATCCGACCGATCGTTTTGCGCCCAAGGATTTTCTCACCGTCACCGATCCCGATTTTCTTGCCGTCCTCGCCGCGCGTGTGACCTACGACACCGGAACGAATTCACTCGATTTTGTTTGGCAGCCGCGCTTCACCCCCAGCCGCATGCCGCTGATCGACGAACGTTGGACCGTGCTCCCGCCCCAGGCCGAAGGCTACGCGCTGGTGGATTTGGGGTCGGAGTTTCCAGGCCGGTCGGCCTTCGGCGCGCGCTGGAAACACATCGGCTCGGGCTACGAATTTTCCGCCAGCTTTTATGACGGTTTGAATTACCTGCCGGATATTCAGTTCAATCTGAACCCGCTCGCCGACGCGATCGAATTCGTCCGCACCTATCCCGAACTGCGCTTGTACGGAGCCGACGCCGCGATTCCGCTGCGCTGGTTCACGGTGAAGACCGAAGCGGCGTATTACACGTCGCCCGAGCACGAACAGGACGAATACGTAATTTACGTGCTGCAGTTCGAGCGGCAGATCAAAGAGCTGATGCTCATAGCGGGTTACGCCGGCTCTGTGATCACGGAACGCACGCCCACATTGCAGTTTTCACCCGAGCTGGGCTTCGCCCGCGCGATCCTCGCGCACGCGCAGTATATGATCGACACCAACCGCAGCGTCGCCTTCGACACCGATGTGCGGCAGAACGGGCAGGGAAGCTGGCTGCGCGCCGAGTATTCACAAGCCTTCGGACAGCACTGGCGCGGGACGGCCGGTTATAGTTGGATTCGCGGCAGCGACAACGACTTTCTGGGGCAGTTTCACCGCAACTCGTTCGCGCTGCTCGCGCTCCGCTACAGCTTTTAGCACGGGCTTACGCCGATTGCAGGGCTTCGTACACCTGCTCGGCATGCCCGTCCGGTTTCACCTTGCGGAAAATCTTTTTGATCTTGCCATCCGCGCCGATCAGAAACGTACTGCGCTCGATGCCCATGTACTTGCGACCGTACATGCTTTTTTCCACCCACGCGCCGTAGCTCTGGGCCACTTTGTGATCGGTGTCGGCGAGCAGCGTGAACGGCAGGTCGAACTTGCTCTTGAATTTCGATTGCGCGGCCGCTTTATCGGGCGATACGCCCACGATCACCGTGTCAGCCTTGGTGAATTTCTTCGAGTGGTCGCGAAACTCGCAGGATTCGCGCGTGCAGCCCGGCGTATCCGCCTTGGGATAAAAGTACAGCACCACGTTTTTGCCCTTGAGCGAGGCGAGGTCGAAGGGTTGGCCCTTGTCGTCCTCGGCGTGAATCTCGGGCGCCGCGTCGCCTTCCTTGAGAGCTTTGGCCATAGGGACATTCTACGATACCACTCGCCGTGCGCTACAATGTAGTGCATGAAGACCGAAGTCTACAGCTGGCGCGTTTCCACGGAACTGAAGACCGGTCTGGAGCGCGAGGCGCGGCGCCGGAAGATCTCGCTCGCTGCTGCGTTGGATCTGGCGGCCCAGGAATGGCTCAAGAAGGGTAGTGGAGAAGAGGACGACGCAGCCGAACAGAAGCGCCTTCACGCCGCCGCGGCGAGAGCCCTTCGCACGATTCACGGCGGCGACCCTTATCGGTCTGAGAATGCCGGGAAAATCGTAAAGGAAATCATTCGGAAACGCCATGGGCGCTGACGCCCTGGCCGATAGCGGCGCGATTCTTGCAACGCTGGATGAGGATGACCGCTGGCACGATCTCTGTCTGTGGCAGTTCCATCAGTTACGTCTTCCACTGCTGACTTCCGAAGCCGTGCTTACCGAGCTCTTTCATCTGTGCCGAAAGGACCGCGGAGGAAAAGACGCCGTCTGGACATTGATTCGCTCGGGAGCCCTGAAGCTAGCCGCGATTCAGGACTCGGAGTTGCCGCATCTCCATGCCCTGATGTCCCGCTACTGGGACCGTCCGATGGATTTCGCGGATGCTACGCTGGTCTATCTGGCTAAACGTGAATCGCTTTCGACGATCTTCACCGTTGACCGCGCGGATTTCGAAACCTATCGCATCGAGGGTCACCGGCGCTTTCGAATCCTGCCGGCCGCCCGGCCTTGACCTCCACTGCAGCGATGATGACTCGCAACCCGCGAACCTTGTAGACTAGGTGAGTACTTCCATGGGAGGATTCGGAATGCGGAATTGGATCACAGCTTGCGCCGCAGGCGCGCTTTTGGCGGCCGGCTTGATGACCGGCTTGCAGGCACAGGACAAAGCCAAGCCCGGCGACGCTGCCAAGGGCAAGGATGTTTTCGATCAATGCTCGGTTTGCCACAACGCCGACAGCGATGAAGTCAAGGTTGGGCCGGGGCTCAAGGGCCTGTTCAAGATGGACAAGCTGGTCAACGGCAAGCCGGTGACTGAGGCCAACGTGCGCGAGCTCATCAACACCGGCGGCAACGGAATGCCGTCCTACGCCGATCAATTGTCCGAGCAGGACAAGAACGACGTCATCGCGTATTTGAAGACGCTCTGAGAACGCCCGCGCGACGGCGTGTTACATTTATCTGTAGGCGTTTTCGAGACTCCTTCCCGGAAGGTCCCCATCGTCTAGCCCGGCCTAGGACACCGCCCTTTCACGGCGATAACAGGGGTTCGAATCCCCTTGGGGACGCCACTCAATTCCACGCCGCACCGAGGTTACGTGAGTGAAAGTCAGGAAGCGAAAGAGCATCGCTGGTCGAGCGATTCCGACGCCCGCCTCGCTGCGCGCCTCAAGCAACTGCTCGAGACCCCGGGCATCAGCGACAAGGATCGCAAGCTGGTGCAGCGCAATCTCGAAAGGCTGATCGACGCGCAGGAGCGCCGCGCTGCATCCTGATTGGGCTTCGTCAGCCTGCCGTCTCCTTCGCCATCCGCCGGTTCATCAAGATTCCTCCCGCCACCAGCACCGCGACCACCGCCGCAAATCCCAAGAACCATCCCCAATACTGCACCGGATGCCGCACCACGCGGATGAAATGGCGTCCGTACAGATCCGCCACGATCGCGATGGCCGAATAACGCGCGGCCCGGCACACCGCCACGACGCCAACGTACCTGGTCAGGCCATAGCCGGACGCGCCCGCCGCGGCAAAGACCATGCTGGTGGGGAACGGAAAGGGGATCGCCGTGGATGCAATCAGCGTCCCGGTGCCCGAGCGCTGGAAAAACTCGAGGAACACAGCCCCCCGGCCCTGCCCGAACTTGCTGTGCAGATAGGCCGATCCGGCGCGGCGCCCGATGCGGAACGTGATGTACGCGCCGATTAGCGACCCTGCCGTCGCGGCCGCTGCATACTCGTACCACGGCCGGCGATGGCTCCCGGCCAGAATCGCGATCAGGATATCCGGCCCGCCGAACGTCGGCAGCGGCGAGCTGTCGAGAATCGCGAGCGTGAATAGCCCCAGCGCGCCCAAGTGCGCGAACAAACGGGTGAAGCTTCGCGCGCGATTTCGGCTCGCTTGTTGGAGAAGGATGTTCAATCAGGAATTCGTTAGACGCTCAGCACCGGACAAGGCGAATGCTGGATGATCCCGTGCGCGTGCGTGCGCAAGCGGCCCAAGGCATTGTCGATCGCGCCGCGGCCGAGCACGATCAAATCCGCGTCTTCCTCGCGCGCGTGTTGGGTGATGGTGTTCACAATTTCGCCTACCGCGATGCGCAGCGAAAATTCCGTCCCAGTGGGCTGTAGCCCCGCGCGCAACAGGCTGTCCAGCCGGCTGCGCGATTCCGCCCGCAGCTCATCCTGCAGCGTCTGCTCGCTTTCGAGCGACAGCCAGTCGCTGATCGGCCGCACCACGTGCATGATCTGCAGATTCGCGCCAATTTGACGGCTGAAGTCCGCGGCCCATTGCGCGATCCCGACGCTTCTGGGGCTGCCATCGAGCGCGCACAGAATTTTGCGCGGCATCTCGCCGGCGTGCTGCTTTTCAGCGTGCGCCGCGGTCCACACCGGGCAATGCACGTCGTGCAAAACCTTCGACGCCACCGAGCCCAGCAGCAGGCGCCGGAACAGGCTGTGCCCGTGCGTCGGGATCATCACTAAATCCACCGCGTTGTCGCGCGTGAATTCCGCGATCTTCTCCGCCGGATCGCCCAGTGCCGTCAGCCGCGCGGGCGCCAATTCCAGGCCGTCGATCGCGAGATTGTTCAGGTGCTCCTGCAACGCGTTCTGCAAAGTGGCCGGATCGGACACGGCCATCGGACCAACAATGCCGGGAGGAGATACCCAGGCCGGAGGCACGACACTCAGGATGGTGACTTTCGCCTGGAACCGGTTGGCCATAGCGCCAACGTAAGGAATGGCAGCCATTCCGGCGGCCGAAAAGTCCAGCGGGAATAAGATATGTCGAATCGTGAGCATGTGCCTCCCAATCTTACTGAATCTCGTGACCTGTGATCGCCGACTTTGTGATAGTATGACTCGCGACAACTTTTGTCGCAGCCGCCGCACCCAAGCGCTGCGGTGGTCCGAAAGGAGACCCCTTGTCCGGGCTCAAACAACCTCTATTGGGCATTGCCGCCACTGCCCTCATCATGATCATTTCTTTAGCATTTATATCCCTGTTCGATTTCGCGAGTTTTTCCGGGTGGATCTCCACATTCCTTCTTGCCATTATTCCTATGGAGATCGTTATCGGCGTCACCTGGGGCTTGAAGGAGCCCCGAGGGATCGCTGAGCGCTCCCAGCCCGTACGCGGCGTGCTGTATTTCTTGCTCACGTTGTTCGCCGGCGCCGTGGTGACGCTCGCGCACTGGACGGGCGTCGGCCAGGCGATGTCGCCCCCCACACCGATGTATACGCAGTGCATGATTGCCTCCGTGGTCATCATGTTTTGGCTGGCGATCATGTGGGGCGGTTGGCCGTTCTCTCTGTTCATCAAGAGTTCTCTCGGCGTCGGCATTGCCTTGATGGTAGCCTGCTACGCAATTAACTACATTTTCTTTCGGGTCTTTTTCAACTTCGATTTCCTGAAAGGCGCGCCCGTGTATGTGGCCGCGCAAGACCCGCACGGGCCGTTTAACGGATGGAGCTGCCTCGTTTTTTACGTGACGTGCATCACCGTGATGTTCGTGTCGCTGTGCTTCGACCTTTGGCCGTTCACCAAGTTTCCGGCGATGATGAAGCAGCCGATGCTGGGAATCGTGTGGACCGTCGTTTGCTTGGTTGTCGGCAGCCTGTCGATCTACATCGGCGTCGACATTTTCAAAATGGACCAGGTGGACTTCATGGTCGAAGTCCCCATTCCTTTCCTGTTCGGCACTATTTTCATGCTGAACATGCTGCAAGGTTCCGTGTTTGCGAAATTCACACAACCAATCAAGGGAGTGTGGAATTTTATAGCCGCGGCAGTGTTGGGCAACGCCTTCGCGCTTATGTATCGCGCTCTGGCGCCGTCTGTAAGCGGAAAACTCGAGGCCGGCGCTCCGGCCTATCAAACGGAGATCTGGCTGGCTTCGGCGCTCCTCTCGGTCACCTTCCCGTTCCTGGTGGCCTATGCCGACTTCTTTACCATGTGGCCACTCCAGCGCGCCACGGCCCGGCAGGCCATGGAAACCGCCAGCGGGCGCTGATACCTTTGTGAACATGCATTTCGCAGCCCGTCTTTTCCCGATTCTGTGCGCGGCCGGCGCTGTACTGGCCCAAACACCGCCACCTCCCGCGACCGCAACACCACCGGCCCGCAGCCCAGCGCCCTCTTACGCGCGCGCTGCGTTGTTGCCCGCGCGCATCGAGAAATTCGCCGCCAAGCCCGAGTCCATCCAGCCCGGCCAATCGGTGACGCTCGAATGGTCGGCGGAAAATCCCACCGCCGTCAGCATTGATCCGGACATTGGCAAAGTCCGGCCGCACGGCGCGAAAACTCTCTCGCCGAAGGCCACCACCACTTACACGCTCACCGTCAAGGGACCGCGCGATCAAGTGATCACCAAATCGGTCACTGTCACGGTCGCCGGGACCGTTGCGGTAAATGCCGCGCCGGAAGCGGCGGCTACCAGTCGCGAAACCCCGCGCATGCCCGACGGAAAACCGAACCTGACCGGCGTCTACAATTCCAGTTCGTTCAATTTCGGCGGCGCGGCCGCTCGCGGCGAGCGCGATCCCATCCAGGCCGTACTCAAGCCCGGCGCCGAGAAATACAAAGTCGTCCGCGGCCCCACCGACGCGGGCGTCTATGCCGATTGCATGCCCACCGGCGTGCCGCTCGCTTATTTCGTCCCCTATCAGTGGGAGATTGTGCAGGGCGTGGAGAAGGTGGTCATCCTATACGAATACCTGCACATGTTCCGCGTAGTCTCGATCAATGGCTTGCACCCCGAAGACCCCGATCCCACCTGGATGGGCGACTCAGTCGGCCACTGGGACGGCGACACGCTGGTGGTGGACACGGTCGGATTCAACGACCGTACTGAACTGCCCGGCGCATTCCGGCATTCCGAAGCGCTCCACGTGGTCGAGCGCTTCCATCGCACCGATTTCGATCATCTGGACTGGGAAGCGACTATCGAAGATCCCAACGTGTTCGCCCAGCCCTGGACGCTCAAGCGCACCTTCCCGCTGCGCACGGACCTCGACAAAGTGGACGAATACGTCTGCGAAAACAATAAAGACTACAAGAGCCTCTTCGGCAAGTGACCGGCAAGTGATCTTCCCGATTTTGGAAGCGATCCACGTGATGGCGCTGGCGCTCTCAGTGGGCGCGATCGCCATCGCGGATTTGTGGGCCTTGGGCTTCGGCTCGCGCGATGACCGCACAGCGAATCAACTCGCTCGTTGGACGCCAGCCGGATTAGCGTTCCTGCTGATCACCGGCATGGCTTTGTTCCTGATGAATACCTCTCGCTATGTTCACAATCTCGGGTTTCTGATTAAGATGGCGCTACTCGCCATCGCGCTCGCCGTTCATTTCACGCTTCATCGAAACCCTGGTGGTAAGTCCTCGCGCACCACGGCGATTCTCTCGCTTGCGCTGTGGTCCTCCGTCGTGATCGCCGCGAAATTCATCGCCGATCTCGACGCCTAGCAATGCCCCTCCTGGCGCTCTGCCGCTGGATCGAAGCCACTCCCTCCAGTACGTTCCTGCGCGAGTCCGTCTGGGGCTTTACGATCCTTGCGTCCTTACACGTTCTCGGCGTCGCGTGGTTCGGCGGCGCTGTGGTTTTCGAGGTGCTTCGGCCGTGGCGGCGGACCGGCGCGGCCTGGATGCTCGCTACCGGCGCGCTCCTGTTTTGGCTGGAACCTCTGAAATGCTACTCGAGCGTTTGGTTTCGGGCCAAGATGCTCCTTCTGCTCGCGATCCCGTGTGCCGCTCTGCTTCGCCCGAAAATCGCCCGCGCCGTTTCGCTGGTCTTGTGGGCGGCCGTGATCCTGGCCTCGCAGGGCATCGCTTTTTTTTGAGGAATTCACGGCGCCGTTTGACGCGGCGGCTGACATTGCAGTAGCTTGATCTGAGGCGATTCGAAGGAGGTCTGCTCGATGGTTTCTCGGAGATTATTCTTGACGGGACTTGGGCTCGCGGCGGCGAGCCCGCCGCTGGCCGCGCATCACGGCACCGGCATGTACGACATGGCGCATCCCATCACGGTCACCGGCGTGGTGAACCGCTTCGAGTGGACCAATCCGCACGCCTACATCTATCTCGACGTGAAGGACGACAAGGGCAAGACTGTCCAATGGGCCATTGAGATGATGGCGTTGAATCACCTGAAATCCTACGGCTGGACGCGCCACACCGTCGAGCCGGGCGACACGATTAGCTGCACCGGCGGCGCCGCCAAGGGCGGGCAGCCGGCCATGCTCAGCTCCATCATCAAGCTGGCGGACGGCCGCGAAATCAAGTCCTAATGCTTCGGGTTTTAGCGATTGTAGCCCCGGCGATTCTCGCCGTGTTCGGCTACGCTCAGGCGCAGACGCCGCCCGCCACAACCCCGCCGTCTAGCGATCTGCCGCTGGGACCTTCCGGACAGATTCAGGCCCGCATCGCGCCGCCCGCGCGGGTCACGAAGTTCATCGCTCAGCCCAGCTCCATTCAGCCGGGCGAGTCCTTCTTGTTGATCTGGGCCACGGAAAATCCCGCCGGAATTACCATCGCTCCCGATCTCGGCTCGGTAGCCGCACGTGGCACTCGCAAGATCACGCCCAAGGCCACCACCACCTACACCATCACGGTGCACGGCCCCAAGCAATCGGTGATTACCCGGTCACTCACCGTCACGGTCGCCGGAACGGTTCCTATCACGGCTGACGCCGCCTCCGCCGCTACGAAAGAAATCCCCCGCATGCCCGATGGCAAGCCTGACCTCTCCGGCGTCTACAATTTTGCCCCGCGCGCCGTAGACGCGCCGCCTGAGCTCAAACCCGGCGCTGAGAAATTCAAAGTGGTCCGCGGCCCGCGCGATTCCGGCGTCTACGCCGATTGCATGCCCACCGGTGTCCCGCTCGCTTACTTCGCGCCCTACCAATGGCAGATCGTGCAAGGCCGCGACAAGGTCACCATCCTCTACGAGTATCTGCACATGTTTCGTGTCATCCCCATCGATGGCGCGCCGCATCCCGCCGATCCCGATCCTACCTGGATGGGCGACTCCATCGGCCATTGGGAAGGCGACACGCTGGTCGTCGATACCATCGCATTCAACGACCGGACGGAACTGCCCGGCGGCTATCGTCATACCGACGCCTTGCACGTCATCGAGCGCTTCCATCGCGCCGATTTCGACCATCTGCAATGGGACGCCACCATCGAAGATCCCAACGTCTTCGCCAAGCCCTGGGCCCTCAGCCGGACATTCCCCCTGCGCGGCGATCTCGAAAAAGTCGACGAGTACGTCTGCGAGAACAATCGCGACTACAAGGACTTGTTTGGGAAGTGATCTTCTCGGGAAGTGAGCGCCTTCGCGCAGGCTGCTGAGTACTCTCGCGCATTTGGCCTCGTGCATGCCGGCATTCCCGTGGCTGTTCGATTGCTCGCACCTAGCGATACGAGGAGCAACCCGATGGGACAAATCGTCGCTGCCATGGCCACCATGCACGCGCCGCAGCTTTTCACACGGCCGCCCGAAGAAGATCCCCAACAGCTCGACGCCGGCATCGCGGCCATGCGCCGGCTGGGCAAGCTGCTGGATGAAGCACGGCCCGACGCCCTGATCGTCTTCGCCAGCGATCACATGGAGACGTTCTTCTTGAAGAGCGTCCCCACCTTCGCCGTCATGTCCTGCGAGAACGCTACGGCGGCCTTCGCCGGGCGCTCGTACAGCCCGCCCATTCAGCAGGAGCTCGCCGAAGCGCTGCTTGAACAATTGGTCGCGCGCGACTTCGACATGGCGTACTCGCAGGAAGCCGATCTCGGGCACTCCTTCGCCGCGATATTCGAATGGGTCATTGAAGACCGCTCGATTCCCGTCGTGCCGGTCTTCATCAACACCTACCTGCCGCCTCTGCCCAGTGCCCGGCGCTGCTTCGCTCTCGGCCAGGCGATCGCGGAAATCGTCGCGTCCCGGCCTGAGCGCGTCGCCGTGCTCGCCAGCGGCGGCATGTCGCACTATCCCGGCACCTGGAAATACTACAAGCCCGCCTTCGATTTCGACCGGTGGTGCATCCACGAGCTCGAAAACGGCCACAGTGACTCATTTATTAACCTGAGTGCCGAGCAGCTGGATGAAGTGGGCAACACCGAAATGCTGCCCTGGGCCGCCGTGCTCGGCGCAATCGGTCCGCAGCACATGGAGCTGCTTTCCTATCAGGAAACCGCGCACCACGGACACGGCGTCGCGATTTTCCATCCGGGCGAAAAGCCCAATGCCGATCCGCCGCATCCCTACAAGTTCCACAACCACGCGTACCATTTCTACAATCACCCACCGCTTGCGGCCTACAAGCTGAACAAGCTGCTCTACGATCTGCGCTTCAAGCCCAGCCTCCGTGCGCGAGCATTTCAGGACGTGAGGGCGATCGCCGCCGAATACGGCTTGAGCCCCGAGCACAGCGTGGCGCTTGAGGAAACGTTCCTGTTCCGGCACGTTCACAGCGATAAACCCGGGCGCGATGCTGAGCCGCTGACGGCCGTTGGGGCGCATCCCATCGGCGCCCTTATGGCCGTACACACTTTGCAGCAGGAGAAGCGTAAACTGCTGCGTGAGGCCGTACCCGCCTGAGCCGCTTGCGCGATTCATGCGGCATCCAGTAAATTGGAGGCCGCAATATGAAGCTCCAAGCTAAGCCGGAAGCGGTGGAAGTCGACCTAAGCAGGTCGGCGCTGGTGGTCGTTGACATGCAGAATGCATTTGCCAGCCCGGGCGGCATGCTCGACATCGCCGGGGTGGACATTTCGGGCGCTTCGGCGGTGGTTGGCGCGCTCGCCCGAATCTTGCCTGCTGCGCGCCGCGCGGGCATGCCCGTGGTCTATCTGCAGGTGGGCTACAAGGCCGACTTGAGCGACAGCGGCGGCCCGCAATCGCCCAACTGGCAGAAGGAGCTCGGCATTCGCTTGATGAACTGCCGCCCGGAGCTGAAGGGCCAGTTGGTGACCGAGGGCACCTGGGACTTCGCCATCGTCGACGAACTCGCGCCCGAACCGGGCGACCTTGTGATCGTCAAAACGCGCTACAGCGGCTTCGCACGCACCACGCTGGATGCGGAGTTACAAGCCCGCGGCATCCGGTATCTCTTCTTTACCGGGATCGCCACCAACGTGTGCGTGGAATCCACTTTGCGGCACGCATTCTTTCTCGATTACTGGCCCCTCCTGATTGCCGATGCCACCATGGCGGCCGGTCCAGCCCACATCCAGGAAGCGACATTATTCAACGTCGAATCCTATTTCGGCTGGACCATTTCCTCCGCGGAATTTCTCCAAAACGTCCCCGCTTCCTAAACGGGCGCGTATGATTCGCGCGGTTTGCTAACGCCCAAATCGGTACCAGCCGGGCAGCAACAAGGCTCGTGGCACGCGGAACACGCATCCCATTGCGACATACCACGACGGCCGGACTCCTGACACGGTACGCCCGGCGGACACATCGATCTGTGCGTGCCGGCCCGCGCCGCGAAAGAAGCCCGCGTCCACTACCGTCTCGCTTCCCTGCGTGCGATCGATGGTAGTGCGAAACGTCTCGGCGAATACGGACACGCCGGCTCCCACGGCGCGCGCGCCCCAGACGCTCTCTCCGGCGCTGAAGTAGCGCCCGCACGGATTGGTGACGGACGCCAGATTCGCGTTGGCCGCCAGGCTGAACTTGGCGGGCAAGTCTTTATATGCCGCTAGCGTAAAGGATGGATCGTGCCCCGAGGTAGTGAATGCCGACCCCCACGCGGGCAGAGAAACAGCGCCCGTGACCGAGACTTCCGGCCGCTGACCGCCTTGCTTCAGAAATCTCCATTTCGCGCCGATCGCGTAGTCATTCGGTCCTGACACGGAGTCGCGGTGGCCGGAGAAATTCTCGGTCTGCCAGCCGTAGCCGTTCGTGCTAAAGCGCAGCTCGAAGGCGTCTGTGATTCCGAAACGCAGCAACGTCTGCGGCCCGGAAAAGCTCGACACGTCGGCGCCTCGATCGCGCGACGATTCGAAGGTAGAGCCTTGTTCCAGTTGCAAAACTCCCAGGCCGACGGCGCCGCTGGTAGCGGTGAAACCGGGTCGTTCGGTGGATAAATCGCCCATTTCCTGTGCGCGCGCTGCGGCGCACACTACGAGCCAAAGACAAAAGCATCGCATACTTGGCTCATCGGAAGGGTGCTGGGAAGTATGCGCGCCAAATACGCTCGCGAAGCGTTTCTCGCAGCCGATAAGTTCTAGAGAACCTATGAGCTCACAAATGACCGTTGGCAGGAAATTGACGTTGATCGGGGGGCTTCTCATTGGCCTGACGATCGTGCTCGGCGCGGTCAACCTGGTGGAGCTAAAGAGCATCCAACAGGTGACGGCCTCGCTCGCCAACGACGCCCTGGCCGGGGTTTCGGCGTGCAGCAAATTGGAAGCCTCGTTCCTGGAGTTGCGCGGCGATACCTGGCGGCACGTCGCGGCCGACGATGACCAGGATAAAGCGGCCATGGAGCAGCAGATTCAGCGTCTGGAAGGCGAGGTAGCTGCGGATCTGAAGGACGTCCAGGCCGCCATCTATGCCGACGAGGAACGCGAGATCAACCGCAAAATCGATCCGGCGGTGCAGGCTTACTATGCGCTTTGGGAGAAAACCAAGGCCCTCAGCCGCGCCGGCAAGGAGAAGCAGGCGTATCAGACCTTCGCCGGAGGAGCCTCGATGTTCACTGCCGCTCGGGACGCCATCCGTGCCGAGACCGAATACAACCGTAATCTCGGCACAAAGTACACGGCCGAGGCTGTTGCCATCGGCGCGCGCGTGCGATGGGTCACCTGGGGTCTCCTGCTGCTTTCCGTAGCGCTGGGGTCGGGTATCCTGTTCTTTTTCGTGCGCAGCCTGAACCGCGCCCTGCGCGAAGCCGTCACCGAGCTCAATGAAAGCGCCGGACAGGTGGCCAGCGCCTCGGCCCAAGTGGCTTCCTCCAGCCAGGCGCTCGCGCAAGGCTCGTCCGAACAGGCCGCATCGCTCGAGGAAACCTCCTCCTCGAGTGAAGAGATCACTTCCATGACGCGCAAAAACGCCGAAAACTCCGCTGCTGCGGCCGGCCTGATGACCGACGTCGACCAGCGTGTCACCGAAGGCAACCAGACCCTCCAGCAGATGGTGCAATCGATGCAAGAGATCACCGGATCGAGCGACAAAATCTCCAAAATCATCAAGGTCATTGACGAGATCGCGTTCCAAACCAACATCCTGGCCCTAAACGCCGCGGTCGAAGCCGCCCGCGCCGGCGAAGCGGGCATGGGCTTCGCCGTGGTCGCCGACGAGGTGCGCAGTCTCGCGCAGCGCTCCGCTCAAGCCGCCAAGGATACCGCCGCGCTCATCGAAGAATCGATCGCGAAATCCAATGAAGGCAGCACGCGCCTCGAGCGCGTAGCCGAAGTGATCCGCGCCATCACCGACAGCACGGTGAAAGTCAAAACTCTCGTCGACGAAGTTAATCTGGGCAGCCAGGAACAGGCGCGTGGCATCGAGCAGATCTCCAAGGCCATCGCGCAAATGGATCACGTCACCCAGAGCGCCGCGGCCAGCGCCGAGCAAGGCGCATCGGCCAGCCAGCAACTCTCCGCTCAGGCCGAAGCCATGAAACACGCGGTCCGCAAGCTCGCGCAGTTGATTGACAGTGAAGACACGAGTTCCCACAGCCGGCGGACGGCAACGCCCTTGCATCGCACTCTGATGCCGGCTCCCGCCAAAAGTGGCTTACGCGCTCTGACCTCGGCCGCCGCGCCTTCCGCCCCGAGACTGCTTGGCAACTCAGCCCCCACCGCCGCCGAAAAGCAGTTTGCGGAAAGCTTCGAAGAAATGTAACCTCCGTTAGGCGTAACCCTCCTCCTCTCAGCACCCCCGCAACCCGCAACGCCTGTTCGCACGCGTGCGTCCTCTTTGTGTTACGCTGCACACAAACTATGCCTGAATTTCTGGCCAAAAAGCCCCTCGACATGATCAAGGTGGAGGTGGACGAGGTGGGCGAGCACACTCTCAAACGAGCGCTCGGGCCAACCAATCTTGTCGCGCTCGGCATCGGGGCCATCGTCGGCACCGGCATCTTTGTTTTAACAGGATCGGTGGCAGCCCTGAACTCCGGTCCTGCTGTGGTGCTCTCATTCATCTTTGCCGGAATCGCCTGCGCCTTCGCGGGCCTGTGCTATGCCGAGTTCGCTTCGCTCATTCCCATCGCCGGCTCCGCCTACACCTACGGCTACGCAACGCTGGGCGAGCTCATCGCCTGGATCATCGGCTGGGACCTGATTCTGGAATATGCGTTCGGCGCCGCAACCGTGGCATCCGGGTGGGCGGCCAACGTGGTGCAACTGCTCGCGCGGCTTGGCATCATCCTCCCGCCGCAATGGATCGATACGCCTGGAACCGAGCTCGCGTTTTATCGTGGCCTGTGGCAGCCCGTCGCCTCCCTGCCCGCCGGAGTAAACGCCGCGGTGCTCCCGCACGCCACCGCGGTCTTCAACGTGATCGCGTTCCTGGCCATCGCCATCGTGACCACAATTCTGGTGATCGGAATTCAGGAATCGGCCACCGTCAACACGATCATTGTGTTTATCAAGGTGGGGACGGTGCTGGTGTTCATCTTCATCGCCGCCGGGTATGTAGTCGAGCATTGGGCGCTCGCCAAGGCGAACTGGACCCCGTTCATTCCACCCAACACCGGCGAGACCGGGACGTTCGGCTGGTCCGGCATCATGCGCGGCGCGGGCAAAATTTTCTTCGCTTATATTGGATTCGACGCCGTTTCCACCGCCGCCCAGGAGGCCAAGAATCCGCAAAAGGACATGCCGGTGGGCATTCTCGGATCGCTCGCGATCTGCACGGTACTCTACATCGTCACTTCCTGGCTGCTTACCGGCGTGATCAGCTACACGCGCTTGAACGTGGCCGCGCCCATCGCGCTCGGGATGGCCGAAACCGGCGTGCAGTGGGGCGAATTTCTGGTTTTGATCGGCACCATCCTGGGACTGAGCACCGTGATGCTGGTGATGCTGCTCGGCCAGTCACGTGTGTTCTTTTCGATGTCGCGCGATGGCCTGCTGCCTCGCTGGGCCGGTTCGGTGCATCCGCGCTTCCGCACGCCGTGGATCTCCTCCATCGTCGTGGGCGTCTTCGTCGCGTTTCTTCCGGCCATTCTGCCCATCGGCGTGCTGAACGAAATGACCAGCATCGGCACGCTGCTGGCATTCGTCATCGTGTGCGTCGGCGTGTGGGTGCTGCGAGTCCGGCGGCCCGACCTGGCGCGGCCTTTCAAAACTCCGCTGGTGCCCCTGGTCCCGATTCTGGGGGTGCTCGCCTCCCTCGCCCTGATGGTCTTTCTGCCGCTCGCCACCTGGATTCGCCTAGTCATCTGGCTGATCATTGGCATGGTCATCTACTTGACTTACGGGCGCAAGAACAGCCGCGTCCAGCAGTTCCTGGCGGCGAACGGCAAGGTTCCCACAGCGCGCCGATAGAAACGAAACTTGGCCGCGGTGGGCCGAATCTAATTAGGTGAGCTGTTATGAAGTTCATTATTCCGCTCGCGCTATTCATCGGCCTGGCTGCGAGCGCCTTTAGCGAAAGCTGGTCGGGAATGCTGGTCAGCGCGAAATGTTACGCCGCTGAGCAGCGCAACGTGAATCCCCTGGACACGGAAACCGCCGTGGATACCGACAAGGGAGCGGAGATCCGCTATTGCGCACCCAAGCCCAAAACGAAATCCTTCGCCGTGGTCGACTCCTATGGGCGCGCGCTGCGCTTCGACCCTGCGGGCGACGCCAAAGCTTCTGCTTATGTGCAATCGGCCGGCAAGCAGCGCTTGTATCCGGTTGCTGTCACCGGCGAACGGAGCGGGAACCGGATTCAGGTAGCCGCGATTTCATCCGCGGGCGGACAGTAATCCGCTACTTCAGCTCATCGTTACTTCAGGTCTCCGTCACTTCAACTCCACCGGCCGGTCAAACACCACGTCCAGCGTGGAGCCTTGACGTAGATCCACTTCCCGGCCGCGCGTGAGCAGAACGGTCGCCAGTCCCACCGCCGAGCCCACTCCCGCCCCGATGCCGGCGCCACGCACCGTCTCGGTAGCCAGGCCTCCAATGGCCGCTCCGCTCCCGGCAAAAATCGCGATTCGCCCGGCGTCCTGACCTTTCCCGGGCGCCTGCTCGACAGCGTTCTCGTTTCCCACCACCTTCTGACCACTCCCCTCCGAATCCACAGAGCTCAAGTGCGGTGCAAACTGGTACACTTGGCCGCTCCCGAGTGTCAACGTCTGTAACCTGATCGCCAGTTCCGCCCGGCCTTTCACACGCCCGCTGCGCTTGGATTCGGTCACCACGCCCTGCACGTAACTTCCCGCCGGAACAAGAATCTTTCCTCCTTCTACAATGGGAACGGCGGTTCGCAAATAGACGAAGTCACCCTGTTGCGCCGTACGGCTGCTCAAGGAATTTTCCATCCGCAGCAGCACGTGCGTTCCCGCAGGGATCTCCGCCGCCGGAATCAGGCCCGCTGAAAGCGCTAACAGCAAGAGAGCGCGGGAATTCATGGAGGGCACCTCCCTAATACGGAATAATAACGCCGCTGGATTACGGTTGAGTGATTCCCCCGATTCCGCCTGCGGTTTTCCCCTCGGGCCTATAAGGCTTTTGCACCGATCAGCCGATTAGAGTACTGGTACAGTGGCGTGCGCTCCCTCCTTCGCAATCTCGCCGGTAGTTTTGTCGAGTGCCGGGCGCGGCACATTGATGACCCGGTTCAGCGTCTGCGGTTTCTGCAAAGCAGCATGGGTTCGCTTGGCGGCCGGCCTAGGCTCCATGCCGGCAACGCGGGACGTTTTCGAAAACTGGCGATGCTCGCCGCGGCCGTGCTTTTCCTCGGCCTGCTGATCCCCAAGTACAAGGCGTCGTCTTCGGGTTTGAAGACGGCCGCCGCTTTCGCGCCAATCGCGGCCGCTCCTCGCCTGTCGGCCCCTCTATTGGATCGCGGTCCGTCCGCCGCGCCTCCCGATTCGATTTCGCCCGACACGGTTCCCAACGTCTGGCTGGTGGATCAGACGCACGACTTTGAAACCTACAGCAACGGCTTGCGCGTGGATGATCGCTACGTCAAATCCAATGAGAAACGTATCTTTTATCCTGTCTACCAGCGCGGTGGGATCGACGTGCGGGAGCCGGTGTGGCGCTCTCAACCCGCCGGCATTGTCTATCACACCACCGAGAGCGATCAGGCGCGTTTCACGGCGGACCAAAACGCCCGTCTGAAGCGCATCGGCAAAGCCGTGCTCGCCGTCGTCCAGCAGAATCGCAGTTATCACTTTCTCATCGATCGCTTCGGCCAGGTCTTTCGCATTGTTCCGGAGAGCGACATTGCCAATCACGCGGGCTATTCGGTATGGGCGGACGGTCAGAGCGTCTTCGTCAACCTGAACAACAGTTTTTTGGGAATCGCCTTCGAAACTCAGACCCAGCTCGGCGAGCAGCCGTCAGCCAATCCGGCGCAGGTGCACGCCGCGCGCGTGCTGACCGAGATGCTGCGCTACAAATATCACATCCCTGCCATGAACTGCGTCACGCATGCCCAGGTCTCGGTGAATCCGGACAACATGCTGGTGGGTTACCACACCGATTGGGCCGGCAATTTTCCGTTCCGCGAGCTCGGGTTGAGCGACAACTACGGCCTGCCGCCGCCGAGCATTTCTGTTTTTGGGTTCGGCTACGATCCCACGTTCCAACACGCCACCGGCGGCCGGCTCGAGCAAGGTCTCGCGTCGGCCGAGTATCAGGTCGAAACGCAGGCCGCCTCGCGCGGTATGACGGTAGCCCGTTACCGGGCCGTTCTTCAGAAACATTATAAGGAGGTATTGGCGGCGCTCAAGGCTGCGGCTGCCGCCAGCGACAAATCATCATGAGACACAGCGATAAAGTAAACAATTCCGCGGTGGGATTGGACGTGGGCACCAGCCGCGTCTGCCTGGCGCAACGAGTGGGCGAAGAGTTCCAATATGAAACGGAGCTGAACGCCTTCGTCACCATTCCCTATTCGAAAATGACCGAGGCCGTTCTTAAAAAGGAGAAGGTGCCGCACACCGTCTCCGGAGACGATATTGTGGTGCACGGCAACGAATCGGACCGCTTTGCCGACGTCCTCAATATCGAGACCCGCCGCACGATGACCAAGGGAATTCTGAACCCGGCCGAGCCGGAAAGCCTGGGCATGTTGCGGAACATCCTCCAGTCGCTCGTGGAAACGGCCAAGGACCGCCAGAAGCTCTGCTTCACGGTCCCGGCCGCGCCGCTCGGGGCCGAGGACAATCTCACTTACCACGAAGCCACGCTACGCCGCATCCTGACCGATCTGGGCTATGAAGTAAAAAGCATCAACGAAGGCTTGGCGGTAATCTATTCCGAATTGGAAAGCTCCAATTACACCGGCATCGGCATCAGTTGCGGCGGCGGTTTGTGCAATGTGTGCGTGGCGTATTTATCCGTACCGGTTTTCAGCTTCTCCATTCCCAAGGCCGGCGATTATATTGACACCAGCGCGGCGGCGGTGACGGGCGAACGCGCCAATCGCGTTCGCATTATCAAGGAGGACTCGTTCCATTTCAACGGCTTCTTCGCCGACAAGGTCCAACAGGTGCTCGGCGTGTACTACGACGAAATGATCCAGTCGCTGGTGCAAGGCATGAAACAGGCCTTCTCGAACTCGCGCAACCTGCCGAAGTCTACCCGGCCGCTGCCCATCGTTTTGAGCGGCGGAACGGCGCTGCCGGAAGGTTTCCGCGACCGTTTTGAGAGCGCTCTCAGGGAGACGGACCTGCCCATCGCTTCCAACGAAATCCGCCTGGCGGCCGATCCGCTGCACGCCTCGGCCAAGGGCGCACTGGTCGCCGCGCTGGCCGACGCATAGACGGGTTTTCGTATTAGTGGCTGGCCGTTATACCGGCTGGGCAGTGGCGGATGGTTCCAGGACCTGCCGTGCCCAGCCCGCGGCTTCACAATACGCCTCGGCAAGTTCGGTCATCGGCGCACCCAGTCCCGGCCCCAATCGCTCCACCAGCGGCCAATCGGCGGCTTCGTAGGCCCGCGCCAGTTGATACACGCATCCGAGCGGACCGCTGTCGGCTGTATCGCCGCGCAGCACCGCCGCGATCTCGGATGCCAGGCCTATTTCCGAAAGCATCTCCCCGAGCGGCCGGTCCACCAGGGCGTCCAGTAGCGAGAACAGACCCGTGAGAAACGCAGACTGCTCGAATCCCCGGTTGGCGCCCGAGGCCTTCGAGGTCCGCGCCAGCAATTCGCAAAATCGCGCGCGCACCAGAGAGTGCCGGATCAGTTCGCTCGGTTTGTCGGCGCCGGTACGCGCCAGCGTGGCCAGGACCACCCACTTCCTGAGCTCCGTCTCTCCGAAATACAGCAGCGCCTGGCGAATCGACCGGATATTGCTAGCCAGGCCGAACAGCGGCGAATTCACGTAGCGCAGCAATTGGTACGAAAGGGAGACATCTTCCAGGATCAATTCCTCCAGGCGCTCGAAGTCTAGTTCCGGGCGCTGGGCTTCCTGGAGCAGCCGCAGGCAGTGAAGTTTGTTCGTCGGAATCCGGCGCCCGTGCATGGTCACCGGCCGGGCGAAAAAGTAGCCCTGAAAATAATCGTAGCCGGCCTCGCGAGCCCATTCGAACTCCTCGTAAGTCTCCACTTTTTCGGCCAGCATTTCCAGGCCGCGTGTCTTGGAGGAACGCACCAGCATTTTTTGCTCCGGCCAGGGGATGCTGTGGACTTCCACCTTGACTAAATCGGCGATCTCTAGCAGCCGCTCCGAGCCCGGACGGAAAACGAAGTCGTCCAGCGCGATCCGGTAGCCCTGCGCGCGCAGCCGGCGGCAAGCTTCCAGAACCTCGTCGTCCGGCTCCACGGTTTCCAGCAATTCGATCACGGTGCTCTCGCGCGGTAGCGAAGCATGCCAGCCCTGGAGCAACGGCCCGCGCCCGAAGTTGACAAAGGCCTTTTTGCTTCCGACCAGGTTTTCCAGCCCTATCACCAGCAGGCTGTTGGCCAGCACTTGTTGGGTAGCTAAGCCACCTTCGGT
>JASHQT010000566.1 GCA_030039005.1 Bryobacteraceae bacterium
AGCGCCAAGCAAGAAGCGAGCGAAATGACCGGGCATTGTCCGCCGATCCTGGCTTACGAGAATTCTTCCCGCTTCTGAGGCGGTGCGCAGTACCTCTGAATCATCGAGTCCTTCCAAGCCAGCATCAGAAGCATTGCGAAAATCGATTTCAACGGCTATCCGTCGCAACCCGCGCAGGATGCGTCCATCCAAATCAGCATCAGCTTGATATCTGACTCGCATGCCGCGCTCGTTGCAATTTTGCAATCAACTCTGCATTCGTCGTTCTCGACTGCTGGTGCTGCAAATCTGCCTGGCGGGCGCCCTCAACTAGGTACGCATCGATCTCTTGCTGGTTCGCTAGGTAAAACGCCAGGGCTCCATGCACTTGCTCGAGCGTCAACGCCGGATAACTCTCCACCATGCTTTCCGCCGACATTCCTTCGCGAAACAAATACACCAAGGAATCCAGCGATACCCGCGTGTTTCCGACACTATAGACGTCTTCGACTCTTCTGACGTATTCCTTTTGCATGGCTCACCTGACTCTTCCATGGTCACATAGCAAGGGCTCGTCCAACAACAATCGAGCCAAGCCAAACATCATGCTTCGGACGAAATTTTGTGTAGCCCCCAGAAGGTGAGAGAGTTCCTTTAATTCGAAAACCTATTGCTTGTACGCGGAGATATCGACATCGCCTCAAAACTGCCCACCCACAGACGTATTTTTGGTATCCAAATTGATATTTCTTGCAACAAAATGTCATGCATAATCATAGTGTTAGGGATGCCTGGATGCCTCCGGAGAAGAAGGTTAGAGGTTCGAATCCTCTCGGGCGTACCACCTAACTCAATCACTTCCAGACAGCAATGCCCCAAAGGCCGATCCCGAAAGCGGCTGCTTGCTCAATTCTGTGCCCGCGCTTTCGAAATCGATACGTAGGACTCCCTGCGGCGCAGTGAGATCGTTTGTGGAGCTTGCCTGAGGCCGGCACACCGCGGGGAGGTGGGGAGGAAATTTCCCCTGCGCCAGCCAACCAGGGTCACCGACGCCAGTCGCGGAATCTAGTGAGGAACGCCGAGGGTACTGGTCACTAAAAGACAGTAAACGAAGGAGGTTAGCGCGCGGAAAATCGCAACCGGCGACGATCTTCTAGTATTCCGACGCCTTGACATTAGCATGGCTGCCCTTATCATATAACCTATTCCTTCAGTAACCGGAACGATCGCGATTTGTAAGATTCAGCGGCTTACGAATCTGAACCCTGTTGCGAAACTGGACGCGGAGGAGAACCAATGGGCGTGAGAGCTGAAAACGAGCTCGCAGAACTCATTGAGTTATCTGCGCGCGTGGGCAGCCAATCGTTGCTGGTTCAGGGAAGTACGGGAAACACCTCGATTAAGATCGGCTCCACGCTGTGGATTAAGGCATCTGGAAAGTGGCTGGCAAATGCCAAGCGCGAGTGGATGTTTATTCCGGTGAGTCTGACGGATGCCGAGCGTTTTTTGTCGTCGCCCCTGGATGCGTCTCACGGCGTAAAAGACGGACGCGGGCTAACTCCGTCCATCGAGACGGCTATGCATTTGGCCCTGCCGCATCTAGTTGTGATTCATTTACATTCGGTAAACACGATCGCCTGGGCCGTGCAAAGCGATGGGGCGTCGCATCTGCACGAACTGCTGAACGGGATCTGCTGGAGTTGGATCGATTATGCCCCGTCCGGTGCCCCGCTCGCCCGAGCGATACAAGCGTCCTTGGGAACGTCGCCGTCTAACGTCTTCGTTTTGGCGAACCACGGCCTGGTGATCGCAGCACAGACATGCGGCGAAGGGCTAGCCTTTCTAAGGGCGATCGAAAAGCGTGTAGATATTGAGCCCCGCGCGGCTTCGAACGCGAACGGAGCCATTCTGGAGCGACTCTCTAGGTCGACCGACTACCGACCGGCCGATTCCGAAGTAGCGCATTCGCTGGGCACGGACTCCGTGTCCGCGGATTTAGTGGCTGGCGGCATCTTGTATCCCTGCCAGGCGATGTTTCTGGGCCGGTCAAGTTTCATTCTGTCGCCCGGTTGCTCGGTGGGAGAACTGAGGAGCGCATTTATCGAACAAAATGGTTTTCGTCCTCCGGCGATCCTGGTTCGTGGCGCGGGCGTGCTGGTTGCCAAGGATCTTACGCCCGTGGAAGCCGAGACGCTGATGGGTTTGGCGCAAGTGGTGCGGCGTCTCGCGGCGAATGCCAGGATACAATACCTGAGCCGTAGACGCGTTGACGAAGTGTTGCGAACAAACCTATACAACCGGGCACAGCCGCGACCATCGGTGAAGTACGCCACTGCTGCAGCACGATCGAAATCAGCTTCCTATTAACTGCCGCTTCCTCAGCTTCACCAGAAAAACACGTGCTAGGAAAAGCGGATTCCCGATGATATACCGCCGAAACATCCTCACCGGCTCAATCAGGAACCGAAAGAGCCATTCCAGTTGCAGTTTCGCCATCCAACGCGGAACAACCGGAATCGCGCCTGCGCCGTAGTCGATCGCAGCTCCCCCAGTCAAAATCACATGTACCCTTAGTTGGGACAGATTTTCGAAAACCCAGCGCTCCTGGTGCGGCATTCCAAAACACACCAGCAGAATATCGGGAGATGCACCATTGATCTCGTCAACCACAGCCTGATTAGCGGGGCCTTCCTTGGCGAAGTATCCGTGGTGCGTACCGGCCAGGCGTAGGCGCGGATAGCGGGCGCACAAATTCGTCGCGGCCCGATCCGCCAATCCGGGACGTCCACCGAGGACAAAAAGACTGAGCTGGCGAGTCTCGCACCAGGCAGCCAATTCCCAAAGCCAGACGTTGTAGGTGACTTTGTTCGGGACCGGCAGACCGAGTATGCCGCAGGCCCACCGAACTCCATCCCCGTCGCAGAACACTAACTGAGCGTCTTGATAACATTGCCGCAGCCAGGGATGTTGATACGAAAGATTAATGCCAAAGACGTTCGCGTGTAAAATAACTGCTTTTCGGCGCGCCGACACGACGCCAAAAATGTAATCCAGAATTCCTTGGCTATTGACGAGGTAGACGGGCACGCCCAAAATATCCAAAACGGGCACTGCGGCGCGGCTGGCCACCTGGTAGAAATCGCCGCTCGATTCGGACGACACTTCGCCAGCCTCAGGAAGATCCACCCGGCTGCACGGATTGGTAAATGGCGTTAAGTTGGGCGAAGTGCATTTCCGGACTCCAGCGCGAAACCACCTTATTACGGGCGGCCGTCCCAAGCGTACGGCAAAGCTCGGGGTCCCTCCATAGTCGTGTAACCACCCGGCTCAAGTCCTCAGCGTCTCCCGGCCGGAAATGCAATCCGTTCGTTCCGTTTTCCACGAGCGACTGCATGGCTCCTAAGTTCGAAGCAACCACCGGAATCCCATGGCTCATGGCCTCCGCCCCCACGAGTCCGAAGCTTTCAAACCAAATGCTGGGCATCACAAAGAGCCTCGCCCCTCGGTAGAAGCAGTCTAGTTCCGCGCGGGTTCGGGTGACAACGACCTCGATGTTTGACGGAATATCCAAATGCACCAGGCTGTTCGCATTGCGGCAGACCCGGAATGGGACATCGGTGAGCTTACTCGCTTCAAGGAAAGTAGAAAGCCCCTTCTCGGGGGAGAAGCGGCCGGCGAAACCGACGTAAGTTCCCTCCGCAGCATCGGCCGAGGTCTCCGGAATCTGAACGATAGGCGACACTACGGTGATGTGGCACGGATCGATGGCTGCATGCTGGATCAGCCAATCGCGCGAAAACTCAGATGGCGCAATGAAATGGCTAACGTGGCGATGGAACAAGCCGAAGCAGCGAACCACTAAGTTGTATAACGCTCCAGCGAGGCTTTCGCTGAGGTTGCTCCGGCAGTTGGTGAGAACCGCCCAGTAGTCGCGCCCCCCCAGGCAGCGCGTGCATACCTCTCCGTTGTTCAAATGAGTTGTCTTAGAGCAGGTCATGCGATAGTCGATGCAAGTCATGACCACGGGAATCCCGCGCTCGCTGCAAACCGGCAGGATCCAAGGCGAGACCAGGGGGAAAAGTTCCTGGACATGGACGACGTCGGGGGAGAACGAATCCAACAACTTAGTAAATGCCGCGACCGATCGCGGCGCGTAGAAGAGGCTGGCTCCCGCCTCGATCCGGCCCAACAGGCTGGCTGCGGCTTCCGAGCTGTCTCGGGTGAACACCTCCACGTCGAGACCATTCTTGCGGAGCAAATCCATCAAGTCCAAGGCCGCCTGCTCGGAACCGCCCCGCCCGCGGTGCTGATTGTACGCCAGAAGAACTCTTCTCCGAGCGCCTCCGCCTGCGGACATTTCGACATGGTAGCGCATTCCGGCGCATTCGATGGCGATTCAGTGAATCTGGCGTGTAGAATCAAAATCCGGTCACCCGTTCAGTTCGGAGAGAAGCTCATGTCACAGGTCCTTTCCAAGTCGTTGCTACTGAAGATAGAGGATTCAATTGAACTGACTCAGGATTTAATCTCGCGAGTGCCGCCGGAACGCTTAGGCTGGGCGCCGCCCTATCCGAACTCCTGGACAATAGAGGTCCTGCTCTACCACTTGGTGGAATCCGTCTCCGGGTTTTGTGCCGTGCTGGCGGCTGTCTACCCCAACGAACTTAGTGATTTCGCCGACTTAAGGGAATCCTGGAGATCCGGCCAGGACCCGCGGGTTGAAACGTCAAATCGGATCTCCCTGCTTCAATCGCATGTGCAGCATGGTTTTTCTCTGCTGGACGATTCGGCTCTGGCCGATGTAGTTCCCACTGTTTTCCTCAAGCAGGGCGAGACAGTGCTCAGCCTCATGCTCCATAACTTGGAACACCTGCTCAACCATAAACATCAGTTGTTTTTGTTGCTCAAGCTCCTCGGCGTGCCTATGAGCTCGGCCGACCTATACCGATTCCGCGCGGACCACTAAGTCGCGTCGGAGGTGACGATTGTCAAGACTTACATGTAGTACTAGGTTTAGTACCACAAGGGAAACAAACGGAGCGCGATCCCCTTGTCTGAAATTGTGACCGATGCTATAGTCCTGCTAATCCGATCAGGAGGACATGAGATGCGCTTGGGTAATTTTATACCCGTGCCGTTATTTATTCGTTTGGACGTAACCGCTTCGGTGGACAGAATTATTGCTGTATCGGGATCGGTTGTAGACAAGGGTCTACCGGTCTTTCACGGTGCGGGCGATAAGGCCGCCGTACAGGGCCTCGAAGGTGATCGGGCGAGCTTGAGCGATCTCGATAATCCCTTCCCCAACACAAAGCTACTGAGCCGAGACATTCCTGGTACTTGCGATAGGCTTGGGTCCGACGCTTCCGAAAGCGAATCACAGTTTACTGTTTGCACTCGCGTTATAGGCACGGCGCATCGCGGTGGGCGCATCGAAGATCTTCGAGACGTGCCCGGCGTACGCGAGCATTAAGTTATCCCGGCGCGCAACCACGTGCTTTCCGCCGGTGGAAGGAGACTCAGCAAAAACCGGAGGATTCTTTGATGCCAACAGTTTACCTATCCGATCTCAGATACAACTATTCCGGCGTGTTGGCCAACGACTGCATGCCTTTGGGAGTCGCCTATATGAAAGCAGTCATGGACCGCGACCTTCCTGAGGTAAACTCTCGCCTGTTTGCTTATCCAGATCGTTTGTGGGACGCCATGAAGCAGGCCCCACCCGACGTTCTAATGGTGAGCAATTATCTTTGGAATGAGGCCTTGAGCCTTCATTTCGCGAAGCTGGCCAAACGTCTGAATCCCGGGACTCTGGTGGTGATGGGAGGGCCGAACCTTCCCATCGAGGAAGAGCGGCAGATTGAGTATTTCAACGAGCACCCTGAGATCGACGTATACGTGGTGGGTGAGGGCGACTTCTTGGCCACGCACGTGGTCGGTGAGTTTCTGGATTCTGGTTGCTCGGTGCCCGCACTCGGAAAAAAAGCAATTCCTTCCTCGATTTACCGGCGGCCCGACGGCCAGGCAGCGCTGCAGAAGCTCTGGGACCGGAAGAAGGAAGTGGATGAGATTCCGTCGCCTTGGTTGACCGGCATCCAGGACGAATTTTTCGACGGAAAGCTCGCGCCCATGATCGAAACCAATCGCGGATGCCCCTTCACCTGCACATTTTGTGTGCAGGGCACCAGTTGGTATACCAAGGTCAATAACTTTGGCATCGATCGGATGAAGGAAGAGATTGAATACATCGCGCGCCGCATCCGCGGCCATTCCCCGAACATGGGTACCTTGCGCATCGCCGACTCCAATTACGGGATGTTCGAAAGGGATGTGGAAATCTCGGAGTTCATCGGCGAAATGCAGAAGCGCTACGGGTATCCCCGTTTTATCGATGCCACAACCGGGAAGAACCGGCCGGACCGGATCATTCGGTCTGTCGAGAAAGTAAGTGGGGCCCTGGTCGTGTACCAGGCGGTACAGTCGCTCAACGATGACGTGCTGAGGAATATCAAGCGCTCCAACATCAAGCTGCAAGCGTATGAAGACATCATGATCCATATTCGGGGGCGCGGCTTGCGATCGAATTCGGATCTGATCGTGGGCCTGCCCGGAGAAACCCTGCGGTCCCATGTCGACGCGATCCATTCCCTCATCGACGCCGGAACCAACCAAATGCACAACCTGCAACTGGTTCTGCTCAAAGGCTCCGAACTCGAGAAGCTGGATAGCCGCCGGGAATTCCAATTCCAAACCAAGTTCCGCGTGCTTCCGAAGAATTTCGGCATCTACGGCGGCGAGAAGGTGCTGGACATCGAAGAGATCGTGGTTTCGACGGACACGATGTCGTTTGACGATTATGTCGAGACCAGAAAATACCACTTGGTGAGCAGCGTTTTCTGGAACGACTCCTGGTTTGAAGATGCGGTATCGTTCGCCCAAAAAGCCGGCGTGAAGCGCTCTCAATGGTTCGACGCCATGCTTCCGGCCATGGAAAACAGCACTGGGGCGGTTCGTAGGTTCCTCGATCAATTCGTGATGGAGACCAAGGGCGAGCTGTTCCCGGATCACCAAAGTTGTCACGACTTTTATTCCAAAGACGAAAATTTCCAGAAGCTGTTGCAAGGCGATATTGGCGATAACCTGATGTACAAGTACCGCGCCATCGCCTCTTTCCACATCTGGAGAGAGATCTGCCGGGCGGCGATGGATGCTACGCGCAAGCTGGTGGAGGAGCGCGGCGCGGCTTCCCTCAGCGGCGATTTCGAGGAGTTCTGGGCGGATTTCCACCACTACGTAGAGGCCAAGCACGCAGCCGGAAAGACGGCCGACGAGATCCTACAACCCGTGGCAATTCTCCAGCGTTACGATGTGGCGCAATGGATTGCCGACGGTCAGCCGCTGGACGTCACGGCCTACCGGCTGCCTGCGCGTGAAGTGGTCCAGTATGCGCTGACGGAAGAGAATGCCAAGCAGTTTCGATCTGCGCTCGACGTGTGGACCACCTCATTGAAGGGTCTGACGAAGATGGTCACCAGAATTCAGATGGATTGGCAGGTGCGCCGCGCGAAACGCTCGGGCGTTGACACGCGGGTACTCGCCGCGGCGGCCGGTAACGAGAGCGAGTTGTTGCCCGAGTCTTGGTAATAAAGGCATGTATTCCGGTAGCTCCCATCAAGTCGGCCATGTGAGCGGTGAGCACCGCGACACCGGGCGGCTGGCCGAATCGAAGCAACCGGTTCCCGCCGACGTTCGGCGTGCCGATGCGCTGCCGGCGATTTGCGGGGGCACGCCGGTACGGCATCCGGCCAACCGGATCGTTCTAGGTGCTCCGCTCCTGGGCGAAGCAGAGATCGCCGCCGTGACCACTACCCTCCGCTCCCGCTGGATTGGCAGGGGTTCGCAAGTGGAGCGCTTCGAGAACGAGTTCGCTCGCTTTAGGCGCGCACCTTTTGCGGTGGCCGTTAGTAGCGGTACGGCCGCCTTGCACCTGTCCATGTTGGCGCTGGGCCTCAAGCCGGGTGACGAAGTGATCGCGCCCACCTTGACCTTTTGTTCGACGATCCATTCTATTTTGCATGCCGGCGCCACACCTGTGCTGGCCGATTGCGATCCAGTCACGTTTAACATAGACCCAGGCGACGTCGCCAAACGCATCACCGCCAGAACCAAGGCGCTCGTCGTGGTCCATCTCGGCGGCCGGTGCTGTGACATGGATGAGATTCTGGAACTGGCGCGGCGACATCGCCTGCGCGTCATCGAGGATTGCGCGCACGCCTTGGAAGCGGAATACCGTGGGCGTCCGGCGGGAACCATGGGGAACGCCGGTTGCTTCAGCTTTTACGCGACGAAGAGCATCACCACCGGAGATGGCGGAATGGTGATCACCTCCGACCGCCGGCTCGCGCGGCGGATTAAGTTGCTTGCCTTGCAGGGCATGTCCAAAGATGCCTGGGCGCGCTCGGGGCGTCCGGGAAGCGACTATCGAGTTGTGGTCCCGGGTTTCAAAGCGAACATGACAGATATTGAGGCATCGCTCGGGTTGGCGCAGTTGCCGGAAGTAGATCGGCGGTGGAAGCGCCGAAAAGAGATTTGGGACGAATACAGTTACCGCCTAAGCGGTCTTCCTCTCCGGCTGCCCGCGAAGCCTCCGGCCCACTCACGGCACGCTTGCCATCTTTATTCGGTGTTGTTGGATTGCGAAGGCCTGAAAGCACGACGGCGGGATGTGATTACCGCACTCGACGCCGAAGGGGTCGGAACTGGTGTCCATTATGTTCCCGTTCATCGACAACCTTACTATCGCCGCCGTTTCGGGTATCGCAGTTCCGATTTTCCAAACGCGACGGCGGTAGGAAACCATACCATTTCACTTCCGATCGGCGCCGATCTCGGTTCCGAGGATATTTCCGACATCGTGCGGGCCTTGGAGAAAGTGCTGCTCTACTTCGATCGTAGCGAGAAAGCCCAAAAAATTGCGTTATCCCCAGGAGTGAACACACGAACCGCGATTTCCGGTGTTGCGGCGAGGAGCGCTTAGACGATGCTCTACCACAACGTCCGGGTGATGGGTTCTTATCTCCAGCTGGTCGACGCGCTTGCGGTGGGCGCGAGCGCGGTAGCTGTCTGGAAAATCGCGGAGCAGGGCGCTTGGTTGCATTTGCAGAGTTCGCACCAAGCCCTTACGGTCTTCGTTGTACTGAATGTGCTGGCGTTTGCATTCTTAGGGGGGAGACTGCACGCTTATCACGCCCGCCGCACCGAGCGGCTCGCCGAAGAGTTGGGCGGGCTGTTCGAAGTTACGTTGTACGCAACAGGTTTGACCGCTCTGGCCTGCGTCGTTTTGCCCTTCTCGGCTCCGATCTCTTTCTATGTCGCCCTGCTGGCCTCGAATGTTGTGGCGATCGTAGCCAGCCGCTTGATCATGCGCGGGCTGATCCGTTACCTGCGCCGCAAGGGCGACGATTATCGGGTTTGGTTGCTGGTGGGAAACAATGCGCGCTCAGACCAGTTGGTGGAGAGCGTACAGCGGAACCCGCATTTCGGAATCCGCATTGCCGAAGTTGTGGACTTATCGGGAAAGCGGCGTTCGGCGGGGACCGGCCATGCGGCGGCACACAAGCAGGTGCAGCGAATGCAGACTAGGCTGCTGGGGGGAATCGAAGAAATCCGGGATCTGGTCGGCAGGAATGTGATCGATGAAGTTGTGGTTACTCTTCCGGTCCGTAGTTTTTATGACGAGATCCAGCAAATTGTGGATATCTGCAACGAGGCCGGAATTTCCGTCAAGCTTCCGCCGGGGGCCTTCGCGCGTTCGGGCTATCGGACTGAAGTGGTCCAAGTGGGGAAGATTCCGCTGGTCACTCATTTTACCGGAACCTCCAACCACGCTCAGCTTCTTATCAAGAGAATCGTCGACGCGGTAGGAGCCGGGTTGGCTCTGGCCGTTCTCACTCCGCTGATGGCGATCATCGCGCTGGCCGTGAAGCTGACCTCGAGAGGGCCTGTATTCTTCCTCCAGACACGCGTAGGCCTTCACGGCCGGCATTTTCGCATGATCAAGTTTCGCTCCATGAGTGAGGACGCAGCCGCGCGCCGCCACGAGTTGGAGCGCTTCAATGAACGGGACGCAGTGGCCTTCAAGATGAAGGAAGATCCCCGCATTACGCCGATCGGGAAAATACTACGTAAATTTCACCTGGACGAGCTGCCGCAACTGTGGAATGTCCTGGTGGGCGACATGAGCTTGGTCGGACCCCGGCCGCTGCCGCCGGGCGAGGCCAGCGGAAGCGAATGGTGGCAGCGCCGGCGTTTGTCGATGCCCCCAGGCATCACCTGCTCCTGGCAGATTCGCCGCGACCCCAGAATGCCTTTCCGCGAATGGATGCGCCTGGACCTGGCTTATGTAGATAGCTGGACGGTATGGCTGGACATGAAGTTGATCGCACAGACGGTCCCGGCTATCTTGCGAGGGTCGGGCTGGTGATTTGAGGATTAGGACTCGGGATATGCTCTTTAATTTTCTTCGCACTTTTACTTTATGGAGAAGCAGCGGCTTGGCCGCCCAGCTTTTCAGTGTCGTAGTCTTGTTGATCGTCATCGGCGGCTCGGGATGCGTGAGCCCGCGCGCCAAGGTGCCTTCAGCACCCGTTGCTTCGCAGGTGGTCGCTTCGGTGCAGCGCTTCCGCAAGGAATATGTGCTTTCGGAAGGCGATCAGGTTGAGGTCACGGTTCGCCGGGTCCCGGAAGCGTCACGCTCCGTCATGGTTCGCTCCGACGGCTTCATCTCGCTTCCCATCGTCAACGACGTCAAGGCGGCCGGCCTGACCACTACCGAGCTGCGCACGAACTTGACTAAGCTCTACTCGGAAAGGCTGGTGCAGCCGGAGATCAGCGTCATCCCGGTCCAGGTTCGTCAGCCGGCGGTTTACGTTTCGGGAGACGTGAACAATCCCGGCGCCGTTCCCTTCCGCGAGGCGCCCACGGCCATGCAGGCCATCGCGCTGACCGGCGGATTCAAGAGGTCGGCCGCGGAACGGGATGTCGCGATCATCCGCTTGGTCGATGACGGACGTGTGGAAGCGATTGCGGTCTCCGCCGCGGCAGGCGGGCAGCCCGCGCCTTACATGGCGCTGCGCACGATCCCGCTGCAGCCGGACGACATCATCTTCGTTCCTGAAAACGGTCGCAGCCAAATGGCACGGTTTCTGGATGACTTCATCAATCGTCCTTTGCAGGGCGTGAATTCGCTGGTATCAACCTACGTGGACTTCCGTTTGGTGTCGGTGTTGAACAGGCAATAGTTGAATTCGGGCTGCAGCCCGGGAGAATCGGAGGACTAAAGGAAATCATATGGAATCCATCAAAGTAGTGATCCTTTGCGGCGGCAAGGGCACCCGCTCTTATCCCTTTACGGAACACTTTCCCAAAGTCATGATGCCCGTCAATGGGACGCCCATCCTGGTGCATATCATGCGCATCTACGCTTCCCAGGGATATTCCGATTTTGTTCTGGCGGCCGGACATCGCAAGGAGATCCTCTACGATTATTTCGACGGCCGCTTTACCGATTGGAACGTCCGCATCGTCGACACCGGAGAGGATGCCGATACCGGAGACCGGATTCTGCGCTGCGGCAGCTATTTGAGTGAGCGATTCTTAGCCACTTATGGCGACGGACTCGGCGACTTGGACCTGCGGGAACTGATCAGCAAGCATGAGGAGTCCAAGGGCCTAGCCACTCTTACCGCGGTGCCGCTGCGGTCCCAATACGGGCTGGTGGTTTACGACGAGGCGAGGAAGGTTCAGCGCTTCGAAGAGAAACCGCTCATTCGCGATTATTGGATCAACGCCGGATTCTTTGTCTTCGAGCGCGAGGCGTTCATGCACTGGAAGGGACACAACCTGGAGCGCGACGTTCTGCCCGAGTTCGCCCGCATGGGAGAGCTCGCTGCTTACGAACACACCGGTTTCTGGAAATCGATGGACACCAGCAAGGATCAGCAGGAATTGGAGCAAATGTATGTGGGCGATTCCGCTCCTTGGATTCGCCAGCGGGCGGCGTTTGCATGAGCGGAACGGACGCGATCTCACCGGAGTTTTGGTGCGGCCGGTCCGTGTTGGTCACCGGCGCCAGCGGTCTGCTGGGCGGATGGCTGGTGTCGGCTTTGGTTCGTAAGGGTGCGTCGGTGGTGGTGCTTCTTCGCGATGGCGCACCCAATAGCATGCTGGTTCGCGAAGGCTGGCTGTCGCGTGTCTCCACGGTGCCGGGCTCTTTGGGCGACGGGGACTTGATCCGCCGTGCACTGGCAGAGTATACGGTGCAGACGGTCTTTCATCTTGGCGCGCAGACGCTGGTGGGCATCGCGAAAACAGATCCGGTCGGCACTCTGGAAGCCAACGTCCGCGGTACTTGGCTCCTGTTGGAGGCAGCCCGGCAGTGCGGGGTTTCCGAAGTTTTGGTAGCATCTTCCGACAAGGCGTACGGCCCGTCAGACCGGCTGCCCTATCGCGAAGATTATCCTCTCCAGGGCCGTTTCCCCTATGATTGCTCCAAAAGCTGCGCCGACCTGATTACGACGATGTATGCGACGACGTTCGGCGTTCCGGCCGCCGTGGTACGATGCGGAAACCTGTTCGGCGGCGGTGATCTGAACTTTTCCCGCCTCATCCCGGGTGTGATTCAGTCCACACTGCGGGGCGAGAGTTTTCGAATTCGGAGCGACGGACGGTACGTACGCGACTTCCTTTATGTGGAAGACGCAGTCGACGCTTACCTCTGCCTGGCGGAGAAGCTTGCTGCCGAGCACTCGCTCCGCGGCGAAGCTTTCAACTTTGGGCTGGAGCTCCGCGTGACGATGCTGGACCTGGTCCATAAAATCTTGGCGATGATGCAACGTTCCGATCTGCACCCGATCATATTAAACGAAGCGAGTGCCGAGATTCGCGAGCAATACCTCGACTCCGAAAAAGCCCGCAGACGGCTGGGATGGGCGCCGCGCTACGGGATGGACGAAGGGTTAGAGCGGACCATCGCCTGGTATAGGGAATTCCTCGGCGGTTCATACAGCGACAGTCGGAGACCGCTAAGAGAGAACATAGCCGCAAGCTAAGGCTCGCAGCCTTATTTATCTTGGGTTTCCGCGCGACCGCGCCTCATGGAAACGGTCCATTCTAAGCTGACGAGCTGTTAAAGGCGCACCTCTGGATCGACGATGATGCAAGCAGTGCTATGCAATTCCATTCATCGTTGTTGCATCCAGCGCGAAAGCTTTTTAGCGTTTTCGCCTTTTTATCTCTATTCGCTTTTCTCGCTGCGCCTATAGTGGCCCAGCCACTAACGGCATACGCGGAAGTTAACTTTTCCTCGCCCCAAGCCGTTCACAGCGCATTTGGCTTTCTGGAGGGCGCATCGGCGGCGGGACCTTCTTCGGCCATCAGCTCCGCATTGCAACCCGCGTTGTGGCGGCTCGGCACGTATGAAGGTACTGATCTGGCTTCTGTATACCAGCAGGCCGTACAAGCGGGAGCGGCCGTAGAGTATGTTGTGAGCGACCGATTTTGTTATCCCACGAATCAATGGTGCGGAAATGCTCCCCCGTATCTCAATTGGCCACAGTTTGAATCGATGGTCGGCGCCGCCGCCGTCGCCACCGAGGGGATGGATGTGGCGTACGACGTCTGGAACGAGCCGGACAATCCGCAGTTTTGGTCAGGTACTCAGGCTCAATTCTTTGAAGCGTACTTGCGAGCATATCGCGTTCTGCGCAATATCCTAGGGCCCAATGTACTGATTGGGGGTCCGAGCAGCGCCCTTCCATACGACAAAGCCTACTTGCAGGCGTTTCTGGATTATTGCGTTGCCAACGGCTGCCAGGTGAATTTCTTGTCGTGGCACGAGTTGGACGACACCGACCAGGCCATAGCGGCAATTTCGGCGCACTTGCGCGATGCGAGGACTTCCTTTCTCCAGAATCCGGCCTATGCCAGCCTGCAACTGCAGCGCATCGACATTAATGAGACCACGGGACCATTGTCGAAGGACTACCCCGGCGCCATTGTCGAGTATCTGTATCAGCTGGAACAAGGCGGCGCCGATGGCGCCACCCGCACCTGCTGGAACGACTCCACCGGCCAATCCACGTGCTTTAATGAGAGCCTGGATGGCTTGTTGACGCCGAATGGCTGGCCCCGCGCGTCTTGGTGGACATATAAAGCCTACAGCGATGGCGTGGGCGCCCGGGTCGCGAGTACCTCGACTGATTCGCGCGTGTCCATCCTCGGCACCAAGTCGCCGGGGGGAGGCGCTGCGGCGCAGGTTCTGGTCGGTTATTACAATTCCTCCGCGATTCAGTCCTCGACGCCAGCGCCGATGTCTGTCCAGCTCACTCTAACCGGCTTGAACAAAGTCGCCTCTCTCACCGGCGCTTCGAATATTGGTATGCGCCTGGAGCGGATACCCGCTACCGGAGAATCTATTCTGGAGCAGCTCTTTGTGATGTGGCAAACCACTGTCGCATGGAACGGGTCAACGCTTACCACAATAGTTCCCAACATCCAGTCCGGTGATGCATACCTGCTCACGCTTTGGAATCCGGCTTCCTCCGGTTCCAACTAGGCTGACACTGACTTTCTCCTAAGTCCGCCCGACCGGCGCTACACTAGGCTGTTGAGGAACTCGCGCAAAACGGAGCGCGGCGCGAACTAGTTCCTGGCCTGTTGTGTGGTGCGCGCCGCGCCCTTTGCGCTTCTGAGCATGCGCAAAGTGCAAGCCGCCGGAGTGCTAATGCTCCTTTCGCCAGTACTTGCTGAACTGGTGTCGGGCAGCACCCCGGCAACGGTTTTCTTTGCGCCTGCTACCCTCGCGCTATTTACGCTTCTCGGATATGGCTTACCGGTACTTTTGATCCGCGAATTCGTCGTGGCGAAGAATCTAGACAACCGGGCGGTTTTCCTCCTAGGCCTCGCCTATGGTATCTATAACGAGGGTTTACTGGCTAAGACAATCGTGCTTGCTCGCAACCTCCCGATCCGCGAGTTTGATGATTACGGATTCTTCGGGGGCATCAGCATACCCTGGGCGGTAAGCATCAGTATCTGGCATGCGGCTTCGGCGGTTCTGTTTCCCATTGTGTTTACGCATCGGCTGTTTCCAGCAGAGAGTCGGGAATCCTGGCTGGGAAAGCGGACGGCGATAGTTCTTGGGGTCCTGGCGGTAGGCACCGCAATGATCGGCTTTCTTGGAAAATCGCATGTTCAAGGCACGGTACCGCAGGCAGGCGTTCTATTGGCGCTTATTCTCGCCTGTCTTGCTCTGGCGACCAGGTTTCGTACCAGGACCGAGCCGGATGGGAAACTGCTTGCCACTAAGTGGCAGCCGGTCTTCCTGGGCTTAAGCACGATCGTTGCTTATGCCTTGGTCACTCACGTTGCAGCAGCAAAGCCCCCACTTATAGTATTTTTCCTTACGCTCGCTGCTGTAGTTCTGACATACCGCGCGGTTTTCCTGAAAGCCCGTTGGTCCGGAAACGACTCCCTCATTCTCTTCGGCATAGGATATTACATCCAATCGGCACTCCTGGGGATGGCTGCCCACATAGTGCAAGGCAGCGCCGTCTTACCAGCGTTTGTATTTGGAGTTCTCGCGGAGTTCATCCTGGTGACGAGCGCCAGGAAGATGTCCAGTTATGAACCGCAGTTAGCGCAATCGCGTACGGCGCCTTCCAAGTCTGGCCCGTGGAATGTATAGGATAACGGCTCTATAGCAGTACCTATGGTGGTACTATGCGGGACTGAAATCGATTGCAGGAGCGGGACTTGGATAGTATACTTCTCACACTAGCGTATTCCAGTCGATGAAGTGTGGGACTTTGTAAGCCTCCGCTTGGCTTACATCCCTGTGGTTTCAGGTCGCGCTGCAAATAGTGCAGGGCCGCAGGAACAGTTCGTGTGGTGCCAAATATGGAGATGCTGCCACCAAATCATAACCAGCAGATCAAGCGGCTGGAAGTCGAGAACGTCGACAATTTCGATGTCGGCGCTTCGTTGCGTCAGATCCGCAATGCTACGCGGCGCCACAAGCCCCTCGTCTTTCTAACCGCCGCACTTACGCTTGCGCTGGTAATTCTATACGTTTATACCTGGCCACCCATTTATAAAGCCACGACGGTGCTTATGGCCGAGCGCGATTCCGACTTCTCGCGTGATGCTTTCTATGTAAGTTGGAATATCTTCCGCAAAGACGACGCACGTACCGAGATCGAGTTGATGAAGGCCGCTCCGGTGCTCAAGGAGGTAGTCGAGCGTCAAAAGCTCACTTATGACGACGTCTATCATCCTTTCCTTTCCGAGGTCGCTTACTTGTGGCAGAAGTCCCCAGTCGGCCGGGTTTATCGGCGCTTCAAGGCGCGCCTGTTCCCGGAGAACTACGACGGACTGATCCGTCCCCAAGACCTGGAGATGGGGCGCATTATCAACGATCTTCGCGAGGGTGTCTCCATTGAGCCCGTGGGGGACTCCAACGTCGGCCGTATGACTGTGAAAGGCCCATCCCGCCGGGTTGCGGCCATCGCCAATACCTTGGCAGAAGTCTATGCCAAGCAGCGTACGATGAGGCATTACGACGAGGCGGAAAATTCGCTTGCGATTCTCACTGAGGAATCCGACAAAGCTGAACGCGAAGTGAAGGCCATTGAAGCCAAGAGACTGGCCTACCTGCAATCACACGGCCTGGCGTTTGACCTGCAGAAGGAAGGATTGGAGGTCACACAGCTTTCCGATCTGGAAGGGACGATCGCGTCGGCCCGTACGCGTATCGCGGCGGAGGAGGCCAACCTGGCAGAGATCAATGCGGAATTGGCTGCCGAGCCGACTACGCGCACCGTGACCCAGACGACTCAGCTCAACGCGGTCCGGGAGAATCTCAGGCTCAAACGCGTGGACCTGGAAACCGCCTTGATTTCCGCGCGCGACCGGTACCGGGAAGACTCGCCGGAAGTGAAGGAACTCGCGGGCGACCTGGCGAAGTTGGACCAGTTGATCGCGAAAGAGTCTGAGAAGATCGACGGCGCCAGCACACAAGGTCTGAATTCGCTCCAGCAGGAGCTGATCTCCAAGCGGGATGCCGCCCTCAGCGACTTACAAGGCCTGAAGGCCAGTTTAACCATCATGGAAGCCACCGCTTCGGGCTTGCGGGCGCGTTTGGCGCAGGTTCCGGAAATGCAGGTCACTTTGAAGGACTTGGATCGCGAGTTGAACTCGGCCGGCGAAAAGTTCCAAGCGCTGCTCGGCAAGAAGGCGCAAGCAGCGGTCTCGGTCACTACTACGAAGATCGCCACGCCGACTCTGTCGGTGGTGGAGGATGCGGTTCCTCCGGCTGATAAGTTCTGGCCCAAAACAAAGATACTTTATCCTGCCGCTGTGCTTGTAGGTTTGATCCTGGGCGTGTTCGCGGCGATGCTGAAGAGTTACACCGAACGCGTGGTTCGCAGGGAAGACCTGGAACCGGGACGCCGCTTCCTGCCGCTGTACGGGACGGTCGCCGTACCCGCGGCGCACCAACCTTTGATACTGGCCCAGCAGATGGAATCTTCGTTGACTACATCGCACCTGCTTTCCGACTAGATAACTTGCTGGAATCAGAATGAATCTTAGAGTCCTCAACAACGGAAATGGCAATCGCAACCGCGCGCAGCGCCAACCCGATTTGGCCTCTTACCGCCGTGTCGCACTGCAGCTGCATCTTGACCTGCCCAGGCCGGATAGCATGCGCTCGGTCCTGCTCGTAACACCGCGGTCGTCGCCGTTCTGCGCTTATGGAAGCGCGGCGGTGGCGAGTTCATTGGCGACCGAGCTGTGCAAGCCGGTACTCCTGGCCGATGCCTCTGGCGACCGTGCGGGCCTGAGCTCTCTGCTGGATTACTCTTCGGCGCCGGGATTCGGCGAACTGATTCGCAGTCCAAACGGTAGCTTGGACGAGCTCGCCCTTCCAACATCGCAGGAGTTTCTCAGCTTCCTGCCCGTCGGCAAGGAGGACGGGGAGCCCCGTCAGTCGCCCGAGGATGGCGCCAATCGATTATTGCGGTCGGCGGCGCTGCGCTACGATTTCACGGTCGTGTCGGGCGGATCAGTTCTCGAGAACCCGCTCGGTTTGAACATCGTCGCTTTGGTGGGATGTGTCTTGCTGCTCGTGATCGAAGACCAAACCGTGCGCGAGGATTTGGACGCCGCGCAACAGGCTTTGATACTTTCCAAGGCGCGCAAGGTAGGACTCGTGCTCACGACTCCGATGAAGGCGCAAGCCGGTTTGCCGTTGAGCGTCACTCCAAGTAAGGTTGCTGCCGCGGTTTGTACAGCAGCGGGCAGCTAGGAGGCGGCCATCGCTACTGCAGCTCACCGCGTGCAGGTCCTACCCTCTCTGGGCGTCTTCTGTCTCGCTTCCTTTAGCGCCACCTTGCTGGTCGCGGTCATGGCGATCGGGAATTTGAAGCTCATTGCGGCCCTGGTGGCGGGCGCCGGGTGCATGTTTGCCGCTTATCTGTCCGGCAACCCTCGGCTATTTTCGCTGTGGGCCCTGATGCTCACTGTACCTTTCGATCTAAGCAAGCGCTTTGGACCCTTAATCGAAAAGATGGGTGGAGAAAGCTCCTTCCGGGTCGAAATGAGCGATCCTTTTCTCCTGTTGCTCGCCCTTTACCTGGCACGGGACATCGCCCGCGGACATCTGCCCGGCGTGCGCCTGCCGAAAGTGATCCTACCCTACGCCTGCATCATGCTTATGGGGGTTTTGGCCGCCGTCTTCGGGCCTTGGCATCTCACTCCCGTGCACGAAGTGGTACGCATGATCAAGGTCACGTTTCTCTTCGTGGTGATCTGCAATGAACTGTCCACGCCGCAACGCGTTTTTCATGCCATGGCGGCGCTGGCGGCCGGAGGGATCGTGCAGGCCGTCGTCGGCCTGATTCAATACGTCACCGGCAAGCGCTTGGGATTGGAGAGTTTCGGAGAAAGCTCGGCAAAGACAATCGAGGAACTCTCTAACAGCTCCGTGCAGAGCGAGACCGTATTCCGCATCAGCGCGTTTTTGGTTCATCCGAATGTGTTCGGCGTCTTTCTGGCGGCGCTGATTCCCATGGCGCTGGCCTTCCTGCTGCTGCGCACCGGGTTGCACTACAAGATTCTGTTCGGCCTGCTGGCCGCGCTGGGGCTGCCCGCGCTCATTGGAACGCTCTCGCGCTCGGGCTGGCTCAGCTTCGCGGTGGCCGTGCCGGTGCTGTTGGTCATGCTGTTCTTCCATCCAAAGCTGCAGAAGCGGGCGTTGCTGGCGCTCATGACGGGTGTTCTGGCGATGTCGGTGGTCTTTTCCGTCTACGCGGGCCCCATTACCCGCCGCATATTTTCCAGCCAGGAAGGCGCGGTATTGGGACGCGAAGAGTACAACCGCGACGCCATGCGGATGATTGCCGCGAACCCCTGGCTGGGCGTCGGCCTCAATTGCTACGTGTTTGCGGTCCCTCCGTATACCAAATACGGTCCACGGTCGGCGAACAGCATCTACCAGGGCTGGATTCCCGCCGTGCATAACATCTATCTTCTCTGGTTCGCCGAGACGGGCGTGGTGGGATTCATTCTGCACCTGCTGGTGCTGTTCTGGGTGATCCAGGTCGGCATAAGCAATTTCCGTGTGCGCAACATCGTTCTGTTCATCGCCAATGCGGCATCGCTAAGCGCGCTGGCGGCGTTCATGGTGGATGGTATGTTCAGCTTTTCGCTGCGTATCAACGCCATTTGCAGAATTTTTTGGATCATCGCCGGAATCATTTGGGCCGTTCGCTATTGGCGCTTGCAGGAAGCCAGCGATCAGCGCGAATTGCGGGGGCGGATGTCCTCCAGTCCGCCGCAGATTCTCAGCTCGGTCGGAGGCGGGCGTCTATGGAACAATCCAGCCGTTCGCTAGGCTTGCAGTATGAAATTCCGGCTGCCGCGGGCATTGCGGTCGACGAAGCAGATGCCACTTCCGCGCAGCCGGTAACCAGCACACTCCTGCGCGATGCCCCGGCCAGCAATGTCGCCCGGAGCATGATGAAAAGTTCTTCCTCGCAAATCGTCGCGAGGATCTTGGTCGCCTTGTCACGATTGGTGGTTGCAGGCATGATCGTCCGCCGCTACCAGGAGAGCCTGTTTGGAGAATACTCCCTCATCTTCGGGATATTATCCATCGGGGATTGGCTGGTGGACTTCGGCACCACCGAAGTGTTCGTCCGCGATATGTGCCGCGAGCCGGAGCATTCCCAAAAACTTCTGCGGATTTTGACCTTCACTAAAATGGTGCAAGCACCGGTTGCGTGGGCGGTGCTCTCAGGCTTGATTTTCGCCTTGCAATATCCCTCACACGTGCTGATCGCGGGACTGGTGGGCGGGGCCAATGTCCTCTTCTTGGCTGGCGTTCTGGTTTACCGCGCCATCTTTAAGGCGACGCTAACGATGGAGAAGGAGTCCATCTCGGAATGTGTCTCCGTGCTGGCGATGATCCCGCTGGTCGCGCTGGTGTGCCGGGCGGGAGGGGGGCTGGTAGCCCTTATTGTCTGCCATGTCATCAGCCGCGGCGTGTTCCTGGCCGGTTGCGTCATACTTGGCCGGCGGAACTTTGCTTTCAGCGTGGCCGGAGTCCGGTGGCACGATGTCACATTCATGTTCCGGTCGTCGCTGGCGATCGGCGCCGTGGGTTTTCTCGTGGGCGGCTACGAAACCATGGACGTGTTGCTGCTTTCCAAGCTCGGGAACTTCACGGAGGTTGCGTTCTATTCAGCCGCCCAACGGCTGGTTTGGCCGACGCTCATGGCGTTATCCGCGGTTGGATCCACCTTCTATCCCCTGATTGCGTCCTATTGGCCGAACTATAGGAATCAATTCGAGCGATCCTGCCAGCGTGCGCTGGATACGGTATTGCTATTGGCCGGCGTGCCACTGAGTTCACTGCTGGCCGGCGCGGTTTTTTATATGGGCCTGCTTGGCCATAAGCTGGTCGCCGGCGCTCCGGCGCTGCGCATTCTCGCTCTACTGGCGCTGATCAAAGCGATTACGGGAACTATCGGACCCATCATGTACATCGTGAAAGCGCAAAAGTACGCGCTGCGATTCATCGCGGTGGCGCTCGCCGTGAAGCTGGCGGCGATTGCGGCCGTCGCCCACCGCTTCGGGTATATCGGCGTGGCCGTGGCGGCTCTGGTAGTAGAAACGCTTTTTGCAACGTTGCCAGCCCTCTATTTGGTCCAGCGGCTGACGCACTATCGCTTCCGCTGGAACCTGGTTGGGCGCGCCGCGTTCGGGATGCTGTTGTCCGCGGGCGTGGCTGCATTTCTGATATCCTCCGGCAACATCTTTGCCGCGCTGCTGGCGCCCGGTATCTACATTGCTTTTGTCTTTGCGACGCGTACATTAACATTCGCGGACCTAGCTCCACTGTTGAAGGGCAAACCCGCATGAGCTTGAGTCCGAGGATTGCGTTGGTGGCAGTGGAGCTGGGCAGAATTCGGCGCGGTTTTGAGCGCACATTCAGCGATCTGTTCGCGGTCATCCGAGATGATTTGGATGTCACGCTGTATAAAGCGCGTGGGGAGTGCGCAGCCGGCGAGAAGATTCCGCCGATCCTCGAATCCGCTACCACCGCGGCGCGCGCCCTTCCGCTCGGACGGCTGGCGGGCAAGGGCGAGTACCGCGATTATAAACGCGATTGCCTGGCATTCGCCGCGAGCGTGCTGCCGGATCTGGTTCGCCAACGCTACGATGTCATCCACAGCATCGATCCGCCCTTCGCCAAGGTGCTGGGCAAACTTCAACCCACGTTTTTTCCGCATTCGCGCCTGCTTTTTACCGAGGGCTGCGTAATGCCTCTGGACGCCTATCCGCGCTGCGCGCACGTGCATCATGTGGGAGAGGTGACGTTTCAGGAGGCCGTTCGCCTGGGCTATCCCGAGTCCCGCATGACCCTGGTTCCGTGCGGCGTCCACACCAACCGTTTTTCGCAGCCCGCCTGTCGCGCCGATCTTCGCAAGAAGTATGGAATTTCCGAAAACACGTTCGTCATCCTGGTGGTGAGCGCCGTGAAGCGTTTGCACAAACGAGTGGACTATATCATCGACGAGGTCAGCCATTTGAGCGGGGATTTTCTGCTCTGGATCGACGGTCATCCCGAAGAGCCTGGTCTTGCCGAGTGGTGTCAGGCGAAGTTGGGAGCAAAGCAGCGCATTACGCATGTTCCCACCGCGGACGTGCCTGAGCTGTATCACCTGGCTGATGTTATGGTGCATGCTGCGTTGTTTGAAGCTTTCGGCGTCGCGGTAATTGAGGCTATTTCCAGCGGCGTGATGGTGCTCACGCACAATGCCCCGCATTTCCAGTGGTTGATTCGGGATCCCGAATGCATGCTTGACATGAGCCAGCCCGGAGCCTTAGCCGAACGCTTATCGGAACTACAGCAACAACCCGGCGATGCCGCGCTTCGGGGCGGCCAGCGCGCCAACTGCGTCCGCCGGAGGTTCGATTGGGAGGTCGTGAAGCCGGCGTATCTGGACATGTATCGCCGCCTCGCCGGCTGGAATTGAGTGGCCCGGATTGAGAGATGCGCCGGATGAGCTGAGCCGAAGGTAAATGAGCGCTTTCACTTCATCGCCGAAAGTTCTTGCCGGACCCTCGACTCCGTCTCCCTGGGCCCGGTTTGTGGCCGAGCGCCGCAGAAGTTTGCCGGTGCGGAAGATCGCGGGCCTATGCCGGCGCTATCTTTCCTGGTACGGAAATCTCAGCTACGATGTGTGCACCAATGGCGAAAAAATGGTTTTGCAGCGCCTGGCGGCGTTTCGTCCTTCTGTCCTGTTCGACGTGGGAGCGAACGTCGGAGACTGGAGCCTTGCGGCGGGCGCCTTAATTCCGGGTGCGGAGATTCACGCCTTCGAGGTATCTCCTCCCACCTTCGACAGGCTCGTGGCAAACACGAAACATCTCGCCAATGTCCGGTGCGTACGCGTGGGGCTCTCCGACCGTGCCGGCCCCGTGAAAATCCACCATTATTCCGACGTGCCTTCGCTGAGCAGTTGCCTGGTGTACCCTCATCCCTTCACCTCCACTGAAATCATGGGCGAACTGACCACCGGCGAAGCCTATGCGGCCTCGCAAGGCATCCCCAACATCGATTTTTTGAAGATCGACGTGGAAGGAATGGAGGACAACGTGCTTCGCGGCTTTGACGGCCTGCTGCGGCACCGGGCGATCCGGCTGATCCAGTTCGAATACGGCCGCGTCAATATCATCAGCCGGTTTTTGCTGCGCGATTTCTACGAACTGTTCGCGTCCTATGGTTATTCGATCGGAAAGATCTATCCGAATTATGTCGATTTCCGCGATTATCAACTGATCGATGAAGATTTCATGGGTCCCAACTATCTGGCCTGCCGCCAGGAGGACGCCACGCTGGCCGCCGCGCTAGGAGGAATCTCCGCGCGTTCCAGCGCGCCCGCCGCGCCCTTGATTGCGCCGGAGAACGCATTGTGAAGCGAGCCCCCCTCACCTGGCCGCAGACCTTCGCCCGGCTCCGTGCCGATCGCAAACGATTGGCTGAAATTCTGGACGACGGGGAAGGCAATCCACCGCCATTTTTGTCCTTGCATCCCTCGTTCCTTTGCGTATTCCTATACAGGATCTCGCACCATTTTCACCGCGCGGGCCATAAATATATCGCCCGCCTCTTCTGGCACTGCAACACACTACTCACCGGCGCCGATATCAGCCCGCCCGCGGATCTGGGAGAGGGGCTGGTGATTCTGAATCCGCCTGGCACCTCGATCATGGCCCAGGTGGGGCGCAATTGCACCATGATGCCGCTGTCGGGGCTGGGCAGCGAGCTCGGCCGCCGCGAGGACATTGGAGCCGGCCCGGGACTTGCGGTAGTGGGCGACGACGTGCTGATCGAGCCTTGTGCCGGCGCCCTCGGGCCCATCCATATCGGAAATCGTGTGCGAATCGGCGCTCTGACGGTGGTGGTGAAGGATTTGCCCGATGACGCAGTGGTGGAGAGCGCGCACGCGCGCTTTCTGAAACGAAGGGACCTCGGATGACCACCCGCGCATCGTGTTCGGACGGGCGCCACAGCCAATTCGGCGCTATTGGGTCGAGTATCTCCCAGGATATTCTCCGGTACCTGAACAAATCACCCGAGAATCAGGCGGCCGGCGACAATCTTAAGTCCCGGCTGGGGGCGCTTCTGACTCCGCAGTTGCTGTGTTTGGTTTTCTACCGCGTGGCGCATTTTCTGTGGGTGAAAGGCTGGCCGCGGATGGCATGGCTGACGGCCTATGTGAACGCTTACATCCACAAGGTCAATCTTCCCCCGCAGTCCTGCATCGGCCCGGGCTGCTTCCTTCCGCATCCTGTCGGCGTGACGTTCTGGGGAAGCGCGGGTTGCGGCCTCACCCTTTATTCGCTGGCTACCTGCTGTCCATCGGGCCCCCTTTGGAGGGCAACGGGCACAGCGCCGATGTTGGGCGATCGCGTTTTGGTGGGCGGGCACGCCGTTGTGCTGGGAGCGGTTCGAGTGGGCGACGACACCAAAATTGCTTACAGTGTTGCGCTGCGGGAGGACGCCCCTCCGGGAGTGCTGGTAGTGGCGAACGGAATGAAGACCTTGCTCCAGACGCCGTCCGCAGCCCCCGCGCAGGCGAGTGATTGGGCCGCAGATCCTGTGGCAACCGGAGCGCCACAACGATGAAGATCTCGATCGTCATTCCGACTTTTAACCGATCCGGGCTACTGGCAAGAACGATTCCTGCTTTGATGGAGCAGCAGACCGACGGATTTACTTACGAGGTCATCTTCGTCAGTAACGGCTCATCCGATGCCACCGGGCAGATCCTTACAGAGGCTCAATCACAATATTCCGGCAAATTGCGACATTTCTATCTCGACCCAACCGGCGGACCCGCGGCGCCTCGTAATCGCGGGATCCGTGAGGCCACCGGAGACGTCGTGATCATTCTCGATGACGACGTATTGCCGGAGCCCGATCTCGTGCTGCACCACGCCAGGTTTCATCGCCGACACGCGGAAGAAAACTATGCGGCACTGGGGAGGGTTTATGTGCCGGAGGATCTCCTGGATGATCCCATGTCGTTTTTTCATACCTTTCCCTATCACGAGATCGAAGGAGGCGAGCAGCTTAGTTTCCTGTATTTCTGGACCTGCAATGTTTCGTTGAAGCGGGAATTCATGCTCCGCGCCGGCATGTTCGACGAGTCCTTCCTGTATTACGAGGACATGATCTGTGGACACCGGCTGGCTGGAAATGGGATGAAGCTGTATTTCGTTTCCGATGCGCGGGGGCAGCATCTGCATCAGCTTAGGCCGGCCGCTTTGGGCTCGAAAGGCAGGTTTCTGGGCCGCTGGCTGGTCCCGTTCGTGGAGCGCACTCCCGAACCCGCCGTAAAGGAACGCTTCGGAATCCTGTCGGCCGAAATCGGGTTTCCTCTACTCGCAAAGCGTTTGGTACGACGCGCGGCTTTCCGCGTCTCGGATAATTTCTTGACCAGGGCCGCGCTCCGCGCCTTGGGCGCTACCAACGGAAAGCGCAGCCGCGTCTCCGACGCTTATTATTTCCTGATTTTTCGCCGTAATCTGTTAGCGGGTTACTATGAAGCGCTGCGGGAGCAGCGACGGGGCCGTCCTGTTCACAACCATCAGGCGAGCTCGCAGTGGGCAGAAAAAGGTCACTCTTAATCCTCTCCTCAGCGTGATGCCTTTAGGGGTTCGTTTTCGTTGCGAATCTCGATTGAGGTGACCGATAACGGAGGAAACGTGTAGGTGAACTCCTTCGCCACATGGTCGAAGATTTCCGAGGACATCTCTACTTGGCCTCCTTCCGAGAAATGGCCGCTCGCGTCCTCGGCCTGCTTGGCCCACGCGAGTCCAGGAAGCCGAATGGGCACGGTGCCGGTGTTGGCGTCGACGCTGTTTCCCGCCAGGGTCCATGTCGATGCCTCCGGAGCGGGATCGTATCCTTGCATCCGAATCTTCGTCTGCACCGGCGTATCGAAACTTTTATTGATTCCAAGGATGTAGAGGCGGCCATTGTTGCCGAGACTCGCAAGCACATCCAGATAGGGAACGCCGGTGGTACCGTCCCACAATCCGACAGGTTCGGTATCGAATGTGGGGCTACTGGAATTGGACCAGATTAGCCGATCTCCGAAATGCCGCGTGAACATTTGAAACGCGTAGTAGCGCGCCGTGGGCGTCCACCGCGGCTTAGGCGGAAAACCCGCATCGCGCGATCCGATCCAGCCCATCACGGTCACATCGTTCAGCAGAAAGAAGTTGGCAATCTCAGTCTGCGCGGACTCAATGAAGGTCTTCAGCACACTGGCGGCAAACACAGCCGAACCGAGCGTTTTGGGATGATCCACAAAGCGGCTGCGTGGATCGTACGCAAAAAGCGGTCCCCACTCGGTAACCGCGATTTTGATGTGATCCGCCCGATCGGGCGCAAAATCCCTGATCGTGCGCGCCACTTGTTCCAGATTTCTGCCAATGAGAGTGGGAACTCCAAACATGCCGCGGTATACCGTGCGCACATCCTGCTGGTCACCAGAGAAAAGGCCGGGCGCGTAGGCATCATGGACGGCCAGGAAGTCGATCTGGCTACGCGCGCGTTCCAGAACCACGCGGTCCCAATCCGGGTAATTCACAAACGAGTAGCGGCCCTGGTTTACGCCGCCAATGGCTCCGATCTGAATGTTGGGATTGGCGGCGCGCATCGCGCGGGCGAACTCGACAAAGCGGTCGGCATAGGCCTGAGGCGAGAGCGTGGTGGCCTTGGACATCGGCGAAGCGTCGTTGATGTATAGCTCGTTCCCGATCTCCCAGTAACGGACCGGGGGCACTTTGTCTTTGACGTAACGCACCCAGTCCGCGGCCTCCTGGGCCGTTCCCGAACCCGCGTTCACCGTCAACAGGAGTTCGCCGTTCACCTGGCGGGCGAAGCTGAGCATTTCGTCGGTACCCAGCTCGGACCGCGACCGGTCCGGCTTGCCGGGCTCGTGCAAAATCTGCGGCCTGCGGTCGAACGGACCGGTTCCGTCTTTCCAGTGATAGTAATCGGAATAGTGACCGCCTGGATAACGAATGAGCGACACGCCCATGGCTTGGACGAGTTTCACGAAGTCTGGATTCACCGCGCGCAGCGAATCGTCCCACATGAAATTTCCGTTCCAAATCCACTCGACGTTGGTTCCGTAGAGCGTGCGCGGGATGTCCCGCACAATGCGCGCGGCGTCGAGATCCAGCGTTGCTTTCATGGCCGTTTGAGAAGCTTGCCGCGGGGTAGCCGGCGGAGCGCCGACAACAGCGGCCGCGCCGTCGCTCGCTAGCGCCACCGAGACGTCATCGAACCAAGCCGCCCCGGAGCGGCCGGTCACGAAGCACGTAAGGATGAGTTGCACTTTCGGGTTGTCGGGAACATCGTAATAATTGCGCTGCTGGACCCAGTCCAGCGAACCCGGCGTTTGCGAAATGATCACCAGATTGGAGATGCGCTTGCCGATAGCGCTCATCATGCCCACGGCCGCTGTCGCGCCCCCTTCGGCCCGGAGGAAGGCCGAAAACGTGAGGCGTTTTCCGCGGTAAGGGCCGCCAGGAATAATCTGGGTGATCGCCAGCGGATGCCCAGCACTATTTCGCTCGTTCGGCTCCAATTTCAAGGCGGCGCGCCCGGAGTGAACCCGCATCGAATCCAGCGAAACGGTCCCCTCTTTGCCCGTTTGCTTGAGATCCTGAAACCAGCCTTGGGGCGCCGTCGAGCCGGGCTCTTCGAAACCGGGGTTTTGAACCAGCTCCTGCGCGGACAGCCAGTGAACCGGCAATATGCCTAGAGTCAGGCCCAGCCGCCAACAGACGCCGCGCATAGTGAGTATTGTACAGAAAGATCCGGAGTGGACGAATGCAGTTGCTTACAAATCCGCCGACTGCGAAAATCCAGGCGCTTTGGCTTTTCGCACCTGCTCCACGATAGTTGTGACGAATGGAGTGGTGGAGATCTTCCAGATCATTATGCGATTCAACAGCGAGAGAGGAAACCAGAGAGGGCGGACAAAATCGATGAACAGAACCGTGCGAAACAGTTTCGAATCGTTCCAGACTTCGTGCAGATGGCTGTCATCGAAAATGAGGCTGCGGCCCTCGTACCAGTTCCGCGCGTCGCCGCCTACGCGGATCCGGCACAACTCGGGTTCCGGCACGTGCAGACCGAGATGATAGCGCAGCACTCCCTTGTAGGGTCCGCGATGTTCGGGGATGTGTTTGCCGGGCGCCAGAATCGAAAACATGGCTGTTTTCATGCCAGGAATTTGTTTTAACAGCGCCGCGGTTCGTGGACAAACTTCACAATTTCGCTCGGCTCGATGGCCGTAGGCGTAAAAGAAGAAGGTCTTCCAATGGTCGCCCTGTGTGAGAATTTCCTGGTCTTTGGAAATGTCCTGGAAGTTAGGGATATCCTCCCGGTACCGCAGCAGGTTGTCGAGTTCCAGGCGTATCGTCCGCCAGCTCCGCTCGAAGTTCTGGACCCAGGGAAATTCAGTGCAGTCGAAAAACGTCGCATCCCCATGGGGAGTCAATCGCGTGATGCACTGTTCCATCAATGCGCGGATCATGCTCTCCACCGGCAGCCGATACCGGACGATTAGCTGCCAGTCCCACAAGTCTACCGAAGCTGGGCTCGAATCGCCAATGAGTATACTAAGGACCAGTGCCCCGCGTAAGCGTGATTATGAACGTCTACAACGGGGCTGCGACGCTGCACGAAAGCATTCGCAGCGTGCTGAACCAGACCTTCCAGGATTGGGAGTTGATTTTCTGGGACGATTGCTCCACCGACGGCAGCGCCGCCATACTGGCCGAATTTGCCGAACCGCGCTTTCGATATTTTCTGGCGAGCGAACCAACCAACTTAGGTCAAGCGCGTTATTTGGCCGTGCAGGAGGCGTCGGGTGAGTGGGTGGCGTTCCTCGATCAGGACGACGTGTGGCTTCCCCAGAAGCTGGAGCAGCAGATCGCGCTGACGCACGCCGGCGTCGGGATCGTGTATGGAAGAACGGTGATGTTCTTCCCGGACGGAGCCGAACGCGATTTCGACCACCTGCACGAGTTCGAGCCGTTGCCACAGGGAGATATCTTCGTTCGCCTGTTCACCGAATCGTGTTTCATCGCCATGAGTTCGGTGATGCTGCTGCGCAGGGCAATCTTGGGGTTGGGGCCGCTGCCTCGCGAAATCGAAACGTCTCCGGACTATTATTTCTTCGTCGCTTTGGCGCGGGATTATCAGGCCCGCGCGGTGCAACAGGTGGTGTGCCGTTACCGGCGCCATCGCGGAGCGATGTCGAACTCCAGAACACCCGCGATGCAATCGGAAGCGATCTGGATCGTGGATCGATGGTCGGCCTACCTGAATCCGCGCCTGGTGGAGCATCGCCGCAGAGTCCATCAAACCGTGATCGCAGTGCACTACATGCGCAGCCTAAAGACCTTCGGCAGAGGATTCCGAAGGTTGCTGGTCCAGGGATCGGTGCCATTCCTTTTGTCCAAGCCTTTCGTGCTGACTTGGCGCGTCCTCCGTAGGCGCTTGGTCCAGCCGGAGTGGAGAAGACCTTCGTGAGCACTGAGGCTGCGCCAAAGCTTTCGGTTATCGTCGTCAACTGGAACGTGCGTGAGCTCCTCTCCGGATGTTTGCGCTCGCTCGAAGAGCAAATGCTTCTGCCGCTGGACGCCTGGGAGCTGTTTGTCGTGGATAACGCGTCGAGCGACGGAAGCGTGGAGATGATACGGGAACGATTCCCGAAGGCGTGCGTCATTGCCAACCGCGACAACCGGGGGTTCGGAAAGGCCAACAACCAGGCCTACCGGCTGTGCCGGGGCGAGTACGTGCTGCTGTTGAATCCCGATACCGTGATTCTGGACCACGCCGTGGACCGGATGATCGCGGATTTGGAGGATCATCCCGATGTCGCGGCGCTGGGCTGCCGGCTGCTGAATGCCGATGGCTCGTTCCAGCGCTGGACGGGCGGCGACGTCCCGAACCTGTGGAACGTGACCTGTCATTTTCTGCTGCTCTATCGCTTGCTGCCAGTGCGCTTTCTGCCTCCGCCGCTGTATTTGGAGCGCGACGCAAACACCGATCTCGTGGTGGGCTGGGTGAGCGGCGCGTGCATGTTGCTGAGAGCTTCCGCGCTGGGCGAGCAGATCTTCAACGAAAGCTATTTCCTCTACGGCGAGGACCTGGAACTTTGCGATCGTCTGCGTCACGCCGGCTGGAAAATCGTCTATTCACCGCGCTCGCAGGTCGTGCATTACGACGGTCGCAGCCTGGCGCAGCAATCGCCCGAGGTTCGCGACAACAAGCTGAAGAGCCTGCGCGAATTCTTCATTAGCCACAACGGACGGCGCTACCTTCTTGTTTATGACATCGTCTTAGTGGCTGGGTTTCTGCTGCGCACTTCCATCTTCGAAATCGCCGCCTGGCTGAGGCCACAGGCGGACGTTCGGGCGCGGCGTTCTCAAAGTCGCCGTTTTCTCGTGGTTTCTTGGCGAAATCTCGTTGGCCGGGGGTGATCGCTTGTGGACACCGCCGTGCCCCCACAATACCTCCGCCGTGGTGGGAGCGCGCCGTCTAGAACGTCCACGTGGGCCGGTGTTGTGTATCCCGCGAACAAGACCCCGTCTCTATCGCAGGATGAAGCTGCTCAGGCCAGTTCCGTCGAAAGAGCGCAGCACGCAGCCGTGGGGAAAAAACCAGGGAACTATTTCTCGGGGGGCTCTTTTTCGGGAGACTTTCGCGCGTCCAGACTGACTTGATTCTTATCGTTATGAAAATTCGACCATTCGCCCTGCACGGGTGCCTGCAAGTGCACGCCATCGGGACCATTGCAGCCGACGCTCAAGATCGAAACCATTCCAAGAACGAGCACCGCCAAAGTCCGCATACTTGGCCAATGTAGCACAGTCGGCCAAGCGGCGAGCATGGGGCGTTCCTCTGGCTTGGTTGGTCCGGTCCCCTGGCCTGGACCGGGTTGAGCCGGCCCATCCGACACAAAGCGGCGCAAATTCGTTATCATGGTCCCTTTACTACCAACCGATAAGGTGTATAAGGTCTGTCGCTATGTCATCTTCTGTTTCATCCCAGCGGGCGCAGGAACTGGAGCTCGATTTGCCGAGATTTCGCAAACGTGCCGGAGTGTCGCTCGATACGATCGCACAGAGTACCAAGATCGGCTCGCGTTTTCTGGAAGCGATCGAGAGCGAGCGCTTTGACCAGCTCCCGGGTGGGATCTTTACTACCAGCTATGTGCGGCAGTATGCGCTGGCGATCGGCTACGACGAAGACGCGTTGGTGGCCTTTTGCAACCAGAAGATGAACCGCACCGCGCTGGAGGCGGAACCTGCGCGCGCGGAAACCGGCAGTGGAGGGTTTCTGGGCCGGTGGTGGCGCATCGCAGTGCCCACGCTTCGTTAGCCCTAGGGGATACCTCCCTTCGAATTCTCGCCTTATTCTCTGGAATTGGCAGGGATGGCGACGATAAGAGAGCAGAGGAGGCCGACCTGTGAGCAGCGCTCGGGAACAGAGCCTGAGTCGAATGGCTGCGAAGCATGAAAATATCCCGCCCAAATGCTGATTCCAACTCGCTCTGGAACTCAATAGCCGTTGGAACCGCCGCATCGAGCCAGCTTCCCCAACCGGTTTCCAGTACGCCCACGGACCGGGCGCAACTCTCGAACCTGAGCAGCTACCTGGCCTCCGCGCTGAGCGGTTCGGTGGCACACGTCGCGAAGCTGGCGAAACTGGCCGCGGCGGTCTCGAGCGGACAGTACCAGGTGGATTCCTACGCGGTCAGCGGCAGTATTATTCAACACGCGATCGAGTTTGGCGGAAGCGCCTTCTGGGTCCTAAGCACCTGATGGAGCCCAACTGATCGAAACCCGGATCGAAACCTATGTCGCACGCCCGCCAACAGATCGACCGTGTCCGCCAAGCGCGCACGATCCTGGAACGGATGCGCGCGCGATTGACGCACCCCAGTCTTGAAACGATCGACGCCTGCGCGGCGGACCTGAATATTGCCGTGGAATGTCTGCGGCAACTCGATATCAGCTCAGAATCGCCGATCTGGCACGGCCTGACGCGGCAGGTAATCGAAACGGAAGTCGTGGCCCTGCGCCGCAGCCTTCGATCGGTGGAGGGACTGCTCAGGAATGCCGGCAAGTTCTACGCCGGGTTGGCGCGCCTGCTCGCGCCCGACGAGGCGCCGGCCAATTACACGGCCGCCGGCGCGCAACTGCCGCCTCCGCCGTCGAGCGCCGGAAGCATCGCACTGCACGGATAAAGACCATGGGTGACCTTGCCACATCAATGATCAACGCTGCCACCGCGCTGCAAGTTTATGAGGGCGCGTTGGAGGTAACGGAGAACAATGTCACGAACGCGAACACCCCTGGCTACGCCACTCAGGTGGCAACGCTGGTGGCGCAGCCGTTCAACGTGCAGACCGGCAGTCCTGGGGGCGTGGAGTTAGGCGCCTCGCAGAGCACTCGCGACCAGTTCCTCGAACAGTCCGTGCGCACGCAACAGACGGCCTACTCCTACGACCAGCAACAGGTTTCGGACCTGAGCACGGTGCAAAACTACTTCAGCCTTTCCACCAGTTCGGGCATTGCGCCCGCCATGACGGCGCTCTTCAACAGCTTCTCCCAATTGAGCGTTACTCCCAACGACACCGTTGCGCGCCAAACGGTCTTGAACGATGCCCAAACGCTCGCGCAGAACTTCAACCAAACGGCCAGCCAGCTGCTTAGCGAGCAGACCGATCTGCAACAGTCCACCAGCAGCACCATCCAGGCCATCAATCAATTGGGGACGACCATCGCGCAGATCAACGCCGATAATCCGGTAGACCTCGGCGGGGGAGTGGACGCAGGCGTGGACGCGCAGTTGAATTCAGCGCTCGATCAGCTTTCCCAGTACGTCAATTTCACGGTGCTGCAACAAGGCAACGGCCAGGTGTCGGTGTACCTGGGCGGCCAAACGCCGCTGGTGATGGGCGATCAGAGCTTCGCCATTCAAGGCGATTTCTCCTCGCCGCAAACCGCGATCCTCAGCAGCACGGGCGCCGACATCACATCCCAGCTCACCGGCGGACAACTGGGCGCGCAAATCAATGACAATAACAATCTGATTCCTTCTTACTTGAGCGGCCTGAATACGCTGGCGCAAACCTTGGCCGACCAGGTGAATACCACGCTCGATCAGGGTGTCGACGAAAGCGGAGCGTCGCCCAGCACCGATCTGTTCGCTTATAACGCCTCCGACGGCGCGGCCCTTACGCTGAGCGTAAATTCGCTCACGCCCGATCAGATCGCCGCCGCGTCACCCGGCGCCACGGGTGGAACCGGAAACGCGCTGGCGCTGGCGGCGCTGGCCAACGCGACGGGGGTCGGCGGCTACACATTCGCGCAGGCCTACGGCAATATTGGCGGTCAGGTGGGGGACGATCTTTCCACGGCGCAAGACAACAGCAGTACCGATCAGTCCCTGTTGAGCCAGGCCGAAACGCTGCGCCAGCAAACCTCCGGCGTCTCGCTCGATGAGCAGGCCGAGAACGTGCTGGAATACGAACGCTCGTACGACGCGATTTCCAAGATGATCAGCACGCTGAACGATTTGTCGCTGGACGTCATCAATATCCTGCCTCCGGTCACCAGTGCATAGGAGTGAAATATGATCAGTTCTCTCGACCCCGCGGCACAAAGTTTTCTCGCCGGGCTGAACCAGATCCAGCAAAGTCTTCAAACCGACCAGACGGAGCTGACTACCGGACTCCAGATCAACAACGTCTCAGACGATCCTTCCGAAATCGCCGACCTTTGGCAGTTGAATTCGGAATTGAGCCAAACCAACCAGGACGACACGAATCTGGACCAGGTGCAGACGGAGGTGAATACCGCCGAATCCGGACTGGAGTCCGCCGTCACGTTAGTCGAGCAGGCCCAGACCTACGGCTCCGAGGGATTGAGCGACACCACGAACGCGGATGGGCGCGTGGATTTGGCCAACGAGCTGGGCTCCATCCTGCAGCAACTGGTCGCGATCGCCGATACCACCGTGCAAGGGCGGTACATCTTCGCCGGCGACACCGATCAAACCACGCCCTACACCATCGACCTGTCGCAAAGCAGCCCAGTCAGCGCCTATCAAGGCTCGGCTTCCACGCGTGAAATCCTTAGCCCGGACGGCACTAGCTTTCCCGTGGCCTTGACCGCGCAGCAGATTTTCGACAGCTCCAATGCGCAGGACAACGTATTCGACTCCATTGTCGACCTCATGCAAGGGCTCCAGTCTAACAGTGACACCCAGATCAGCGGGGCGATGGCGAATCTGGAGACTGCAAGCACTTATCTCAACCAGCAGCTCGCCTTCTATGGCAACGTGCAGGACCAGGTGCAGGGGGCGCTCACCTTCGGCCAAAACTACACCACGCAACTGCAGACGCAGCTGGCCGGCATACAGGATGCCAATGAGGCCGAAGACATCACGAACATGACGCAGGCGCAAACGCAACTCCAGGCCGCGCTCGAATCAGAGGCCCAATTGCCGCGCACCACGCTGTTCGATTTTCTTACTTAAACTCGCGCGTCGTGTTAGTCCCGTAGGAAAACGACGACGAGATCACGCGATCGGAGGCGTCTTCGAGCGCTTGCGCGCTGAAGGGAAAGCGCCAATCGGTTACGGCCACCTCGTGCGAACCGGCGGGCTCGCCGACTGGGGTCACCGACCACAGCGGGTACTGCGAGAAGCGCAGGAAGATGGCCACGGGCTTGGCCTCGCGCGCGGCGTCGATGGCGGGGCCGGGTGACGCCTGGTAAATGGTTAGGCCCGCACTGGGGTCGAACTGCTGGAGCACGTTGACCGCGAAGTGCATCACAAACTCCGGCCGCTCAATCCAGCCTTGCCACTCGAACGGGCTGACGGCGGGGCCCGGAAAGGCGGCGGTTCGGATCGGTGGGCCGCCCTGGTATTCGCGCGCGTTGAGAATGTCGATGGCTCGCTGATGCGCGAGATAGCGGCCGAAATCGTACAACGCAAAAAACGCAAGGGCAAAAATCGCCAAGGCGCGCCCCGAGCCCGGCTGCGCGCCGATCTCGCCGCTCACCAGCTTGCCGACCATGGGCGCAAGCCAGGCCAGCAGCAGAACGGCCCACACGATCAGATCGAAGAGATTGATCAAATCCAGGTGAAGCCACTCGCCGGAGAAAGGCGCCAGCAGGCGGATGCCGTAATCGTTGGTCCAATCGAGAAGCAGGTGGCTGGCGACGCCAACGATCGCGATGCCCCAGGCCACGAGCCAGCCGCGCATGGATCGTGCGATCGCGCACACCAACAGCACCGAGAGGAGCGCCATTACGGGAAGCGCAACGATGGAATGGGTGATGCCGCGATGGTGCTCGAAATAGTAGAGCGGGCCGCGAACGATGGTGACGAAGTCGCCATCGGGGGCGTTGGCGGCGAGAATCAGCAACAACGTCGCTCGCGGATAAAACTTGTTGAGCCCGGCGCGGCTCAACATCAAGCCGGTTAGCGAGTGGGTGAGGTTGTCCATGCGGCGTCTTCGACGCTGAATGGCCGCCGCGCGCTGAAACCGGAGGGGACCAGGAGCGTCAGCGCGTTGGGCGCGATCTCCACGCGCGCTGGCGCCAGGCCTGCATACTCGCCGTCCACCTGGAGGTGGATGCTCGCATCGCCAGGCGCGGAGAAAACCGCTTGGCGGGTGCGCAGAATCGTGATCCCGCGCGTGACGCGCTGCCGGCGGGCCACTATCGCCAGCATGTACTTCAAAAAGCCGGCCGAGCTTTCGCCTTCAAAGAGAACCAGCTCGAATTCGTCGTCGAGCAGGGAAATGGTGGGCGCGATTTCGAGATCCCCGCCGTAATTACGCACGCGGCTGGCGAGGGCGAAACTAGCGCGATACTCGCGGCCCGCGGCGCGGACCGTAAATTCGGGGATACGGCGGCCGAGCTTGGAGAACCCCCCGATCCAGTAGGCGACCTTCCCGAGCATTTCCTTGGTGCGCGGCTTCAGGTTGTAGACGATGTCGGCATCCAGGCCCGCGCCTGCCATCAGCAAAAAATAGCGGCGAGCGCCGTCCAGGCCGCTCGAAAGCACGCCGAGCGCGACGCGCTCCTTGACTGCATGGGCCAGCGAGGCCGCGGCGCGTTCCATGGTTTTGCCGATGCCGAGCTCGTTGGCCAGGACGTTCGCCGTTCCGGCAGGTAAAATTCCGAGCGGCACATCGGAATGCGCCATGCCGTTAACGGCTTCGTTGATGGTGCCGTCGCCGCCGGCGACCAGGATCAGATCGGCGCCACGATCGACGGCGCAGCGGGCGATTTCACCGGCGTGGCCCGGGCCGCTGGTGGCGATCGAATCGACAGTGATCCCGGAGGCGTCCAGCAGCTCGATGGACCGCGCGAGCGCATTTTTTCGCCGTCGGAGTGCGCCAGCGTAGGGATTGTAAATCAGTACGGTTTGCCGGTAGGTCTCGATAGCACCCTAATTATAATCGATGCGCGCGCGAATCCGCCCCTATAGAGCGAAAGCGGATTCGAGTAGACTTGGAACGGAGCCCGGCCGCGACTGCGCAAATTCGTTCAAACCAAACTCATCCCAACGCTGCTCGCCTGGGGACCCGGCGGGGTGTTCCTGCTGGCGCTGGCCGATTCCACCGGAATTCCGATGGTGGGCGGCGTGGACGCCGTCATCGTTCTACTGGCCGTGGCGGGGCACACGCAACCTTATCTGGCGGCGGCCACCGCGGTAGCAGGGTCGCTGGCGGGCAGCCTGATCCTGTTTCTGATCGCGCGCAAGGGCGGGGAAGAATATCATCGCCACCATACTTCGAGTCCGCGCGGCAACCGATTGCGCGCGTGGTTTCACGAGTACGGACTGCTGACGGTCTTCGTGCCGGCCTTCGTGCCGATCATTCCGCTGCCGCTGAAGATTTTCATCATCTCGGCGGGCGCGCTCGAAGAAAGCGCGCTGACGTTTTCTCTTGTGCTCCTGGCCGCGCGAATTCCGCGCTATTTCTTTCTGGCATGGCTGGGCTCGCGGCTCGGTCCGGACACGCTTCCGTATCTCGCCGGGCACTTTGGGGAACTGATCCTGCTGGCGCTGGCGCTGTTTGTTGTGCTTTACGCAGCGGTGCGGATCGTGCACGGCCGGCGCCTGAAGCGAGCGCAGCCTATTGGGCCGCCTATTGGGCCAAAGTGAAGTTCACCTCGATGGGGGCGATCACTTCCACCGGCATGCCGTTGAGCAGCGTCGGCTTGTAGACCCACTGCCGGACCGCGTCCATGGCGGCACGGGCGAGAAGCGGATGGCCGCTCACGAGCTGCAAGTTCTGTATGGTTCCGTCTTTGGCGATGACGCCGATGAGGCGGACGACGCCAGAGATTCGCGCCGATCGCGCCAGCGGCGGATATTCGGGAATTATCTTGCGGATCAGCTTGGCCATTTGCACATCGCCGCCGACATGCACGGGCGCCGAGGGCTGGTGCTTGTCGACATGCGCAGGCGGAGGAGGCGGCGGCGCAACGGGGTTCGAAAGGAACGTGCCCAAAGCACGGTTCGCGCCGCCAATGCCGTCCGGCATTCCAGGGACTCCGATCGACGGTGGCACGTCGGGAGTGTAGGTAGTCGATGCAGGTTGCGAAGGCCGCGTGTGGATGTCGGGAGTGGAGACGAATGTACGATGTACGGTCAGCGATGTACCGCGGACAACGTCAGGGTGCGCCGGTTGCAGGTGCACAGGCGCCGGCGGGGGTGGAGGCGCGAACACGATGTCCTTCCAATGGATCGGCGGTAAGTGATCGCGATAAAGCAGCGGCACTAACAGCGCGAGGCTGATAATCAGTAACTCGGTCGTGAAGGACGCGACAAAATTCCACGGCTTTTTGACTTCGTTTTGGATCAGCGATTGTTCGAACACGTCTGTATAGACACCAGGCATCGCCGTTGGTTCCCCGAGGGAGCCGACACCTCGGCTGCCGCCGCTATTTCGGCAACGCTGGTTCGGCACTGCGGTTCAATCGATTGAAAACATGAGGGAAAACAATGGCACGCGGGGTGCCTCCCCGGAAAGAGCCATCGACAAAAAATGTTACGGATTACGACCCAGTCCGGTCCCGAAGTGTACACCTTCCAAGTGGAAGGAAAGCTGGTGGGTGCATGGGCCAAAGAGCTGGAACGGACCTGGAAGCAAAGTGCCGGATCGCGTGAGAATCGGGCCGTGATCGTGGATCTGACCGAGACGCAATATATCGACGGCGAAGGCCGGCGGGTGCTGGCGACGCTCGCGCGCGAAGGCGCGCGGTTTCGGACCGCTTGCCCCCTGATTGAATCGATGATTGAAACGACGATCGAATCAATCTCGGCGGAGATCGGCGGAAGATCGAGCGCCGCCTTACTAAGCAAGGCTTCGCGGCGCGTGCTTCTGCCGTGCCTGCTGCTCGCGATCACGCTCGCCGTGGGCGCCAAAGCTGCGCAGGCGCCAGCGTCGACGTCCGCATCCGGGCAACCGGGGCCGCTGCGTCTCACGCTGCGCGATGCCGTGCAATTGGCGCTGAAACAGAATCCTCAGGTGCAGGTCGCGAATCTGAGCGTGGCGGTGTCCCAAGAGAACGGGATTGTAGCGCGGTCCGCGCTCGCGCCGCAGGCGAATCTGGCTGTTTCCGAGGCTGTGATGCGCGAGAATTTGGTGGCGTTTCTGGGCATGAAAGTTGTGGGATTTCCGGAGCATTCCGGACCATATTGGCTGTTTGAGGGAGAAGCCAATGGGTCAACGCCGCTGCTTGACCTGGCCGCGTGGCATCGCTTGCGGGCGGCGAAAGAAAACGTAACGGGTGCGCGGGCCGAGGAGCAAACGGTGCGCGAGCAGGACGTGCTGTTGGTGGTCTCGCAATACTTGGGTAGCTTGCGATCGGCCGCCGACGTCACCGCCGCTCAGTCGCGCGTGGAGCTGGCGAAAGCGCTGTTCGAGCAGGCCAGCGACTTGCAAGAAAACGGCGTGGGCATTGCGGTCGATACACTGCGCGCAAATGTGGAGTATCAGAACGAGCAGCAACGGCTGCTGGACGCGCGGACCGCTCTCGAGACATCGCTCTTCGCTCTGGCGCGGCTGCTGAGTATCGATCCGCATCAGACGATCGAACTGGCCGACGCGTCCGAATTTTATAAGACGCCGGCCTATTCCGCGAGCCAAGGCATCGAGCAGGCTTAAATGCAACGGCCGGAAATGAAGGAAATTGCCTCCGAGATTCGCGCGACGGAGCTGGAAAAGAGAGCCGCGGAGGACGAGAGAATCCCGCGGCTGGCATTGAACGGCCAGTGTAGCGAAGAGGGGTTGTCGCCGGAGACTGCGATCCCGGTGTACACGTTCGCCGTTGGCCTGCACGTCCGGCTCTACACCGGCAGCCGCATCCGCGCGGAAGTGACGACGGCGGAGCTGAATCTGAAGAAGCTGGCCCAGCAGCAAACGGATCTTCGGAATCAGATCGCCCAGGAAGTGAAGACCGCGGCGGCCCAGTTGGACGCGGCCAAGAGCGAAGTGGACGTGGCGAACGCCGGACTGGCGCTGGCGCAGGAAGAGGTGACGCAGGCGCGCGATCGCTTCCAGGCCGGCGTGACCAACAACATCGAGGTGATTACGGCGCAGGACGAATTGTCACGGGCGAACGATAATCAAATTGTCGCCCTGTATCAATGCAACCAGGCGCGCGCGGACCTGGCGCACGGCAACGGACAGATGGAGTCGTGGTACGCCAAGTGAGAACAGACGCGAAGGAAGAGAAAATGGAATCGAGCATCGTGGATCAGGAGAACGAAGCAGGGACGGCGGCGCCGCGAACGGGGGAAGCGCGTCCGTTGCCACCGCCGCCGCGGAAGAAATCGTCGCGCAAACTGGCCATCTTCGCGGTATTGGCGGTGCTGGCGGGCATCGGAGTGTATTTGTGGGTGGGTTCGCTCGATCGCGTGTCCACAGATGACGCCCAGGTGGACGGACACATCATCCCGATTTCGCCGAAGATTTACGGGAAGGTGCTGGAGGTTACGGTCAACGATAACCAGCACGTGAAGAAGGGCGATGTGCTGGTGCGCATCGATCCGCAGGACTACCAGGCGAAGGTGGATCAGGCGCAGGCCGCGGTGGAAGTTGCCGAAAGCCAATCCCAGGGAGCGGAAGCGGGCGTGCCCCTGGTTCGAGATACGACGGGCAGCAGCGTCACCGCAGCCGAAGCGCAGTTGAGCGCCGCGCGCGCCGATTACAATCAGGCGCAAGTGGATTACGAACGCGCTTCGACGGCCGATATCGCGGTGGCGCGCGCCAATGTGGACGCCGCCCGTGCAACCTCCGAACGCGCGCAAGCGGACCTCGATCGCATGAAAGCTCTGGTGGACAGGGAAGAGATCTCGCGCCTGGAATACGATGCCTATGTTTCGTCCGCGCGAGTGGCCGCAAGCCAATTGCAGGCCGCGCAGGAGAAACTAGCCGCGACTACAAAGGACGCTGAAACGAAGAAGGCCGCTGTATTGTCGGCGCAAGCGCGCATTGAGCAGGCGCAAGCCGGCATCCTGCAGGCCAAAGCAAACCAACAACAGGTGCCGGTGCGCGTAGCGGATGCTTCTTCGGCCACAGCGAGCATCGCTCAGGCGCACGCCAATCTGGAAGCGGCCAAGCTGGATTTGAGTTACACCACAATCGTGGCCCCGATGGATGGTGTGGTGACCCGGAAGACCGTCGAAGTCGGGCAGGTGGTCCAGCAAGGGCAGGGCTTGATGATGCTGGTCCCGCTTCAGGATGTTTGGGTGACCGCGAACTTCAAAGAGACGCAATTGGCGGGGGTTCGCGACGGGCAGCGCGCGGAAGTGAAGGCCGATTTGAGCGGCAAGACTTACGCCGGGCACGTGGATTCGATCGCCGCCGCTACCGGCACGCGCATGAGCCTGCTGCCGCCGGAGAACGCGACAGGGAATTACGTCAAGGTGGTGCAGAGGATTCCGGTGAAGATCGTGCTAGATCCGATTCCGGGCGGCAACCAGGTGCTGCGTCCGGGGATGAACGTCGAAGCGACCATTATCACGAAGTAAGTCATGCCTGCTGTACTCAAGACCGAGATAGTCGAAGTGCGCCCTCGCGCGCGGGAAGCCGCGCGGCCGGCGATTAACCCTTGGGTGATCGCGGGAACGGTGATGCTGGCCACCTTTATGGAAGTGCTGGATACGAGCGTCGCGAACGTGGCGCTGCCGCACATCGCGGGCAGCTTGTCGTCGAGCGTGGATGAAGCTACGTGGGTGTTGACCGCGTACCTGGTGGCCAACGCCGTGGTGCTGCCGCTGAGCGGCTGGTTCTCGACGCTATTCGGCCGCAAGCGGTTCTACATGGCCTGCGTCGCGCTGTTCACCGTCAGTTCGGCGCTGTGCGGCCTGGCGCCCAGCCTGCCGATGCTGATCCTGTTTCGCGTGCTGCAGGGCTTGGGCGGCGGCGCGCTGCAGCCGGTCTCGCAGGCCATCCTGCGCGAGACGTTCCCGCGTGAAAAGCAAGGCATGGCGATGGCGGTGTACGGCATGGGCGTGGTGTTCGCGCCGGTGGTGGGGCCGACGCTCGGCGGCTGGATCACCGACAACTACACGTGGCGCTGGATTTTCCTGATCAACATTCCGGTGGGAATTTGTTCGGTACTGCTGACGTCGCTGCTGATCTTCGATCCACCGTATTTAGTCCGCAAGACGCTGCGCGACGGATTGAAGATCGACTACGTCGGCCTGGGGCTGCTGGCCACGGGGCTTGGAGCGCTCGAGATCATGCTGGACGATGGACAGCGGCACGACTGGTTTTCCTCGCACGGGATTGTCGCGGCTGGCGTGATCGCCGCCATCGGCCTGGTGGGTGTGGTGCTGTGGGAGCTGCGGCAGAAAGAGCCGGTGGTGGATTTCCATTTATTGAAAGACCGAACGTTCGCGCTGTCCACCGCGACGATGTTCGTTCTCGGCTTCGTGCTCTATGGCAGCACCATGGCGCTGCCTTTGTTCCTGCAAAGCCTGCTCGGGTACACGGCGATGCAAAGCGGATTGGCGCTGTCGCCCGGTGGGCTGATGATCATGATCATGATGCCGATCGTGGGGATTCTGCTTTCCAGGTTCGAAGCGCGCTGGCTGATCGTCTTTGGCCTGATCGCGTCTTCGCTCGGGCTGTTTATGATGTCGTACTGGAATACGCAGATCGCGTTCCGGCATGCGGTGACGGCGCGCGTGGTGCAGAGTTTGGGTCTGGCCTTTTTATTTGTGCCCATCAACACGGTCGCGTTTTCCTTCATCGCGAAAGCGAAGACCGGCTACGCGACCGGATTGATCAACCTGGCGCGCAATATCGGCGGCAGCAGCGGCATCGCGATCTCGACTACGCTGCTCGCGCGGCGCGAGCAGTTCCACCAGCAGCGGCTGATCGAACATCTGTCGCCGCTCGATCTGCCGTACCAATCCGCTCTGAACGGCGCTGCGCAAATATTCCAGACGCAAGGCGCGGATCCGGCGCAGGCCGCGGCGCAGGCGCACGGGATGATCTACAACCTGGTGCAGCAGCAGGCGGCGATG
>JASHQT010000567.1 GCA_030039005.1 Bryobacteraceae bacterium
GTTATCGCTGTTGCGGGGGCGGAACAAAATAGGGCGAGACCTTAGAAGACCCTCCCCGAAATACCTAATCTCCCGTTACGGTTTCCTCGGCCAAACTGCCACTGGGGATCTCCTGATCCTTGTACTGCAGTTGATATAGCTTCCAATATATACCACGCAGTGCGAGCAGTTCCTGGTGCGTGCCCATCTCGCGCAGCCGGCCTTTGTGCATGACGAGAATGCGGTCGGCGCGCTGGATGGTGGAGAGACGATGGGCGATGATGATGGAGGTCCGGCCTTCCACCAATTGATCGAGCGCCGCGCGAATGCGCAGCTCGGTTTCGGTATCCACGCTCGAAGTGGCTTCGTCCAGGATCAGGAAACGCGGGTTGTGCGCCAACGCACGGGCGAAATTGATGAGCTGCTTCTGGCCGGTGGAGTAGCCCGCGCCGCGCTCGCGCACCGGCTGCTCGAAGCGCTCGGGCAGCGTTTCCACGAAGTCGAGCAGGTTGACGCGCGCGGCGGCAGTTGCGAGCTGTTCGTCGGAAATCCCCTCCGTGCCCAGGCGGATGTTTTCTGCGATGGTGCCGGTGAACAGATGCGGGTCCTGCAAGACCACTCCGAAATTGCGCCGCAGGTCTTCGATCTTGAAATCGCGAATGTCGGTGCCGCCGATCCGAATCGCCCCTCGCTGCACTTCGTAGAAACGCAGCAGAAGACTGGACAGCGTGGTTTTGCCCGCGCCCGTGTGGCCCACCACCGCGATCGTCTCGCCGGGTTCGATGCGGAAGCTCACGTCGCTGAGCACCCAGTCATCGTCCTTATACGCGAACCAGACGCGATCAAATTCTACGGCTGCGGGCGTGCGCGGGAACTCGACCGCGCGGGCGGGCGATTCGATCTCGACTGGCGTGTCGAGCAGCTTGAACACGCGCTCGGCGGCGGCCATGGCGCCTTGCATGATGTTGTACTTTTCGCTCAGATCCTGGATGGGACGGAAGAAGCGCATGCCGTATTGGAAGAACGCCACCACCACGCCGATCTGGATCGCGCCGCCGCGCACGCGAAACCCGCCGTAGGCGAGCAGCAGCGCCAGCGCCAGCATCCCCAGGAATTCGGCCACCGGATAAAACCAGCCGTAGGCGATGATCGCGTCTTTGTACGCTTCCATGTGATCGCGATTGATCTGCTCGAATTCGGCACGGCTGCGATCCTCGCGGTTGAAAAGCTGCAGCACCGCGATGCCGCTGACGTGTTCCTGGAGATAAGAATTGATGCGCGCGATGGCGACGCGAATCCGCCGATAACTTTTCTGCACCGACCGCCGGAAGATCATGGTGACCAGCACCACCAGCGGCATCACCGCCAGCAGGAACGCGGTCATGCCCGGGCTCAATTCGAGCATCGCGATGATCACGAAGCCGAGCATCAGCAAATCGCCCAGGATCATCAGCAGGCCGGAGGAGAAAAGCTCGTTCAGCGCGTCGACGTCGGTGGTGATGCGCGTCACCAGGCGTCCCACGGGGTTCTGATCGTAGAACGCGAGGTCCAGGCGCTGGAGATGGGCCATGATTTCGCTCCGCAGGTCGAACATGGCCTTTTGCCCGGTCCATTGCATGATGTATTGCTCGCCGAAATCGCAGACCATCCCGAACACGACCACAAGAAGATACAGAAAGGCGATCTGGCCCAGGCCGGTCCAGGCGTTGGCTGCTAGATAAGGATCCAGAATCGTGTGGGAGGGTTTGCCGGAGGGCGCGAGATAGCGGTCCACGGCCAGCGCTGTGAGAAGAGGTCCAATGGCCTGCAGGATCGCGTTGAAAACCAACAGAACCAAAGCGCCGGCGACAGGAGCCTTGTACGGCTTGATGTAGGTGAGCAGGCGCCGCATCAGACGCCCGTCGTAGGCTTTCCCTAAAACCTCTTCTTCCACGTACCTTCAGTTTAGCTTTTGTGGCGCCCGCACTCCCTGTGGCGCACGCACTCCTTGTGGCGCCCGCACTCTTGCGTGCGTTCCGGCTCAGTCGATATCGCTGCGTGGGCCCGGTTTCTCCGGGAGGGGTTTCATGTCGCCGATGTTCTCGGTGGTGCGCGGCGCCCAACCTTTGTGCGCGGCGTCGCGCGCTTCGTCGTGCGCGATTTCCGCCCTCGAGAGTGGGACATTGGTGGCCTTGTATTCGCTCAGCCTCCGCAGCCGGTCATGGTCGTGGGCGACGTCGGAAACATCGTCCAGGAGGTTGACGGTGACGTCTTCTTTTTCCACACTGATGTGACTCCGGGTGCCGGCTTAGGTTTCCGCGCGCCGGAAAACCACCACCGCGTTCAGTCCGCCGAAAGCAAATGAATTAGATAGCGCGAATTCGACAGCGGCGCGCCGGGCGATGCTGGGGATCACATCCAGGTCACACGCCGGATCGGGCTCGGTGAAGTTGGCCGTGGGCGGCAGTACGCCGTGGTGCAGCGCGAGCACGGTAGCGGCGGCTTCGATGGCGCCGGCAGCGCCCAGCGTATGGCCGTGCATGGACTTGGTGGAGCTGACCGCCAGGCGATCGGCGTGCGCGCCAAACACCTGCCGGATGGCCGCCGTTTCGGCCGCGTCGTTGGCGAGCGTACCGGTGCCGTGCGCGTTGATGTAGCCGATCGCGTCTGGCGCGAGCAACGCATCTGAGAGCCCCGCGCGCATCGCGCGAGCCGCGCCCTCCGGAGATGGCTGCGTGATGTGGAACGCATCGGAGGACATGCCGAAGCCGACGATCTCGCCCAAAATCGCCGCGCCCCGTGCGCGCGCCGCATCCATCGGCTCCAGCACCAGCATCGCCGCGCCTTCGCCCAGGATCAGGCCGCGGCGGTCCTTCGAAAACGGCCGGCAGGTGTCGGGCGACACCACGCGCATCGCTTCCCAGGCCTTGAGAAATCCCAGACTGAAGAACGCTTCGCTGCCGCCCGTGATGGCCATTTCGGCGATGCCCGAGCGCACCAGCCAAAACGCCTGGCCGATGGCGTGATTCGAAGAAGAGCAGGCGGTGGAGATCGTGTAGGTGGGTCCCACCGCGCCGGTTTCAAGCGAAATGCGGCTCGCGGCGCCGTTCTCCATGGTGCGCGGGATGGTAAACGGGTTCACCCGCGGGATGTTCTTGCGGTAGAGATTGACGAAGCCTTCGTCTTCGGTGTTCTGGCCGCCGGCGCAGGAGCCGGTGACGATGGCGGTTCGCTCGCGCAGCGCCTGCGTCCACTGAATAGCGGCCTGCGCGATGGCCTCGCGCGCGGCGACGACGCCCAATTGCGCGAAACGATCGAGTAAACTGATTTCTTTTTCGTCGAAATGTTCGCTGGGCGAGAAATCGCGGACCTCGGCGGCGTTGGAGAAACGCAGCAATGCGGGATCCACTGCCTGGAGCGGGGCGATGCCCGAGCGGCCCTGCGCCAGCGACTGCCAGAACTCGCCGGCGTTATGGCCGAGAGCGGAAATCGCGCCGACTCCGGTGACCGCGACGCGGCGCTGCATCCTTATGCGGTAACTGCCGCTTCGCCGGACTCCGACGCGTTCAGCAGCTTCGCGATCCCGTCGATCATCTCGCGCACCGAGCGGATATTCTGCGCGGCTTCGTCGGGAATATTGATATTGAATTCGCTCTCCACCGCGAACAGGATGTTGATGCCGTCCAGGGAATCGATGCCGAGCTCGGCAAAGGTGCTGTCGGCCGCGATTTTCTCCTGGGGAAGGTGCTGCGTCGCGGCAATCACGGCCCGGACTCGCGCCGTCAGTTCTTCGTGGGACATAAAATATCCGATACCTTCTCGAAATGGAATCCTTGCTCTAGCAATCGCGGCAAAATTTCCCGCACGCTTTGGAGCGTGGTTTCGATATTGGGACGCTGCTCCCGAGCTCGGCCATCGTGCAGGCAGACGATCGAGCCTCTGGTCGCGCCGGCCAGCACGCGGGAGACGACGGCGGGAGACTGCCGTTTCCAGTCTAGCGCAATGGTGGTCCACATCACGCCCTGGAGAGCCAGACGCTGCTGTGCGTCGCGCAGTCCCAACCAGCGCACGCCGTAGGGAGCGCGAAACAAGCGCGGACGAATTCCAGTGGCCTCTTCAATCGTTGCCTGCGCCGCCGCGAGCTCGCGATGGATGAATCCTGGAGACTTGAGCGCCAGCATCGAGTGGGATTCGGTGTGGTTGCCGATCTCGTGTCTTGCGGCGACCTCGCGGGCGATAGCGGGCAGACGGCGAGCGTTCGCGCCGATTTGGAAAAATGTCGCCGGCGCGCCGAAGCGGGCGAGGATTTCGAGCAGTTCGGGAGTGGATTCGCTCGGTCCGTCGTCAAAGGTGAGCGCAATAGCCGGACGCGTATCGACGCCGCGGAAAACCGAAGGGGCCAGCCACGAGCAGGAGGGCGCACGCACGGCATAGGCTAGCGCGCCCGCCGCTAAGGCCGGGATGCCGGGGGCAAGGATGGCGGAGACGCCCGTGGCGAGAATGGTGGAAGAGTCGGACAGCTCGTACGTCAGCTTAGCAGGATAGGCTACAAAAAACCGGACGCCTCGGGCAAGACGTCCGGCCGATGGTTACAGACGAGGAAGCGGGCTTAGGCGAGCAATCCGCCGTGACCCAGGCAGGCCACTTCCCAGCCCGAGACACGATAGCGCGCCAGCATAGGCGGCAGCATCAAGTCCACGATATTCGGCTTGGCCGACCGGAAGCAGCCGGGAGCCGACACGATCGGTACGTCGTCGCGGTAGCCGAGCAGGAACAGATTGCCCGGCTCGACGGGGGCCAGGAAGCGCTCGATTTGGCAGCCGGCGCGAAGCATGGCGCGGCCGATGACATCGTCGGGGCCCGCGGGAGCAGTGGTGGAAGCGATCAGCACCGTGGTCGGCTTGGCGCGCAGCAAATGCTGGAGCGAACGTGCCGCCGTACTTTCTTCCTCCACCGAAGACAAAACGAAGCTGGCTGCGCACCCCATGCGATCCAGCCGCTGTCGCATGATGTTCTCGAACAACTGCCGCGCGCGCTCGCCATTCACCGGATCGGTGTACAGAATCGCCACCGCCGGAGTGCGGATGGGACGCGCCTGTAGGATAGGCCCGCGCTCCTTAATGATGGAAATCATCGCGTCCAGCTCCGGCTTGGCCACGGCGAAAGGCGTGCTCTTGACGGTCGCGACCCGCTGGCCGGGACGCGCGTAGGAGAAATTCAGAGACGTGGCGATCGCCATGCTCGCAGTGCAATTGATTTGCTTTAACAGCTCATCGTCCACCAGGAGACAACATCCCTCGGTAGTAAATAAATTCGCTCTTCCTCCAGCGGCGAGACGGATTTCGAGCGCTCCACAGCCGATTTCGCTCGCGACCTGCATAACAGCCTCGTCTTCGCCTACTTCTCCATCTTCCAGCTCGGTGACCCAGACCTCGTTCATCCCTTCCGTCTCGAGCATCCGAGCATCTTCTTCACTGATCACGTGGCCCTTGGCAAGCAATTTCTTGCCGCCGGCTCGAAAAATCGTGCAGCACAGTATTCTTCCGGTTGACTGTTTTACGTCGATGGTCTGCGCCTTCATAGACCGATGATCCCTCCCGGAGTGCTAACTAATGTATGTTTACAAATTATACACAGGCGTAGTGGGAATGCCAGGAAAAAATCTCACTGGATCGCTAAAATTTTAAAAGAAAGACGGAAAACCTGCGTCCTGGGTCAACCGCGCTTGAGGCTGGGCAGTTGGACTAGCTCGCCGCTGCGATCGAGGTGTAAGGCGGACGCTGTATCGCCTCTAAGTACTTTCATTACAGCGATTTCATCGCAGCATTGGAACTTGGGACAACACAAGCAGTCTTTCCAAACCTTGAGCGGGAGCAGGCCCCGATCCACTTGCTGAAAGCCCAGGCGGCGAAAAAAATCCGGCACATAAGTGAAGGCAAATATGCTGCTGAGATCGTTGTTAATCGCTTCTTTCTCCAGGGCGTTCGTCAGGAAGAATCCGACGCCCCGCTTGCGAGCTTCGGGAGCCACGGCGAGCGACCGGATTTCGGCGCAGGTGGGTGTATAAAAATGCAGTGCACCGCATCCCAGCAGTTGGGAGCCCGAGTAGACAACTGTGAAATCGCGGATATTTTCTGAGATTTCGAATTCAGTGCGCGGCAACATAATGCCTTCAGCCGCGTAGAAATTAATCAATTGAAGGAGAGCGGGGATGTCGCGCATGCTGGCTTTTCGCGCGACGAGCGTATCGCTGTAATCCAAACGTTCTAGACCTTCTAGTACAGAAGATTCACTAAGGACGTTACGCATGGCGAACTGCGGCCCCCCTCAGGGCTTGATTATCGGGTGACGCTATCAGCCGGGTACCCAGCGCGCCTCCCGCGAGCAGCTTCCCCACTACGCCGGGTGCGGCGCCAGGCGCAATGACAACTTCACCGATCCCCGTTTCAAGCGCTTCGAGGCCGGATTGTAGCTTGGCCAGCATGCCTCCCGTGGCGATTCCGTCATCGATGAGTTGGCCGCATTGCCGGGAATTTAATGTCGAATAGACGACATTTTCTTGATTTTTGACGCCGTCGACGTCCGTCAGGAACAGGATCTTGTCGGCGCGCAGAGCCCCCGCCACCGAGACGGCCATCTGGTCGGCGTTGACATTGTAGAAGCGCCCCTGGCGGTCGCCCGCCAGGCAGGCGACCACCGGAATGTATCCCAGTTCGATCAAAGCGTCGAGTAGACGTGCGTCGGATCGCACGGGCTTGCCCACCCACCCAAGTTCCGGGCTCATCTGGCGCGCCTCGGTAAGCAAGGCGTCCATGCCGCTCAATCCGACGGCCCGTGCGCCGCAGGCAATAAACGCCGCGACTAGTTCGCGGTTGACGGTGCCCGCCAAAACCTTCACCACCGCGTCCAGAACCTCGGGCGTCGTCACACGCAGTCCGTTTACGAACCGGCTCTCGATGCCCCG
>JASHQT010000071.1 GCA_030039005.1 Bryobacteraceae bacterium
GTGCAGGAAAAGCTGGCGTGGATGATTACCGAGATCACCAAAGCGCAACTGCTCGCGATCCATGCCGGCCGCCTCAAGGACCAGGGCAAAATCGAACCCGCGCACATCTCCATGCTCAAGCGCAACAATGTGGCCATCGCGCTCGAATGCGCCCGGCTAAGCCGCGACTTGCTGGGCGCCAACGGCATCATGGACGAATTTCCCATCATGCGCCATATGTGCAATCTCGAAACGGTGAAAACCTACGAAGGCACCGATCACATCCACACGCTGGTGATCGGCGAGCGCGTTACCGGAGTCGCGGCGTATAAGTGACCGCCCGCGCGATCTGCAGCTCGGTCTGCTTGATCAGCTTCTCCCACAATGCATCGGGATCGGCGTGAAACACCATCGCTGCGTCCGCCGGCAGGATATGCCACGCCCCTAGCTCCACCTCGTGCTGCAACTGCCCCGGGCCCCAGCCCGCGTATCCCACATAGGCGTGAAACACGGCTGCCTCGGCCTTCAATGCCAGCGTCTGGGTCAACAGGTCCTTGTCGCTGATCAGATATACGTCGCCGAACACGCGGCTCGCGCCGTCCGGCTTGCTCTCGGTCTTCAGCAGCGCCATCACGGTGTTTAGCTCCACCGGGCCGCCGATGTAAATGGGATCGCTGCGGCCCTTGGCTTCTTTCAGATCCTGAAACGCGCGCGAAATCGGGATGTCCGTGCGCTTGTTGATCGTCAGGCCTACCGCGCCTTGATCGGCGTCGAAGCGCACCAGAAGAATCACGGCCTTGGCGAAGTTCGGATCTCCCAGGTCGCGGCTGGCCACGAGAAGCTTGCCCACCGCAAGGTCGCCGCTTTGGCAGAAGGCGGGCACAGCAGCGCACGCCAGCAGCGCAGCAAGTACTCGCGCAACCATACCTTGATTCTAGGCTTTCCTCGTCTCCCCCGTATTCCTTGTCTCCTTCATCTACCTTGTCTCCCTGTCTTTCCCTTCCAGCCTTCTGCCGCTCCACGATCCGACTGCGCTCGCTCCAACACAATCGACCCGAAACGAACGGCTACAATGTAGTCGGAGGTTTTCCGGATGATCCTGGAAGCGATTCCGTCGTCTGAAAAGGAAACCAATCCGTGGGTTTCCGCGGAGGCGCGCTTCGACGAAGCAGCCGAGCTGCTGGGCCTCGACGAAGGCCTGCGCAAAATTCTGCGCACGCCGGCGCTGGAGCTGAAGGTTGCCGTGCCAGTGGTGCTAGACGACGGCCGCTACGAAGTGTTCACCGGATATCGCGTCCAGCACTCCATCGTCCGCGGGCCGGCCAAAGGCGGAATCCGCTTCGCTCCCGACGTCACGCTGGATGAAGTGCGTGCGCTCTCCGCCTGGATGACGTGGAAATGCGCGGTGGTGAACATCCCGTTCGGGGGCGCCAAGGGAGGCGTGATCTGCGATCCCGACGTGCTCTCGCCCGGCGAGCTGGAGCGCATCACGCGCCGCTACACTTCCGAGATCATGGACATCATCGGTCCCGAGCGTGACGTTCCCGCGCCCGACATCAACACCAATCCGCAAACTATGGCTTGGGTGATGGACACTTATTCGATGCACAGCCGCCACACCGCCACAGCCGTGGTCACCGGCAAGCCGCTCGCGCTCGGCGGATCGCGCGGGCGAACCGAAGCCACCGGACGCGGCTGCATGATCGTCACCATGCAGGCTCTGCGTCGTTTCGGCCTGGATGTCGCCAATACCCGCGTGGTGATTCAGGGATTCGGCAACGTCGGCGGCATGTCCGCGCGCCTGATGGCGCGCTCTGGATTCAAAATCATCTGCATCATCGAATACGATGGAGCGGTCTACAATCCGCAAGGCCTGGATATCGAAGCCCTCATGAAGCATCGGCACGACACAGGTTCCATTACGGGATTTTCCGGAGGTGAGGACATCGACCGCGACTCGGCGTTTTTTCTCGATTGTGACGTGCTGCTGCCCGCCGCGAAAGAAAACGTCATCACCACCGCCAACGCCGACCGCATCAAGGCCAAGATCATCTGCGAAGGCGCTAACGGCCCCACGACTTCCGAAGCCGACGCGATCCTCGCCGACAAGAGAATCTTCGTGGTCCCCGATATTCTCGCCAACGCGGGTGGCGTCACAGTTTCGTACTTCGAATGGGTACAGGACCGGCAGGGCTTCTTCTGGAATGAGCAGCTGGTGAACGGGCGGCTGGAAGAAATCATGGTGAACAGCTTCCGCGACGTGGTCAGCTACGCCGAAAAGCACAACGTGCATAACCGGCTGGCCGCGTACATGCTGGCCATCGATCGCGTGGCTTCGGCATTGCAGACCCGCGGCCTGTATGCCTGAGGGCGACGCCGCGACGCCCGAGGCGTCAACACCCGCGATGTCCGGCGCGTCCACGCCGCTCATGCGGCAATATCACGCCATCAAACAGCAGGTGCCCAACGCGCTGCTGATGTTCCGGTTGGGCGATTTCTACGAGCTATTCTACGAAGACGCCGTCACCGCGGCTCGCGAGCTCGAAATCACGCTCACCTCCCGCAATAAGGAAAAGGGCCAGGCGATTCCGATGTGCGGCGTTCCTTATCATTCGGCCGACGGGTATCTGGCGCGCCTGATCCAGAAAGGCTATCGCGTGGCCATCTGCGATCAGATGGAAGAAGCGGGCGCGGGTAAAAAGCTCGTGAAGCGCGAAGTGACGCGCGTGGTGACCCCCGGAACCGCGACTGAATCTTCGCTGCTGCGCTCCCACGAAAACAACTACCTGGCCGCGGTGTGCCGCAACGGCACGCGGGCCGGAATCGCACACGTCGATATTTCTACCGGCGAGTTTCGCGCCACCGAACTGGATCTTGCGGACATGAATGCCGCGCTCGAAAACCTGAACGTCCGTGAGGTCCTGGCCGCCGAATCGCTCACCGAAGTCCCGGCATTGCGCACGTTGCTCGAAGATTGGATCTTCAGCCTGGATTACGCCGACCGCGCGCTGCGCGAGCATTTCCGCCTGCTCACGCTCGATGGCTGCGGCCTGGGCGGCAAATCGCTCGCGGTATCGGCCGCCGGCGCGATCCTGCACTACTTGCGCGACACGCAGAAATCCGCGCTCGGGCACATTGACCGGCCTACTTACTACGACCGGTGTGAGTCCATGATTCTGGATGCCGTCACGGTGCGCAATCTGGAGTTATTGGAGCCATTGTTCGCGGGCGAAAGCCGCGAATCCACGCTCATCCACGTCCTCGACCAAACCTCGACCGGCATGGGCGGACGCATGCTGCGCGCGCGTCTGCTGCGCCCCTGTCTGCAGCTCGAAGAAATCGACGCGCGCCTCGATGCTGTGCAGGCCGCACTCGAATCGACAATCGCGCGTTCGGAAACCCGCAAGCTTCTCGCCAACGTTTTGGATCTCGAGCGCTTGCTTGCCAAACTCACGCTCGGAACCGCCGGCCCACGCGAGTTGCTGGCGCTAGGACGCTCGCTCGCCTTGGTGCCGAAGCTCAAGGAGCAGATCGCCGGGTTCAAATCCGCACGCTTGCATGAGATCGCGGATCTCCTGGATGAGATTCCGGAAGTGCGCGACCGCATCCTGACGGCGATCGCCGAACAGCCTCCCGTGAATCTCGCCGACGGCGGCACCATTCGCGCCGGGTTTCACGCCGGTCTCGACGAATTGCGCGATATCAGCCGCAACAGCCGCCAGTACATTGCGCAGATCGAGCTGCGCGAGCGCTCCCGCACGGGCATCCAATCGCTCAAAGTCCGCTTCAACAACGTGTTCGGCTATTACATCGAGATCTCGAAAGCCAACCTGCACCTCGCTCCTTCCGATTTCGAGCGCAAACAGACGCTGGTGAATGCGGAGCGCTTCACAACGCCCGAATTGAAGGAGCTGGAAAGCAAAGTTCTGGACGCCGAAGAAAAAATCCTCGCACTCGAACGTGAAATTTTCCAGGAGCTGCGGCTGTTCGCCGCTGAGCACGCCGCGCGCATCCGCCAGACGGCGGCTGCCATTGCCGAATTGGACGTCACCTGCGCGCTCGCGCAAGTGGCCGCAGAAAATCGCTACGTGCGCCCCAGCTTCACCGATTCAGGCGAGATTAAAATCGTGGCAGGCCGTCATCCGGTGATCGAAAAACTCGCCGAAAAAGACGCGCTGCGCTTCATTCCCAACGATCTGTACTTCAATCCCGAGTCCCAATTCGTCGCCGTGATCACGGGGCCAAACATGGGCGGCAAATCGACCTATCTGCGACAAGCGGCGGCGATCATCATCCTCGCGCAGATGGGTTCGTTCGTGCCCGCGGATTCAGCCGCGCTCAGCATTGTCGATCGCGTCTTCACGCGCATCGGCGCGGCGGACAATCTGGCGCGCGGCCGATCCACGTTCATGGTGGAGATGACGGAAGCCGCCGTGATCTTGAACACCGCGACGGCGCGCAGCCTGGTGGTGCTGGATGAAATCGGACGCGGTACGGCGACGTATGACGGCCTCGCGCTGGCCTGGGCGATGATCGAGCATATTCACCAGCGCATCCGCTGCCGTACGCTCTTTGCAACGCATTATCACGAGCTGACTGAGCTCGCCGATCAATTACCCGGCGTCGCGAATCTGCACGTGTCCGTGAAGGAAGCGGGCGATCAAGTGATTTTTCTGCGGAAAGTGGAACCGGGTCGGGCGGATCGCAGCTATGGAATCGAGGTGGCGCGGCTCGCGGGCCTGCCGGTCTCGGTGGTCGAGCGCGCGCGTGAGATTCTCGCCCTTCACGAGCGCTCCGAACACGCCGTGACAGAAGAGTTGAGTCCGCGGCTATCGGGGCCGACGCAGATTCAACTGTTCGAGCCCGTGAATTATCAGATCGCCGAGCGCATTCGCAGTCTCAAAATCGACGAGCTGCGGCCCATCGACGCACTGCAGTTGCTGAATGAACTCCAACGGGAGCTGAAGCATTAGTGAGGGTCGCCGGACTGATCAGCGGAACGTCGGTGGACGGCATCGACGTGGCGGTGGTCGATATCGCGGACGGCATCGAGGTTATCTCGACGAGCACGGTCCCGTATCCTCCCGAGGTTCGCGCGGCGATTCTGTCGGCTTCCAACGCGGCGACCCACACGGCTACGATTGCGCGGCTGAATTTTCTACTCGGTGAGTTGTTCGCCGAAGCAGTCATGCAATGCGGCGTGCCGCTCGAGACCATCGAGCTCATCGGATCGCACGGCCAAACGATTTTTCATGAAGGCGAACCGGTGGAATTTTGTGGCCGCAGGATCGCAAGCACGCTGCAGATCGGTGAGGCAGCCGTGATCGCCGAGCGCACCGGCATTGAGACCATCGCTGATTTTCGCACCGCTGATATGGCCGCAGGGGGCAAAGGCGCGCCCCTGGTTCCTTTTCTCGATTACCAACTTTTCCGGCATCCCGAGCGCACGCGCATCGCGCTGAACATCGGCGGCATTGCGAACATCACCGTGATTCCGGCAAACGCATCGCCCGAACAAGTAATCGCTTTCGACACCGGCCCAGGCAACATGATCATGGACGCGCTCGCGCCTCCCTTCGACCGCGATGGCGCGCGGGCGCGCGCGGGGAAAGTAAATGCAGCCTTGCTCGAACGATTGCTCGCCGATCCCTATTACGATCGGGATCCACCCAAATCCTGCGGTCGCGAGCAGTATGGCGTCGAGTTCGTTCGCACAACTGGCATCGATATCGCGACTGCGACGGAGCTGACGGCGCAGACCATTGTTCGCGCGGTCAGCCGCTATCCGCGTACACAGGACGTGATCGTCTCCGGCGGCGGTGCGCACAATCGCTACCTGATGGAGCGGCTGGCCGCGCTGATCCGCGCTCGCGTTACCACTTCGGCGGAATTCGGTGTTGGCGTGGATTCCAAAGAGGCGATTCTGTTCGCGCTGCTCGCCTATCAGACGTATCACGGCCGCGCCGGGAATCTGCCATCCGCAACCGGCGCGCGGAGAGCGATGATTCTGGGAAAAATCTCGCCGGGGAACAAAACGACGCTCTGACGCGTAGCTTAAACAGAGGCAAAATTCGATGTTTTGCACCAGATGCGGTAGTGAATTGAGGGAGCAAGACAACTTCTGCTTTAGCTGCGGCGCTCCCTCAGGCCGCGGGACTTCGGGCGTCAGGCCGGCTCCGGCGCTGACCCGCCCTACGGAAGGCAAGATGGTCGCCGGCGTTTGCGCCGGCTTTGCGCGCTATTTCGGTGTCGACGTGACATTGGTGCGGGTGCTGTGGGTGGTGATTACCGTGTTTCCGCTTCCGTGCTTCGGCCTGGTGTCTTATATCGTGGCCTGGATCGTGATGCCGCGCGATCCGGTACCTGATGTGGTGCCAGTTCGCGCCACCAACTAACGGAGTTGCTTCTCGACTTCTTCGAGCCAGTCCGGGCGCTTCAGCACTTCGCGCGGCTTGCTCCCATCCGGCGGTCCGATGATGCCTTCGTGCTGCATCATGTCGAGAATGCGCGCGGCGCGGCCGTAGCCTAGACGCAAGCGACGCTGCAAAGTCGAAGTCGATGCTTTGCCCATTTCGAGCACGACGCGGACAGCGTCCTGATACGCCGGATCGTCGCCGCCTTCGAATTCGGCCCCTTCGGGATCTTCGTCCTCGGCAGGCGGAGCCAGCAGGAAGGTCTGATCGTAATCCGGCCGCGCCTGAGCTTTCCAGCATTCGACCACGCGATTGATTTCGGCTTCGGTGACGAACGCGCCGTGAACGCGGGTCAGCCGCGACGACCCCGGCGGCAGGAACAGCATGTCGCCTTTTCCGAGCAGATGCTCGGCGCCCATTACATCGAGCACCGTGCGCGAATCCACGCGCGTGGCGACGCGAAAGCTGATGCGCGACGGGAAATTGGCTTTGATGAGACCGGTGATCACGTCGACGCTCGGCCGCTGCGTCGCGAGCACCAGGTGCATCCCGACCGCGCGCGCCATCTGGGCCAGCCGTGCGACGGCTTCTTCGACGTTCGCGCGCTCCAGCATCATCAAGTCCGCCAGCTCGTCGATCACGATCAGGATGAACGGCAGCGGCTTTAGATCGATCTCGGGCGTTTCGTCTTCCTCTTCAAAAAGACTGCGGGGCTCGTTTGCGAGCGCGCGCACTTTCTTGTTGTATTGATCGATGTTGCGTACGCCTTGGCCGGCCAGCAACTTCAAGCGGCGCTCCATTTCGAGCACGGCGTTGCGCAACGCGTAAGTTGCCTTTTTGGGATCGGTGATCACGGGCGTCAGCAGATGCGGAATGCCTTCGTACAGGCCCATTTCCAGGCGCTTGGGGTCCACCAGGATCATGCGGACTTCATCCGGAGTCGACTTGTACAAGATCGACATGATCATGGAATTGAGCATCACGCTTTTGCCGGCGCCCGTGGATCCGGCGATGAGCAGGTGCGGCATGGATTCGAGCGCAGCTACTTTGATGCGTCCGCTGATGTCTTTCCCCAGGCAGATGGTGAGGTGCGAGTGCGAATCCATGAATTCGTCGGATTCGAGAATCTGCCGCAGGCTGATCACTTCGCGGCGCGTGTTGGGAACTTCGATGCCCACGGTGGGTTTGCCGGGAATGCGCTCGATCAGGATGGATTCGGCTTGCAGGCCCAGGCACAAATCTTCGGTGAGGGTGGTGATGCGGCTGTACTTGACGCCCGCTTCGGGCTTGAGTTCGAACGTGGTGACCACGGGGCCGGGATTGATCTGCACCACGGCGCCGTGGACGTTGAACTCCTCGAACTTGGACTTGATGCGCCCGGCGATTTCCTTGAGCTCGATGGAATCGAACGGATTGCGCGCGGGAACTTCATTGAGCAGCGCTGTCGAGGGCAATTGATAAGCCGGATGGTCCATTGGCTCGGGTGCTGGACGTCGCGGTTTGCGAGCCGGTGCGGGTTCCGGCGCGGGTTCGGGTTCCCGCATGGGTTCCTCCCAGGGCGGGCGCGAAGAAGCGGCAGGCGGCTGGTATTCGAGCTCGTGGATGGGGATTTCGTGTTCGACCGGCGGTTCTTCGACGGACGGTGCGGCGTAAACCGGCTCGCGTTCGACCGGAGGTTCAATTTGGGAGGCGACGGGAATTTCGAGCTCTTGCTGCGCAACTCGTTTCGCGGCGCGTTTTTCGGCGCGGGCAGCGGTGCGCTGGGAAGCTTTCTCCTCAGCCGCCGCGAGTCTGCGCTCGCGCCAGGCGGCGAATCGATCATGCATGCGTGCGAGGAAAGCCAGCGGCCCGGCGAACCGGCGCGCCACCACCGCCATGGAGAATTTGGAAATCAGGTACAGCGAGAGGATCAGGCAGATGCCCGTGAGCAGGACCGTGCCGGCCACGTTCAGCGAAGACATCAGCGAAGCGGCGATCAGGATTCCGATGACACCGCCCGAGGAAAACGCTCCGTTCCACGGATGGAAAAAAGGACGGATGGATAACGCGGTGGAAATGCTCAGAAAGAGTACTACGGAGCCGAAGACTTTGACACCGGCAGCTTCGATAGAGGCCGAGCGGATCCATTTCCAGGCTAGCAGCCACAACAGAACCGGGAGGCTGAACGCGCTCAGGCCCAGCAGTTGGAAGCAAAGATCGGCGGTATACGATCCGGCGAGGCCGGTGAGATTTTGCGCGTGGGTGACGCCGGTGACCGAATTCCAGGAGGGATCCTGCGGATGATAAGAGATCAGACTCAACATCAGGAATAGGCCGGTGAACAGATACACTAATCCGCCGGCTTCGTTGAGTCTGGAGAAGCGAGTGGGTCCTAAGATTCTCATTCCGCTGAGAAGCGGAAAAATGCAGCCAGAGCGACTACTATTATGCCAAAAACGATTCGATAGTAAACGAACGGCATCAAGCTGTCGCGTCGCAGGTAGCGCAGGAAGAAGGCGATCACGACGGCGCCCAGGACGCCGGAGACGATGATGCCCACGATGAGGGGCATTTTCATGTCGGCCGGGATGCCCCCTGCTTTGTGGATATCCCAGTACTTTTTCGCGACCGCGGCCGCAATGGCGGGAGTGGAAAGCAGAAACGAGAAACGGGCAGCCGTCTCGCGATTCATGTCGCGGAACAGGCCGGCGGTTATGGTGGCGCCGCTGCGCGAGGTGCCGGGAATCACCGACAACGCTTGCGCCAGGCCGACGACAATGCCGTCGCTCCAGGAGACCTTGTCCATGGCTTTATCGCCGATGCGCCGCCGTTCAGCGACCCACATCACGATGCCGACCACGATCAGCATCGTGCCGATCACGTAAGGCTGGCGCCAGACGGTATCGGCTTGCTTGTCGAACTTGTATCCGACGATGCCGATGGGGATGGAAGCCGCGGCCAGCAGCCAGAGGAGTTTAGGATTGCGCTGGATCTCCGGGTTGCCGCCGACCTTGAGACCGAAGCCCTCGGCGATGATTTGGACCCAGTCGCGAAAGAAGTAAATGATAACGGCCAGCAAGGTTCCCGCGTGAAGGGCGACGTCGAAGGTCAGGCCGCCGTCGCTCCAGCCGAAGAACCAAGGAATCAGGATCAGGTGCGCAGTGCTGCTAATCGGCAGGAATTCGGTGAGCGCCTGGACGATTCCGAGGACGATGGCGTGGAAGATGGGCATCGACTAGCAGGGTAGCAGTTAATGGTTAATGGATGACGACTTTGGCGAGGCCGGCGTTGTTGGCCGTATCGTAGGCGCGAACCACGAGCAGGTGCTCGCCGGAAGGAAGCCGGTCGATCGCGATGTGATACTGTTCGTGCGGCGAATCGGTGACGCCGTCGGCCGCTTCCACGGGGGTCCAGGGGCCGGCGTCGAGCGAATATTCGAAGCGCCGCAAAGGCGAGGTTTGGTCCGTGGCGTCGGCGTCCACTTCCACGCGATCATTCGTGCGGCGCGGCGCGCTCAGGGTGACCAAAGGCGGCGTGTTGTCGATCAACACAGGCGCGCTGACCAATTCATCGGTGCGGGCGACGTTAGGCGGATTGGACGGAAGGTCCGAAGCGACGACGCGGAAGTAATAACGGCCGTCGGCGAGCACGTCGCCATCGAGCAGCAACGAATTCTCCATCACATTGGCGCGCAGGAGCTTCCATTCCTTTTCGTCTTCGCCGCGGAAATACAACGAGTAAAGCAGCCGGTCGCCATCGGGATCGTCGGCTTGCCAGGTCACCTGAATCTGAGAGCCGGAGCCATGCGAGAGCGTCTGCGTGGGCGTACCGGCGGGCGTCGAAGTTTCGCCTGTGTCCGTCACCGTGATGCTGTAAGCCGCATTTGCGGAGGCAGACGCAGCGGCGGCCGCGGCTTTTTGGTTCGAATTCTGCATGCTGACGTTGATGCTGCGAACCAAGGGCGGGTTGTTCTGCGGCAGGTACGCGATGCTCACGTTTTCGATCGCGGCGCCCGATCCTTCCAGGCTCGCTCGCCATTGAATGTAGCGCGCATTGGGGCTGCGGATGAGCGAATTCTGGGGATCCGTCAGCGGGGCCGACCAGTCACTCCAGGTTTTATCGGGGCGCGCGGAGTTGCCCGAACGGGTCTGAAGCTGCGTCTTGCCGCCCGCGCCCGGAAAAGCTTCCCTCCAGGAGATGCGGCCCCAGCGCGCGACGGAACCTGAATCGTGCACGGGCGACTCGTAGCTGCCCGAAGGCCCCGAAGTTTCCGCCAGCTTGAACACCTTGCCCATATCGCCGGTGGCGGCCACCAAGCCGTCGGGCGATTCGAGCAGGCGCGTGGCCTCGCCTTCGTTCGTCGCCACGAGCAGCGCGGCTTTGCGGTCGGCGCTCAGGCGATAGAGGCGTCCTTGGCCGTCGGTAGAGAAATACAAAGATCCGTTGGGCTGCACGGCGAGACTATAAACGTTCTCTTCCTTGGAGGTCCACAGCGTTTCCACGGTATCGTCGGGGTTGATTCTGTAGACCGCCGATTTATCGACGCCGGGAATTTCGGTGAGTGGACTCGCGCTAGCGACCTGCTGGAACGGCTGCACGACCGTGGTGCTGGGTGCCGATTTCGGCTTGATTTCGGTTTGTTCCTGCGTATCCGTCGAATCGGTGACCGTGATGGAAGTAGTGGGAGCGGTGACCGTGATGCCTCCCGCTTGCGAGAGAGCGGTGGTGAGCGGCGCGGCACGGTTGGCGACGGACCCGCCGAGCGCGGCGGCGTAGATGGTGCCGTCGGGCATGGGAACGATAGAGCGGATTTCGGGCAGGCTCGCGTTGTAGAGCACGAAGGCTTTGTCCTTGGCGCTGATGCGATAGAGGATGCCGTTGGGCTCGGAGCCCGCGAGAAGATTGCCGTGCGCATCGAAGGCGAGCGCCGTGACGTGGGACTGGCCGGTTTCATAGTAAGTCTCGGCCTGGCCGGTCTTGTCCACGCGATAGATGTTGCCGGGATTTCCGGCGCCGACGAACAGGCTTCCGTCTTTGGCGAAAGCGAGCGCCCAAATATACTTGGCCTGCGGCGCGAAGAACTCCGTGGCTCTGCTTTGTCCGGTCCCGGGTTCGATCTTGTACACTTTGCCGTCGGGCGAAGTAGCGGCGTAGAGGACGCCCGTGGGATCGACAGCGACGGCGAAAACCTCAGGCTGGTCGGCGGTCCATACCAGTTCGCTCCCACCCGAGGGCTTGATCCGGTAGACGCGGCCGCGATGGCCGGTGCCGGCGTAAATGGAGCCGTCGGGCCCGCGCGCGATGCTCCAGATGGTCGGCTGGCCGGAGGAGAAGACGGTCTCAAGCTTGGGCGCGAGCGTCAGCCGGCCGTCGCGATCGAGCGCAATGCCTTGGAAGCGGCCTCTCAGGAAATCCTGATAGGTGTTCATCTCCCAGGTAGCCGTGGTGGCCGCGGCCAGGGACATGGCAGTGAATGGGAGCGCGGCGAGCGCCGCGCAAAAAAACTTGTTCATTCGATTACTTCCACTTGCGCTGTTTTCGATCCGCTGACAACGACGTCGCCAGTGGGAATTTCGAGTTCGCCGATTTTCGAACCGCGCGGAACCCACACGCCTTGCGCCGCCTGCGTTTTCGCAAGAATCAGGCCGACGGACGGCGGCGGATCGGGCAGATCCTGGCCTTGGACCAGGAAAGCCGGATCGGTACGCCATACGCGCACATAGGCGTTGGTGTTGGGGCGAAGATCGTTCAAGAACGAGACCAGTTGCGCGGGGCTTCTGGGCTGCTCGGCCGCCAACTGCTGATAGTCGAGCGCGTTGCTGACGGATCCATCCGAGACGGTGAAGTTGAGCGTACCGGTGGGCGCGCCGACGGGCACGCGATAGCGGACGCTCTTCTGGACTTCCAGTCCGTTTTCGCCGGTAAGCGTGACGGCGACCTCGACCGAATCGCCCGGATGCACCTGACTCGGCGAGGCTGTGATCTGGTCCACTTGCAGGAAGCGCTTGCGTTCCGAGGCTTCGATGTCCAGATGGATGCTCTTGATTTTGAGCGCGTCGAAGCCGGCGCCCAACACGGATGACAGAGGCGCGGCCACCCCGTTAGAGGCCTGGAGCGGCACGTTGTAATCGCC